>JAEUUU010000030.1 GCA_016787345.1 Saprospiraceae bacterium | reverse complement strand
TCACGCAGAAGGGCGACTTCGCGAAAGGCTACAACGCCATCTCGCTGGATCGCGCGATGCTGAACACCTCGGGTCTGCTGTACTACAAGCTGGAAACGGCGACCGACAGCGCAACGAAGAAAATGATCCAGACGAAGTAATCGTCGGATTGTTGAATCGACCATAAACAGCAAGCGCCACTCCGGAAACGGGGTGGCGCTTGTGTTTATGAGGATTTGAGGATGTGAGGATGCGAGGATTTGAGCAGGGAGGGGTTAGTTCCGGACGGCTCCGTTCCCGCGAACGAGCCATTTTTCAGTAACCAATTTTTCGAGGGCAAAGGGGCCGCGGGCATGTATATTTGGAGTTGGGATACCTATGTCAGCGCCAAAATGGCTCATTCTATATTGATCGAAATATGACAGTTGTTTTAATTGAAATGCGATCACTTTGGCTCCTGTTTTGGACAGTTTTTCCTACCATTTTGTCGGCACAGTTATTTGACAATACCTGGCTGATGGGGTACCAAGGCTTTATCCCTCCGCAATTGGGTGATAATTATGGGATTGCTGTGTTGAAGTTCAGCAATGGTACCGCTGAAGTTGAGGAAAATGCCGTCTCAATCATGAACTTTCAGGACAACAACTCTGCTTTTTCCGACTCCTCCGGCAATCTGATCGCTTACTTCAACGGCCTGCAAATTGAAAACGCTGATTTTCAACTCCTGGATTTCGGGCATGATATGGACATGGAGATCAGCATATACCAGTATTGGTCGGATGTTGATCCTCCGCAGGGCAGTATGTTCTTGCCGTGGCCGGAGCATCCGGACAGTGTATTGCTGATTTACAGTGGCGACTTTTTTATCCCAGGCAGTGGCACTGCGAATCGGAATCTTTCTTATGCCGTCATCGACCGCAAAGCAAATGGCGGACTGGGTAAAGTGGTAGCCCGTGAACAGCCCATTATTGAAGACACCATCGCTTATGGGCAAGTGACGGCTTGCAAGCACGCTAACGGAAGGGATTGGTGGATCGTGACGCCGGAACATGATGCCAATCGGTTTTACCGAATTCTCATTGATCCTGATGGAATTCATGTTGTGGGCCAGCAAACCGTTGCGGATACTATTTTCCAGGGTTTGGGGCAGAGTTGCTTTTCGCCTGATGGCCAATACTTTGCATCTTATAATGCCATTAGTTCAAGTGTAGGGGCCTGGTTAGATATATTTGATTTTGACCGTTGCATAGGAACACTATCTATTCAAAGGCATATCTATTATGCTCCTGGGACAGGAAGAATTGGTGGAGTAGCGTTTTCTCCCAATTCACGATACCTATATCATAATTTCTACGATACCGTTTACCCGTACGATATTCAATCTGCTTTTCTTCTCGCATCTCGAAAAATTGTAGCCATTCGGGATAATTATCCTTTCCCCAAGCGCTTTTACCTTTCTCAGTTGGCGCCAGACGGTAAAATCTACACCTCAGCCACAAATGGCATGAAAGCTTTGCACGTCATCCATCGTCCTGATGAGGAAGGCCTGGCCTGCCAATACCAACAAAGAGGATTTGCTTTACCTGTTATCAATGCGCAATCTGTACCCAATTTTCCGAATTACCGGCTTGGCCCGCTCGATGGTTCTTCCTGTGATACGCTAGGGCTGGATAATTTACTCGTGGCCTGGTGGCGTTACGAACAAGACACCTTGAATCCTAACCTTTTCGAATTCAGAGACTTGTCTTATTACGAGCCGGAGCAATGGATCTGGGACTTTGGGGATGGCTTAGGGAGTTCTGATCGAAACCCGGTTCACGAATATGCCCAGAACGGCAGTTATCAGGTTTGTCTGACCGTTAGCAATATTAATGGCTCGAACACTTTCTGCCGAACCATACAATTGACCACCCCGGCCGCCCAACCGCCCCAAAACAAGCTGATTTACGTCAGGCCAACGTTAATTACAGCGCAACTGCTCGTCTCATGTGAAAACTGTCCGGATAATTCCATCTTTCGTCTGTATGACATGACGGGCAGATTGTTGCAAGAAAACAAGCTACCCCCGGGACTAAATACCATTGATACATCAGCGCTGAACCCGGGTTTTTACTTCTGGGAAGTAGTTGCAGGAGATAAGAGATTCGAGCAGGGGAAAGTGTTCAAATCCATCAAATAAATAAAAGTCCCTGCCCTGTAATGAACGTATGATGCCAAAGTGCCTCATTTAGGAAGCATTTTCGACCGCACTCCCCAAAAAGAAAAGAGCCACCCTTTGGACAGGATGGCTCTTTTTAAATAGAACCGGGATTTTTTTCGATTGGCACTAACGCACCACCGTCACGTCGCCCCGGTAAAGCAGTACTTTATCGTCGAGGAATTTCACTTCAATGATGTAGATATACACACCCGGCTCAACCCAGTCGCCCCGGTAACGGCCGTCCCAGCCTTCGGAATCCTGGTTGTTGGGTACGAAGTCGTTGTTTTCAAACATCAACTCACCCCAGCGGTTGTAGATGCGCATATAATTGACTTTTTCCACACCATTGCCGATCCAGGGGCCGAAGTGCGTACTGGTGCCTTCTGCATTGTCGGGCTTGAAGGCGTTGGGGATGTAGACATTGCGGTTCGGGTCGACTTCCAGGATCATCGATCCCTCGCCGATGCAGCCACTGGTGTCGTATACGGTCAGAATAAACTGGGTCGTTTCAAACGGGAAAGCAGTCGGTGACAGGCTGCCCGGATTGAGCAGTGCCGTGGCAGGCACCCAGAGGAAGGTATCGATCGCCAGGCCAATTGGCGTGACGGCAGGGAACAGGTCGTAAGTTTCGCCCAGTTCGATCTCATCGATCGCCGGGGTGAATTCGACCTTGATTTCTGCGGGTTCAATTACCGTGATTTCTTCGTCGAAAGTACAGCCCTGACCGTCGATATACGTGATAACGTGCGGTCCGCCCGACATTTGAATGCCGATGCCAGCGGGCAGCGGGGCTCCGCCGTCGAGGGTAAAGGAGTATTCGCCGCCCGATCCGCCAAAGATGGTATCGATGTTCAGCAGCGTGAAATCACCAAAGCAAATGAGGGGTTCCCAGGGCTCGTAAGCGCCCTGAACGGGAGGCGGGTTGGTCAGCAGGATCGACGTATTGACGCCGGTGCAGCCCAACGCATCCGTAACGGTAACGCTGTAATTGCCGGCTGGCAGATTGCTTACTACGGGTTGTTCGTCGCTGGCAACGATGTCGCCATTACTGTCGGCCCAGGTATAGGTGTAGCCGCCTGCATTACCGCCAGATGCCGTGACTGCCAATACGCCGGTTGAGTCGCCGTAACAGCGATTATTGGAGGAATTGCCGGCATCTTGCAATACGACGATGGGAGTAGGTTCGCCTACACTAACCTGAAATACGTTGGCGCAGCCCTGGTTGTCTTTTACCGTTACAGCGTAGTTGCCGGCTTCAAGACCGTTCACAATTGACGTGGTGGCGCCGGTGCTCCACATATACATGTAGGGGCCGCCGTTGCCGGCAGTACCAAGGGCTGTTGCGGAGCCGTTGTCACCGCCGTTGCAGCTGGCTGGTGTAGACGAAAGCGTAGCATCCACGGGCGGAGGAGCGGCGATGTCGACCGTTTGCACGAGGAAGCATTGGTTGGCGTCCGTAATAGTCACGGAATTCATACCGGGGCAAAGATCAGTGCGCAGGGAGTCCGAATTACCGTCGGCCCAGAGGAATGTAAAATTGCCACTGGTGGGCGGTACAGAAGCATAATTAACCACCAGAATGGCTTCACCATTGCAACTGTCGGAACAAGTTGCCGCCATCAGGCCATTGACCACCGCGGCGATAGCGGGCGGATCATTGAGGGTAAAGGTACCTGTGGTCGTACAGCCTTCCGAGTCTGTTACAGTCACCGTATGCGGGCCAGCGCCGAGTGCCGGATTGATCGGGCCGATCGCGCTGTTGTCCCAGGCAAAAGTGTAATTCGGGTTGCCGCCAGCTGCGCCTACGGCGATACTACCGTCCTGATAACCATTGCAAGTCGGATCGGTAAGCGTGGTGTCGCTGATGCTCAATGGCACAACACCGGCGAGATTGACCGTATCGGCACTGGTACAGCCTTTATTGTCGCTGACGACAATCACGTATGTGTCGCCCGGCAGGTCGCAAACCTGAGCGGTGCTGCCCACAGGAGTGCCGGAAAGCGTCGTCCAGGTATAAATCGTTGCCACTGGCGTGGTATTGACATCAAGACAACCGTCGCTGCCGCATTTGACCGAAGTCGAATCGATGCTCGTGATGGCGGGCGGAATAGGCAGTGCCAGCGTGAGTACGATAGAGTCCTGGCAACCGTTCAGGTCCGTTACCGTCGGTACATAGATGCCGGGACCCAGGTTGGTCTGGCTGGGGCCGTTGGGCAGACCGTTGCCCCAGGTGTATACAAATTGCGGACCGATACCCGTACCGCCGGTGGCAATCAGTGTGACGGAACCATCCGTTACGAAAGTGCAGGAGGGTTGCGTTATACTGAGGGTGTCGAGGAGCAGTGCATTCGGTTGTGTGATGGTAAATGAAGCGGTATCCACACAGCCGGTATTTTGCTCTACAGCAAGTACGTTATACGTGCCGATATCGAGAGTGGAGTAGGTCGTTTCGGCGCCGTTGTTGACCTGGGTGTAGCCCGTGGGCGTCCAGAAGAACTGAACGTTCGGGTTTGCAAAGGCCGGGTTGGCAGTCAGTTCGATCGTGATGCTGCCGTCGTTTCCACCAAAGCAGCTGACATTTTGCTGGCCGAGAAGGTCGATGGTGACTTCGCGGGCATTGGTCAGCACATATTCAACCAAAGGAACGAAAGTGCAACCGTTCGCGTCAGTAACCGTGACATAGTAATTACCGGCCGCGAGGTTGGTGATAACGGAGGGGTTGTTCGTCTCCGAAGTGAGTGGCGTGGGCAGGTTTTGGTCGGGAGAATAAGCCCATTCAAACGCATACTGCGAGCCCGGGAACGGTGTGCCGCCCTGAATGGTCAGCGAAATAGAGCCGTCACTGATACCCTGGCAGGAAGCAGGAGTAAGTTGAATGCTGTTTTGTGCAACGGCAGAGGGTGCAGTCAAAGTGCCGGAGGCGGTTGCCGTACAGCCGTTGGGCGCCGTAACCGTTACCGAATATGCGCCTGCTGGGATATTGTTCTGTGCATCGCTGCCAGGGCTTGGGATGCTAGGGCCGGTCCAGCTGAAATTATAACCGGCAGGCGGTACTGCTACGCCGTCGACGGAAGCGACAGCCAGGGCAGAGCCATTGGCCAGGCCATTGCAGGTCGGGGAGGTCAGGGATAATGACGCGCCCAGTTGAGTCAGGCTGATATTGATGGTATCGAGAATAAGGGTACCTGCGCCGTTGGCATCGGTGATGGCAAAGGCATAGTCGCCGTTGTTGAGCCCCGGCAGTACCAGTACGCCACCGGTGGCGTTAATGGTTTCCAGGGTGCCGGATGCACTGGGCAGTTTTTTCCAAATCACTTCGTACGGGGCTTCGCCGCCATTGGCCGTAATCTGGATGCTGGCAGTTCCGGTACAAGTGGTATCGATCACTTCGATACTTACCGTAAATGGATCGAAGTCGGCGCAAACAGTACCCGTATCAACCAGAACGGCATAGTTGCCGCCCATGGAGTTTTCCATTTGAACACCCGAGGGGGAGTTGCCTACATCCAGCCCGGAGCAGTCGCCCAGTTGGCCCGTTACGATAAAACAAACGCTGAACAGGGTGTCGCCTGCTGCGAGGGTGGCGCCGACGTTGTTTTGATTGTAATATAGAACGCCCAACGATCCGGCTCCGGTCAGCAATTCATTGAGGTTGCTGTTGTTGAAAGTCGGGTTGATGAGCACCGGATTGGGGTCCTGCACGCTGGTGTAGAAAAGTACGCCTGGGTCCCAGGTGATAGAAAAAGAAAAACCGACAACGTCGTTGTAGTTTTCAACGGTCACCGGAACGCAAAGTTGCTGGCCCGGCAGTGCATTGTCATCGCCGAAGCCGATCGTAACGCTGTTGGAAGCGTCACAGGCGGGCATATCAATAGTAAAGGAATAGCCGCAGCTTTTACCATCCTCGACGGTTACCACATACGTTCCGGGTTGCGGTACGGAGAAAATGATGTTGGCATTGTTGAACCACTGCGCCGGAGCGTTGTGAATCAATGCTTTAACCGTGGGATCGGTAGAAAGGGAGATATCGATCGTAGTATAGGTTGCACCCATGTCGTATTCCGGGTAGCCACCGCTGATCTGAAATTTGCCGCGGCAATCATCGCCAAAATCGGGGTCGACGCCGGATTCTTCGATCGGATTCAGGTAAACCACCTCGAACTCCGACGGGATGCCTACGTTGACGCAGGGGCCGGGAGGAAAACCCACCTGGGCGGATTCATAACCAACGGTATCCGGAGACGCAGCCAGATTGAAGATGTCGAAGGTTACCGGAGCAAAGTGCAGCGAAACCGGCTGCCCCATGTTGTACAATCCTTGCAGGGTTCCGTTGTTGAAAAACCACATATCGCCGCTGGGATCACTGCCATAAGCGATAACCGGCTGGTTGGTCGGGCCGAGGATCATACAGGGATCGGTGATAATGGTCTGGAGGTTGTCACCGATCAAAGTAGGCGGGCAATCGTAAAAGATGTAACCCAGACCCGGAGTCGTTGCAGGGTTCGGGTCGCCGCTCAAATCGGCATCGCCATTGTGGTCGATGAAAATCGAGTCCTGATAACAAAGGAAAATGATGGGAAGCGCAACGTCGTTGCTTTGGGTGTTTACTCCGGCGGCGCCCAATGAAATGGTGCCTGCGTTGTTACAAACGGCTTCCGGGGCGGCGGTTGAGGGGTTGGGGTTAGGTTTGATTTCGGAGGGTGTGTAAGCGGCCGTTGGCGTCTGGGCATACGAAGCCGTGGTCATGAGACCAATAAGCAGGGGGATTAGAAGTCTGTACATGCGGTGAGAAAATTTACAATGGTTGTAGGATATGTTCGAACTACGGGATAAAAAGTAATCAACCAAAGATGCAGCTTCACTTTTGGGTGCTGCTGGAAACGGGAGTTTTAACAACTGCCGAATTCTTGTGAACGGATTAAACTGGCTTTTGGACAAGTGGACGCAAAATTAGGCATTCGGCGCGCATCCGACCTATCGGAACGACGCCAAATGTTTGAAATTCGGCTTTTTTAACAAAAAGAGGGGATGAATTTGAAACGCCTTGTTTGACCGTTTCTTGTCATTTCGTCCAGGTTTTTCCATTCAAAATGACCGTTTCTATCCAATCGCTGCCAAAAGCATACGGTAAATACCCCAAAGAGGGTACGGGCCTGGTCAGGAACAAATTCGCTTTTTTGCCAACGGCTATGCTGCCATAATCGTCTTCCAGCTCCATCGCGCGGGCTCCGTTGAGCGTTGCCGCGCTAATCGCCTCCTCGGGCAGCATCTTCATTTTGATACAAGCCAGCGACACGACAAACGGCATTTTTCCGGATGGCGTAGAGCCCGGATTGTAGTCGCTGGCTAATACGACCGGCAAACCGGCATCAATCATTTTGCGTGCCGGAGCATAAGGAATACCCAGGAAAAAAGCGCAGGAAGGCAGGAGCGTTGGCAGCGTTTGGCTGCTTTTTAATGCCTCGATTTCGGCGTCGCCCGTGTACTCCAGGTGGTCGACGGAAATAGCATGGCAGGCGACGCCAACCTGCACCCCGCCAGAGTAGTCCAACTCGTTGGCGTGTATTTTGGGTTTCAAGCCGTACGTCCAGGCGGCATTAAGAATACGCTCGGTTTCCTGCACCGTGTAAAAGCCGCGGTCGCAAAACACGTCGCAGTATTCGGCGAGGTTCTCTTCGGCCACCTGGGGCAACATTTTATGGATAACGAGGCTGATGTACTCTTCGCGTCGCTGTGCATACTCCACCGGGATGGCATGCGCGCCGAGAAAGGTTGCTTTGATCGGTATCGGGCTGACGCTCTTCAGTCGGCGAATCACGCGCAGCATTTTTATTTCGCTTTCGACACTCAGGCCGTAGCCGCTTTTGATCTCGATGGCGCCGGTGCCAAATCCGATCACTTCCAGCAGGCGTTTAAACGCGCCTTCAAACAACTCATCTTCGCTGGCCTGCTGCAGTTTTCGGGCAGAATTCAAAATGCCTCCGCCGCGGCGGGCGATCTCCTCGTAACTCAGGCCGCGTATCCGGTCGACAAACTCTTCCTCCCGGCTTGCGGCAAAAACGATGTGCGTGTGCGAATCGCACCACGAAGGCAGCGCTAGCCGGCCGCTGGCGTCGATCACCTGATCAGCCCGTGAGGGGCATTTGTCCATGGGTCCAAAAGCAGCGATACGGTCGTTTTCGAGCAGAAGAAAAGCGTCGTCGATGCCGGGCAGATCGGCCATGTCGGCCCCTTTGACCACTTTCCTGCGGGTGGTCTCTGCCTGATAAAGGGTTTTGATGTTGCGAATCAATAGGGAACTCATGCGGCAAAAATAGTCAGAAGAATGCGTAGAACACGAATGCTGGATTTTCTTCCCTGCGGCTCAATATCCCAAACACGCCCTAATTTTACAGCCGATTTGAACAGATAAGACTATGCCCAGAATTGCATTTTTGCTGATCGTGTGGCTTGCTGCCGCATGCGGAGGAAAAAAAATCTGCCCTTACAAACCTTCGCCGATCTTTGAGGAGGGACTGCCTCATATCGAAGACTATAGTTACGAAGCCCAGGGCGAACAATCGCGCGAGGCTTTTATGACCGATCGGGGTATTTTTGTTGAAATTTATCAGGAAGTATGCGAAAAAACCCGACAGGAATACCGGTTTACGGCCCCGGGTGAAGGTTTCTTGCAAATGCCGGATTCAGTCTGGCTCAAAGAAGCAAGCCGCGAATTGGTGTTCCTGAGCAGCTTTTCAGAAAAACAGGCGCCGCTGAAACAGTGGGCCGATCTGATTGAAGCTTCCAGGCCCGACATCCGGATGGGACAGGAAACAGAACTGAATCCGGGTATTTTTGTCAAGGTAAATAAAGTAGCTGCCGCAGACAAAGGGATGCTGATCGTGGAGCTGTTTCAAAAATAAACGCTACTTCCTTCTGTACGATTTGATCTTTTCCGCCGCGAGCTCGCCCAGATCAGCCAGATCGGGTGCGACCCGGTATTTGTACGCCAGGGCGGCAAAAATGGCTACATAAAACCCGGAACGTACGATCAGATCAAACCAGGGGCGCCCGCTGACGGGAATCAGACTGGCCACAACAAAGGCCATAACAGCCAGCCCCAGCGCCCGAAACGTATTTCGTGTAAATGGTTGTATTTCAAACTTTAACCACACCAGCAGCAAGTTCACGGTATTGTTGCAGATGATCGCCATCAGGGTGGCAATGGCCGCGCCGGTGATGCCCAGTTTGGGTATGAGCCACAGGTTAAAGCCGATATTGGCCACCGCCAGCACACACAGCGACAACAACGACCAGGCGTAGTAACGGGAGTAGTAAATCAGGTAGTTGTTCAGGCTCGACGTCATTTCCACCAGGCGCGACAAACCGATGATGAGCAGCACATATTTCCCTTCTGCCAATACCTCGCCGTTGGGCAAAATGGCATAAAAACTGTCGACTGAAATCCAGACCGCACCAAAAAGCAACAAGCCGACCGTGAGCAGATTGATCGAGACTTTTTTGTACAGTTTTTCCATCTCAACCATGTTGTCCTGTGCCAGGTAGTGCGTCACCGACGACACGCTGGCCGCGTACAAACTTTTGGTTGGAATATCGATGGCGGAGCCGATAAAGGCCGCAATGGCATATATACCGGTCGATTTGAGGCTGCTCATCGAACCGACAAACAACAGATCCGCCTTGTAAGCAATCAGCAGGGCAAAGCCGCCCACGGCGCCGAACACCATAAACCTGCCGATTTCCTTTCGGCGCTCCGGCGTCAGGAAGCCGGCGTTGGGGCGCCAGAACCACTGCCCGATACTGCGCAGATACAACACCATACCCAACAGTACACCGGCGCTGTACAGCAACAACAGCCAAAGCGCTACATCCAGCGAAACCCAGCCTTGCCAAAGGGCAAACAGCAAAATGGGCAGTATGAGTTTTTGGGAAAAATCAATGAGGATCGACGGCACAACGATCCGTTTGAAATTGGCGGAATACTGACTCAATACGACGCTCATGATGTAAAAAAGCGTCAGTGGCGCCGCCATCCAAAGGTAATCGCGCAGCAAAGGAGAGCGATCCTGCAATACCTGGATCAGGTTGTCGCGGAAAAATGCGGCGATAATGACTGCCGTCAGCCACCCGGTTGCACACAGCCCCAATAACAAAGGCAACAGGCCGTTGTGCCCATTGCCTTTGTTGTCGAATTGAGGAAAAAAACGAATGACCAGCGTATTGCCGCCCAGGGATAAAATGGGCAATCCGACAACACCGAACCAAAGCAACAACTGAATCAACCCGTATGCTTCCAGCGTATGCGGATAGATGAATAACGTGCTGGCCGCACCAATACCCAGACCGACAAAATTGACGACCGTGTATTTGAAACTTTGTCGGCGAATAACGCCCATAATGCAATTATTCGGTCACCGCCATTCTTTTGATCAGGGCGCCTCTTTCGTTTTGAATGGTTACGATGTACAGACCCGATTGCAATTCGGCGGTCGGGATGTCGATCTGGTTTTCGCCAAAGTACAGCCGAAGTTTTTGTTGCTGACAAACGCGTCCGGCAGCATCGGTTACAGTGAGCAGTGCGTTCATGTTGTCGTCCGATTCCAGCAGCAATTTGGCGGGTGCGCCGCCGGCTACAGGGTTGGGCGCCAGTTCGGCAAAAAGGCTTTGCTCCAGTTCGCTGGTAGCGGTGGAATTATGCGTTTTGAATACACCCGTTTGAATGTAATTGTCCGGCTGGCATACATCCCAGTTGTTGTACGCACGGACGCGCCAGTACAGGATTCGGTTGTTCGGAATACCCTTCGTGATATTGATCGACGTGGTATTTTGCACGGTACCGTTGAAAAGCAGGATGGAGAAAGTAGGCGTCATGCCCACCTGAACGTGGTACATCGTGGCATTGGGAACCGGATTCCAGACCACCGTAAAATTATTGTACTGTACGATTTGGGTATCGATCGGGCTGACGAGTTGCACCCATGCGTCGTCGGTGATTTCGGCGCCCGGCTCGAAAGTTGTGAGATAGGAAGCATGTTCGGTGTAGAGGTTCGTGCGCATGGCTTCCATTTGCTCGTCGGTAAAGCGCGACTGGCAATTGTCGTAGGCATAACCCATGATCAGGGTAGCGTCGGAGCGGAAGGGTGTGCCGTTCGGATCGTGTTGTAATTCGAGGCTTTCGAAGTTTTCATTACAAGGCCAGCGGAAATTGAGGTAGTCGGGGCGGGTGTCGCAAAAGCGGTCGCCTGCTTCGTAGCAATTGCTCTGGTCCATTTTTTCAACCGGATAACCGCCCCAGTCTTGGGGAGCGGGGTCGTTGTAATTGTAGTCCTGTCCCTCCCAGCCATAAAAAGGGTGGGGAAGCGAAAAATGGTGGCCGGCTTCGTGCGCCCAGGTGCTGTTACCGGCGGCCGAGCAACTTTTGGCCAATACGATCACATCCTGCCAGGAATAGCCGCAGTTGCCAGCGGGATCTTCCACGACAAATGCATTGAGGCGGTCTTCGAGTCCTGGATACACCGTATTGATCATTTCTGAACCGCTGTCCCAGTCGTGTTCAAACCAGTCCGTATCGTCGTGGAACTGGAATTCATCGCCCGGCATAAAATAAAACCGGATGTGCGCAGGCTCGAATTGGGCGTTCATTTCGCAAATGGCCCGGATAGCCTGGTCGGTACGAAAATACCCTGTTCCATTATTCTTGCCAACGATATGAACCGTTACCGGGGCGTACAACCAGGTGGTATCGTTGCTGCCGCGCAGTTGAGCGATTTCAGTTTTGTTGTCCTGATACCAGCTGAGCCAGGGCGAATACCCGGTGTAGCCGCAGTAACTCTTGTCGGTCTGCTGTGCCAGCACCACTTTGGAAAGCCCGAAAAAAAGGATTAGAAAAGTGTAAAATTTCAAATTCATCACACAGAGGTTTGAGTAGTTGGTTTGTTCTGACAAATGTCTGCTTTCTGCTTTAATAATTGGTTATCCAGATCAAAAATGCGCCAGCGTGCGACAATTTTACTGCCCGCCGGTGCAAAACAAGGTAGCCGAACGGCTCACGGTCGAGTTGGTCCAAACCATGCGATAAATGCCGGCCTGCCATTCGTCGGAGGGAAGCGAAAGGGTGATCTTTTCCGCACCGGGCGTCAAACGGGTTTGCCAAACCAGTCTGCCTGTCGCATCGAAAAACCGGCATTCGGCGGTTTGGTTCAACCAATCTGCCGGAATTTCCAGCGTGAGTTGCTGGCCCGGCGACAAGCGGGTGGGGTAGTAGCGAAAGTTGTCGTCGGTCGCGAGGCCCCCAACAGAGCTGCTCGGAATGGCGTAAAAGGAGGCGTTTTCAGTAAAGGAGGCACAGGTATGCCCATAATTAAATGGCCGGACACGCCAGTAATACGTGTAGTTGGGCAACAGCGTGGCTGCCGTAAACGTCGTGTCGGTGACGACCAGATCGTAGTTTTTCACCACGTAATTGCTGAACCGGGAGACCTGCACGAGGTAGTGCGTTGCGCCCGGCGCAGGGCTCCAGTGCAGCGGAATATCGACCGCCGGAACCGTTTCGCCGCCATTGGGTGACAGCAGTGCTGGCGCCCCGCTGATGTCGGGGTATGGCGCTCCGGGATGCAGCCAGGCTGTTTTTTGGGTGAGCAAATTGGCCCGCAGGGTGGCAATCTGCTCGTCGGAAAAGCGGTTGGAGCAGTCGTCATCGGCGTACGACATGTAGAGTGTGCCGTCGGCTTTGAACGTTGCGCCGTTCTGGTCTTTGAGGGTAACCTGGCTTTGTCCGTTGTTGTCACAATTCCATCGGTAACTCAGGTAGTCTGGTTTGGTGTCGCAAAACAAATCGGCCGCGATGCCGCAATTACTGCCATCCAGGCGTTCCACAAGAGCCGTGTCGAGCGGAGCCGGTACGATCGTATCTGGCGTTGAATGGAAATAGGTGTAGTCGTAGGTGAGTGTATCCGGCGTCGGCACGGCAAAATTGTACACCTTGCCTTCCCAGCCGATAAAAGGGTGGGGTAGCGTAAGGGCATGGCCGACCTCGTGGGTCCAGGTATGGTCGTCCGGATTGGCGCATTGGTGGGCGATCGCTACGCCGGCATAGGGCAGGTTGTATCCGCAGTTACCGGCCGGGTCGCCCACGAAATAAGCGTTGAGCGCATCGGGCACATTATTTTCAAACATCATTTCTATTCCCTCCGGGATGTCGGAATGGTTGTACCAGTTGGTATTATTGGGCGTCGTCCAGTCATTTTTTAAAAAAAACTGCACTGCAGCAGGCTGAAAATCGAGATTCAGGCGGCAAAAAGCATCCAGCAGACGCTCGACGGTAAAGCGGCCTGTACCATTATTGCGGGCCACGAGGTGCACTTGCACGCCGGCGTACAAAGTATCGAAAGAGCGCGCCGTAGCAAATTGCTCAGGGTGCTGTTTGTATTCCAAAAGCCAGGGGTCGATCACCGGGGCTGTGCCGCAGGGATGCGGTTCCTGGGCGTGTAGAAAAGCGGGAAAAAAAAGGGCTAATGCTTTGAACAGTAAGTGTTTATTCATGGGTGTGGTAGCGTTTTGTAATTCAATAAAATCAGGCCAGTGCCTTGAATATTTGCTTGCGGTGTCTTTTCAGATGGGTTTTTAAAAAACCGAGGGTGTGCAAAAAACCGAGTCGGCCAGCCCGCGGATGCCGATATACAGCCTTGTCGAAAAGTTCATCGGGCAATTGTTCAAAAAACTGCCCCCAGGCTTCCCTGACGCCGAGCCAGCGCCCGCGCAATTCGTCGAACGAAGCATTTTCGGGCAATATTTCCGGGTTGGCGGCGGGGGGCGATTTGAATTTAATGGGTGAGATGAGCGACAATTGCAGCAGGATCGATCGCCAGGTTTCCGACAGTCCGACTCGTTTGAATTCGGCCGGGGCCGACAGTTTTTTGTACAGGTATTTCAGCGAGCCTTCTTCGGCGAGGAGCAGGTGGTGCGCGGTTTGCATGGCGCTCCAGCCGCCATCAGCAGGTTTGCGGTTGAGTTGCCCGGCAGAAAAACCGGCCATGTCGTCGAGCAGGCTTTGAACCAGGGCGTCCAATTGCCGATTTTTTGCTATAATCCTGTTTTTCATACCGTTACAGTAAGCGCATGCTTGTTTATGTTGTCCAAAAATCTGTGCTTTGTGGTGAACTGAAAAGTTTTTGTTCAATTTTGCCGAAAAAGCCCCCATGCGCCTGTTTAAACTTCGTCTTTTTTTATTGCCGTTTTTGCTGCTGACGCTCTCCGCCCACCGGCCGGAGCTGAGCGCCGATGCAATAAATTACGGCCCGCCCACTCCTGTCTGGTTGCAGGTTATATCGCGCCAGGGCGACGACGTGACCAAACTGCTGGCCCGTTACTTCCTCGATGAATACGACTGCAACGTGACGCAGTTTTTCAAAATCAACAACCTGAAAGAAGACTACCGCCTGGTCGCCAACAAGGCATATAAGATCCCGGTGCAGGAAGTCGAATACAATGGCAAAAGTATCCGTACAACGCTCAATATCACCGATTGGGAAACGGCCAAACGTATCCAGACCTACAATGAAACCGCCCGCAAAAAGGGCCTGCGCGCCGACGATTTTATCGTCACTAAAAAACTATGGGTACCCTGGCATGAGCTGAATTGCCCGCAAGGCGCCAGCGTACCTGCCTTGGCGGCTTCGGTGCCGGAGAAAGTGAATATCAATGGTCTGGACGAAATAGGCGCGGCCAAAGGCGAGCGGGTGTTTCCGATATTCGGCCCCGGCTACGCCAAAACACCCGTGGTCAGCAATCGCCTCAAAGGCAAGGTGTACTACATCATCAGCGGCCACGGTGGCCCCGATCCCGGCGCGCAGGGCCATCGCGCCAGCCATACCTTGTGCGAAGACGAATACGCCTACGACGTCGCCCTTCGACTGGTGCGGCTTTTGGTCAGTCACGGCGCAACCACCTACATGATCGTCCGCGATCCGAACGACGGCATCCGCGACGAACCGTTTCTGCGCTGCGATCAGGATGAAGTCGTGTGGGGCGACCGCACCATTCCGAGAGACCAGAAAGAACGTTTGAAACAACGTACGGACCTGATCAATGCCCTCACCGAGAAGCATCGCAAAGCCGGCGTGACCGATCAGACGATCATCGAAATCCACGTCGACTCCCGTTCGCGTCACACCAAAACCGACGTATTTTTCTATTATCGCCCTGATAGCGAGCCCAGTCAGCGCCTGGCCAAGAAGTTTCACCAGACTTTTTTACAAAAATACCTCAAAGTGCGCGGCCAGCAGCGGTACAACGGCACCGTGACACCGCGCGGCTTGTTCACGTTGAGAGAAACAAAAGCCCCGGTGGCCGTATACATCGAACTCGGCAACATTCGCAACGACTGGGATCAGCAGCGACTGGTGATCAAAAACAACCGGCAGGCGCTGGCCAACTGGCTGTGCGAGGCCCTGCTAGCCCGTTAATTCAGTCAGAATTCCTGTAAAGCCGTATACACGAGATCGACCGGCAAACCCATGACGTTGGCGTAGGTACCCTCGATTTTTACAACCTTGCACAACCCGATCCAGTCTTGTACACCGTACGAGCCGGCTTTGTCAAAAGGCTGGTATTCACGGATGTAGAAGTCGATCTCCCGGTCGCTCAGCGGCGCAAACGTCACTTTTGACACACCTGCGAACGTCTTTTCCTTCTCACGGCTCATCAGACAAACGCCGGTGATTACCGTATGGGTACGGTCCGACAAGGCGCTGAGCATCTGAACTGCCTCCCGGTGGTTGGCCGGTTTGTTAAAGATCATTCCGTCGAGAATGACGACCGAGTCGGCCGTCAGCAGCACTTCATTGCCGGTCAAATCGGCCAAACCTGCCCGGGCTTTTTTCTGCGCCAGGTAAACGGGAACATCCTCGACCGGCATGTCGGCGGGGAAATCTTCGGGCACGTCGTAGGTTCTGATGGTAAACCGGAAGCCGGCTTCGGTGAGCAATTGCCGGCGGCGGGGGCTTTGAGAAGCCAGGACAAGTGGCGGGTGTTGAAGCATATTATTCGATACCGTCGGGTTGTTTGGGAAGTGAGTCTCTTTCAGGCGGTAGTTGGACGGGGCTGGGCGACTGGGCGGGTGGTTTGCGCGGAAATTCTACCGGGTTTTGCTCTTCCGGCGCCAGCAGGGGTTTGTAATCGCCGTGGTAAATTTTGGGTGCACAGCCGGTTGCATACCAGTTGGCCACGGAATAAAACAGCAAAAACACTAAAACCCAGCCCAGCCAGCCGGGCAATGGAGAGAGCGCAGGCGCGGGCAAGCCTTTCGGCGCCGGACGGCTGAACTCGTCCAGCGGCAGGCCGTCCTGATGGTAGCGTTCCATCCAGTTGCGGCGCAGGTTTTCGATAACGGGCTGCAATTGCGTGGCCAATTCCCTGAATCCCTCCTCCTTGGGTTGACTTTCGGTCAGACTTTTCTTGGGGCCAATCGTGGCAAAATGCGCCAGCCGTGAATAAGTCTTCCAGTGCGATGGCGACACGATAACCGGGAATATCCGTACCAGCGCCGGACCCAGATCGTGGTACCGCGCGGTGGCCGCCGGAATCTCCACCTGGTTGATGTGCGGGGTGGCCAAAGCGTGATGGCTGGTGAGAAACAGGTAAATATGGCTCTGCCCCAGGGCCTCCGGCGGATCGGGCCTGAACGGCGCCGAAGGCTGCGGCGGCGAATACCAGAACAAAAGGATGTTCCAGGGCAGGGGCAGTGTTTGGGGGCGGGGAGGCGGTCCGTTGTACCAGATTCGCAAAAAATATTTTTCCTCCAATGGTTTGAGCCATTCGAGCAGGGTCGACAGCGTTTTGGTGTCGCCGGGCGCGTGAGAAATATAGATGCGGATCATAGCGGCAAATGGAACGGGATTCGGCGGCAAAAAAAGCGTATTTCCAGCAAACACTTCGTATACTACATCTGCGCCGATCCGTATGAATTTCGGTTATTTGCCCCCGTTCGTCGCAAAACTATTGTCCGGACGATCTCAAATTCGCTTTTTTGCCAACAAATCAGACCAGCAAAATAAACCATGCTCACGACTAAATCTCTTTTTTCTGCCGAAGACCTCGATGACCGCAGCCTCGAATTCCTCACCGCTGCTATTGAAAAAAACAACCTGCCCGGTTTCGACTACCTGGAGTTTAAACGCGCCGTTGTCGCTTTAAAAGACCTCAAACTCGATGAAGCCACTGCGTATAAAAGCGCTTTTACAACAGCCGCTACGCTCGGACTGACCAAGGAAAAACTGACCGAAACCGCGGGTTATTACCGCAACGTAGTCGCCAGGGAAAAAGAACAGTTCGATCAGGCGCTCGAAAAACAAACGGCCTCCAAAGTTGCCGCCCGTCAGGACGACATCAAACGCCTGCGCGATCAGATCGAACGGCACAAAACCGAGATCACCCGTTTGCAGGACGAGATTGCTGCTTACCTGAAAGAAGCGGAGCAGGCTGAATCGTCCGTCAAACTGGAGGGCGAAAAAATTGAAAAAAGCCGCGGCGCATTTGAAAAAACGCACGCTGCGCTCCTGCTGCAAATCGACCGCGATATCGAGAATATTCACAAGATGATCTGAGCGTATGGCATCCAAACCGTTTTGGCAACGACCGGAAGGAATCACCGGGGGCGTTTTTCTCGTTCTCCTGTTGGGTGGCGGAGCATTGTTGCTCAACCGGATTTTGCCTTTTTTAATTCAACAAGCTGAAAATACCCTGGCGCTGTCGGGCATGCTTGCCGGCCTTGCCGCTATCGTGTACGTCGTGCTCGATCCCAAGGCCCGCAACCTGGTCTGGTATGCCTACAAGTCGCTCATGCGCTGGATCACAGGGCTTTTTGTAAAAGTCGACCCGATTTCGATCCTGAAATCCTACATCGATGATCTGGAAAACAACTTGCGCAACCTGAGCAAACAAATCGGTTCGCTGCGCGGTCAGATGCGCCAGTTGAAGGGCCTGATCGATGGCAACAACGCTGAAATTCAGCGTAATATGAACGTTGCCGAACAGGCCAAACAAAAACAGGACGACAAAAACGTAGCCCTCGCCGCCCGAAAAGCCGGCCGCCTGCAGGAGGCCAATGCCAAGTACGATGTGCTGGTAAAGAAGATGGACCTTTTGTACCGGGTGCTGACCCGCATGTATGAAAATGCGGAAATCATGCTCGACGACACCAAAGATCAAATCAAGGTAAAAGAGCAGGAATATCTTGCCATCAAAACCAGCCATTCCGCCATCCGCTCCGCGATGAGCATCATCAGCGGCGACCCGGACAAACGCGCGCTGTTTGATGAGGCCCTCGAAGTGATGGCCGAAGATTTGGGCAACAAGGTGGGCGAAATGGAGCGTTTCATGGATACCAGCAAGAACCTGCTGGCTTCCATCGACTTGCAAAACGGCGTTTTTGAAGAAGACGGCCTGCGACTGCTGGAGGAATGGGAGCGTAAAAGCCCCTTGTTGTCGGAGCGTCCCATGGCGGCCGTCAAAGAAAAGCCGCTCGACCTGAACCGGCCGCCAAAAGAACTGCTGAAGGAAGAAAACGAATACGACAAGTTATTCGATTGAGTTTCGGGATTACTGCCGCTCCGGTTTCATTGCCTCCTGTTCCGCTTCCTCCTGCGTCAGTGGATGGCGCGATTTCACTATTTTTCTGACGGGGATGCCGCTGTCGCCGAGGCCGATTTTGATTTCGTATTGCCGGCCGGCGTCCAGCGTGTAACTGCTTAACCGAAAACTGTTTTTTCCGGTGTATCGCACTTCCAGATTGTAGGCGTCGGCCGGCAGTTTTTTTCTGAACGTACCGTTTTCCGTTGTGATGCCGGCCAGGGCGGTCTGAGCGGATAACTTCGTGAAAATCACCACCGTATTACTCATCGGTTCGCCGCTTTCAAGGTCGATCACCGTGCAAAACACATCAGCGTCTTCTTCTCCGTTGAACCCGGTGGGTCGAAACGAAAGCAACTCACTGGGATGCGCGCCGAGGGGCACGGTCACCTCGTATGTATATAATTTCGGGGTACAACTGAAAATGCTGAATATCAGGGCGGCTGAACTGAATAAAACGGTACGCATAAGGCACGAAAATAGGGCGTGTCTGAAAATTTATTCTGCTTCACCCCAGCGATAACTATCCAGTTGAAAACCCGCAAGGTCCAGCACCCGATCTACGACCGTTGCTCCGATCTCTTCCAAAGTTTGCGGTTTTGAATAAAAGGACGGACAAGCCGGACAGACGATGGCGCCTGCTTCCGTCACGGCCGTCATGTTCCGGAGGTGGATCAGACTGAACGGCGTTTCGCGGGGCACCAGAATCAGCCGCCGGCGTTCTTTCAGGATCACATCGGCCGCACGGGTAAGCAGATCGGTGCTTTGACCGGTTGCGATACGTGCCAGCGTACCCATCGAACAAGGGCATACGATCATGGTGTCGAAGCGTGCTGAACCGGAGGCAAACGGCGCGTTGAAGTCGTTTTTTCCATAAAAATCAAAGGGATAAAGGGAAAAATCAGCTTCGCCGAGTTCGATCTCCCAGTTGAGCCGGGCATTGTCGGAGAGCACTACGCCAACCGCATCCCATTGGTTCCTAAGGCCGACGAGTTTGTCGAGCAACAATTTGGCATAGATCGAACCGGAAGAACCGGCTATTGCGACCACGACTTTTTTCATTTGAATACAAAGTGAATGTTCAAATTTGGGGCGAAAATCACACATCCAGACCAGTATGACGCTCCAGTTTACATTTTCTGTAAAATCAAATTCGCGTGTTTTTGTTGCGCTTCTTGTTCTTCTCCTCTTCGGCGCATGCCAAAAAGCGGACAACAAACAAGGCCGTAATGCGGCTGCCGACCCCGTGGCGCCATCCGATGCCATGTTTAAACTGGTGAGCGCGGAGGAAAGCGGGCTGAAATTTTCCAATCAGGTTGCCGAGGACTTTGAGCAGAACGTCATCAAAAACGCCTACTACTACAACGGTGGCGGGGTGGGTATCATCGACGTCAATCGCGATGGCAAACCGGATATTTATTTCACCGCAACGACCGGCGCCTGCAAACTGTTTCTGAACGAAGGCAACCTGAAATTCCGCGACATTACCGGCGAGGCCGGCGTGGCTGCGCCGGATGGGATCAAAACCGGTGTCTCCGTAGCAGATGTCAACGGCGACGGCTGGCAGGACATTTACGTTTGCCGGGCAGGCCTGAAACCGGGCGATATTTGCCGCAACCTCTTGTTTATCAACAATAAAAACAACACTTTTACCGAGGAGGCCAGGGCTTTTGGCCTCGACGACCCATCGCCCGGCAATCACGCCAATTTCTTCGATTACGACCTCGATGGCGACCTTGACGCATACGTAATCAATTTTCCGGTCGATTTTAACCTGACGACCCAGATGGATATGCAGCAACTGGAAGACGGCCGTATCATTCGCCGTACGGCGCCGACCACGGAGTTCGAGTCGGACAAGTTGTTCCGGAACAATGGCAACGGCACCTTTACCGACGTGAGTAAAGCTGCCGGCATCCACAACCGGGCGTTTTCGCTCAGCTGTACGGTCACTGATTTTAATCAGGACGGCTGGCCCGACCTCTACATCGCCAACGACTATCTGGAGCCCGATTTTCAGTATGTCAACAACCGGAACGGTACATTTAGCGACCAGCAACCCGCTCATTTCCGGCACAATGCCAACCACACGATGGGGGTCGACATAGCCGATGTGAATGGCGATGCCCTGCCGGATATGATCGCCCTGGATATGCTGGCGGAAGACTACCAACGGCAAAAAATGCTGGGCACCTCCATGCAAACCGACCGGTACAACACCTTGGTTACGTATGGTTTTGGGCACCAGCCGATGCGCAACGTGCTGCAAATCAACAATGGAAACGGTACGTACAGCGATATCGGCTGTCTGGCGGGTGTGTTTCAAACCGACTGGAGTTGGGCGCCCTTGTTGCAGGACTTCGATCTCGACGGATGGAACGATCTGTTTATTACCAATGGGTATCGCCGCGACGTGACCAACCTGGATTACGCCCAGTTCACCGCCGACTCGATCCAGCGCAGCTTCGGCGGCCTGAACCCCAAACATTTTAAAACCGTGTACGAATACCTCGACCTGATTCCCAGTACGCCGCTCTACAATTATTGCTACCGCAACCGGGGCGACATGACTTTTGAGAATGTCTCCACGGCATGGGGTATCGTTGCAAAAGGTTACAACAATGGCGCGGCCTATGCCGACCTGGATAGCGACGGCGATCTGGATCTCATTGTAAGCCGGCTGGAAAACGAGGCACTTTTGTACAAAAACACGGCCGCCGATACCCGCAAAGGCAACTGGCTTCAAATCGACCTGGAAGGCCCGGCGGGCAACCCGGATGCCTTCGGCGCAGTGGTGCGGGTAAACGCCGGCGGTCGCGTTTGGCAGCAGGAAATGACGCCTTATCGCGGATTTTTCTCCAGTTGCGAGCCCTTGCTGCAATTCGGTCTGGGCGACAAAAGCGCTATCGATAAAATAGAGGTGCAATTTCCCGGCGGCAAATTGGCAGTGGTTAGCAATCAGCCTGTCAATCAGCGCATTACCCTGAAAATAACCGACGCTAAACCCGGCAAACTGGCCCCGCTTGCGGCACTGGGGCCCACACTAGTTGTGGAGAAAACCGGCCAAACCGGTCTGAACTACCCATCTGCCGACGACGGATTTCCCGATTTCAACCGCGAGCGTTTGCTGCCCTGGCGGCTTTCGACGCCCGGCCCGCGTATAGCCGTCGGCGACGTTAATGGCGACGGGCTCGAAGACTGCTTTTTGGGCGGCTCGCCAGGCAAGCCGGGCGGCTTGTTCATCCAGCAAAAAAGCGGACAGTTCAGTCGCGGCGCCGACCCGGGTCAGGCCGATAAAATATACGAAGACGGCGGCGTTGTGTTTTTCGATGCCGATGGCGACGGTGACCGGGATCTATTTGTGGCCAGCAGCGGTTCCGCCGCCGCCGCCGGGCGCGATGATTATCAGCCGCGGCTTTATCTCAACGACGGAAGCGGAAAATTCACCCGCAGCCTGGATGCACTGCCGAAAATCACCGACAGCGGCTCGTCTGTTGCGTCTTATGATTATGACAATGATGGCGACCCCGACCTGTTTCTCGGAGGTTGGTGCGTACCCGGAGCTTATCCTTCGCCTCCGGCCAGTCATGTTTTGCGCAACGATAAGGGCAAATTCACAGACGTAACGCAGCAAGTTGCCCCCGCATTTGCCTACTGCGGAATGGTGCGTGGCCTGCAGTTTGCCGATCTCAACGGCGACAAACGCCCCGAACTTATCGTGGCCGGAGAATGGATGCCGATTACGGTATTCAAACAGGAAGGCGCCGCGTTTCTCGATGCAACAGCCGAATTCGGCCTCTCGGAAACCCAGGGGTTCTGGCGCAGCCTGGCCGCCGCCGACTTGGACGGCGACGGGGATATCGATCTGGTTGGCGGCAATCTGGGGCTGAATACCCGTTTAAAAGCCTCGCCGCAAGAGCCCTTGTTTATGTACTACAAAGATTTTGACGCCAACGGCAGCACGGATGCCATCATGGGCTACACCGACAATGGGGTCGAATACACGTTGGCTTACCGCGATGTTTTGCTGAAACAATTGCCCGGACTGAAAAAGAAATTCGTACGCAACGAGCCTTATGCCTACGCTACGCTGGAAGATATTTTTCCGAGGAACGAATTAAAATCGGCCCGGTACTTGAAATCCGTTTTACTGGAAACCTGCTGGCTGGAGAACCAGGGCGGCAGGTTTGTCGTGCACCAATTGTCCAATGAAGCCCAGATCGCTCCCATTTGGGGTATCGTAGTGACCGATGTAGACGGAAATGGCGCCGCCGACATCATTTTGGCGGGCAATGAAATGGGGATGCAGGCTGAAACCGGCCCGGTTGATTCAGGCAACGGATTGATCCTGCTTAATGATGGGAAAGGTAATTTCAGACCAGTACCTGCCATGCAATCCGGTTTTTGGGCAACCAAGGAAGCGCGGGACCTTGCTTTGGTAAAACAGGCTGACGGAAAAAGTCTTTTAATTGTCGGTAATCACAACGGCGAAACCCAAACATTCAGGTATTGACTAAATCACAATGAAAACGATCGAATTCAAAGGTCTGATTTTGATTTTTACCCTCTTTGCCTTCCTTTCGAAAGCACAAACGAACCTGCTTACCTACGCCGGAAATGAGGGGTCGGAAGCCTTTTATGATGTTGCCCAGTTGTCTAACGGGAACATCCTTGTGTTGGGTGCAGCCAGTGATCTCGACTGGATCGCACCGGAGGCGCCAAGGGTTGAGCTGTCTGCCGGCGATATTCAGAATAATGCCGGTACGCAAAAAATAGCCTTTATTCTCCTGCTCGACAGCACCGCTCAGCAATTGTTGAGTGTGTACCATTTACCACAAGGAGCCGCTGAAAATTTCAGGTTTATCAAATTCAGCAACATGCAAGCGCAGTCTACGGAGGGTATTTATATCAGTGGAGATACCGAAGACAGTGCTTACGGCGGTTATTTTATTGGCAAACTCAACCATAATTTTATCGATGGTGTCCCAACAGGGTTTGATTTTATCATCAAGGTAAAAGCCAAAACAGGTTCGTATCCCAAAATTTATCACCCCTGGGACGTAGGTAGCGATGGTAAAGTCGTGTATGCTTACGGCGATTCGCACGATTACAACTGGTCGGCTGTGTACCGGCAAAAGGCCGATGGCACGGATGATCTGGTGCCTAACTGGCGGATACACTGGACAACGAGCGGAACCGAATTCTACGGCGCCGCCGATGAATACCCTGGCCCGCTAGCCGACTTGTCATTCAGTGGAATAGTGTTCAAAAGAGACGGGCAACGCTGCGAATTGAGATCTCACACACAGGATGATTACAACTTTTGGCAACCCGATGGAAACGGAGGCATGAAAAAGGGCAAATGGCCGCTCGATGTTCTTTTCGATGCGCCTTGTGTACCCCAGGGCTCTTCCAATACGACCAACGGCCCCGGGTATTCCGGTTATTCGCCGGGCGCTACATTTACCTATGGCCCCTCTGCTATCTGCATCGACCGGCGAAACAACCATATCTACATCGGATTCAATGCCAAAAGTGTAACACCTTCCGGTCAGCCTGATTTTGAACCGGCTGTCATGGCAATGGACGACAGCGGCGAGATGAAATGGTGGTCGCGGCTGTACCATGAGGTCCGCCCCGACGGCGACACCCTCATTTCCGAGCCGGATCAGTACATCGACGCATTGGCCATCGATTACAGCAAGCCTCCGGAAAATGGTTATTTGGTCGTGGGGGCGCGTTGTCACGGCAATAATGTCGAGAATCTTTGGGAGGGAAACAGTATTGCCGCCAACGCTTCATCGTGGGGCTTTCAGAACAACTTCACCGGTACCAATGGCAACATTCATTTATCGTGGCTCGGCAAATTGACATTGACGTCCGGTGATCTTTTTCACAGTACTTATATGGGAGAAATGGCAGAGAGCACGGCTTCTTTAGGTACGCCGCATACCGATCCAAATCTCGATGGCTGGCCAGATCCGAATACCGGCTGGCCTGACCTGAATTCTACTTTTTTGATAAAAAATATGATGAAAACAGGCGCCGATGGCAAAGTGATCGTATTGGCCAAAGGCCGGCGGACCATCACTACCGCCAACGCCTACCAGAAGATGGTCAAACCATATTATGGCGGCAAGTCGTGCTGGAATGATTTTGTCAGAGTATATGACTCCACATTAAGCAAACCAATTTACAGTTCATTGATTGTTGGCCAATGGGACACCCTGACCCAGGCGAACGGGGATAACGTGCGACTGTTTGGCGTATTTAAAACGGCGCGCGGTTTGCTCGTGGTTGGTCAGCATACGGGTTCGGGTAATAACATTCCGGTTGCTAACGTACCAACATGGGGCGCCACCGAATTCGACAATGAAAGCGCCGTGCTGGCTTATTTCCAAACCGATAATCTCCTCAATTGGGATGACGAGCCGGGCGCCGGCGACAATTCCACCCATACCGAGGCATATTCTACGACCGAACTGGATGTGTTTCCCAATCCTGCGCTACATACAGTTTGGGTGAATACAGGAACCAAGCCTGGTATAATCAGAATCGAAATAACCGATTTATTCGGTCGGGTCTGGCTCGAACATTCAATTGGCTCAGGAACAACCCAAATTGACATTTCCCGGTTGTCTCCCGGTACGTACATCATCCGGGGCTGGGGCAAGCAAAGTCAGTCGATAGGGCGGCAGATATTGTTCGTTGTCAAATAAACGAGTAGGATTACACCGATGAAAAAAATACGCTTTTATCTTATTTGTCTGGCACTTTCGAGCGCCAATGCCCTGATGGCTCAACATGCTGATGCGTCGTTTGCAGAGCATATTGCCCAACACCGGCAGCATTATAAAAACGAGTTTATCTCCGAGCCGCGCTCGCCGCTGAAAGTGCAGGATACCGCCTGGCTGGATTTTTACCCACCTGATCAGTTCTGGCAGTTGAGTGCAAAAGTTATCCTGAGCAAGGACGCGCAGCCCTTTGAATTGCCGACTTACAGCGGAAAAACCCGGCTTCACAGGCAATACGCCACGCTGGAATTTGAGCTGGGGAATCAGACGTTTTCACTGGCGATTTATCAAAACCTATACCTGATCGGGCGCGATTCTTCCTACGAAGACTACCTTTTTCTGCCGTTCAAAGACCTGACCAATGGCGATCAGACCTATGGCGGCGGCCGGTACCTGGATTTCAGGTTAGGCGACATTCAAAACGACACGCTCGTCGTCGATTTCAACAAATGCTACAACCCGTATTGCGCGTACAGTGACGGGTATAACTGTCCGATTCCGCCGAAAGAAAACCACCTCGGCATAGCGGTCAGGGCAGGGGAGAAGGTTTTCAGAGGCGAGAAAAAGCATTGAACATCAACGGCCGAAACCGATCCCTCTCCGCTGGAACACCTGTAATTTATCCTTGTCGAACGTAAACGTGGCGACGTCGTCGAGCGTGATGGTGTGCATGTCGTCGTCGTTGTCAGGTTTGTTCTGGGCGATGCGCAGGTTTTGGTTTTTGATGGCTTCGAGCACCACCTGTCGCACGGTACGGGCATTGCCAAAGTACTTGTCGCGGAACTGGTGCAGGAAGGCCAGGTATTGCCCAAGGTGTTCGCGGGCTTCTTCGGTGACGCGGAATTTTTCTTGCTGGAACATATGCAGGGCGATTTCCAGCAATTCCTCGGGGGCATAATCATCGAAGCGAAGAATTTTGTCGAAGCGGCTTCCGAGGCCCGGGTTGGCTTTGAGGAAATTTTCCATGTTTTCCGGATAGCCTGCTACGAATACAAAAAACTCGCCGCGGTGATCTTCCATTCGTTTGAGCAAAGTTTGAATGGCCTCGTCGCCGAAGTCGCCGTGGGTGCCGCGGCCGCTGTTGGTCAGGGCATAGGCTTCATCGATAAACAATACGCCACCCATGGCTTCCTCAATGCGTTCGGCCGTTTTGATAGCGGTTTGACCGACGTATCCAGCCACCAGTCCCTGGCGGTCGGTTTCGATCATGTGGCCGCGTTCCAATACGCCGAGCGCTTTGTAGATTTTGGTGAGAATACGCGCCACGGTCGTTTTGCCTGTGCCCGGATTGCCTACAAAAACCGTGTGTAAGTAGAAGCGGCCCAACACGTCGCGTCCGTGGTCGCGGTAAAAACGCACCAGCCGCACCAGTTCGCGGATGTCTTTTTTGATGTTTTGCATGCCGATCATGGCATCCAGTTCGTGTAAAGCCGCGCTGAGCAGGCTTTCATCGACAGGAATGTTGGGCAGCGGCCGTTTGCGGTTGATCTGGGCATTGGTGACGTCTTCTGCCAGAATGACTTTAAGCGCTTCGGCGTTCAGCTGGCGCACTTCGGGGTGCGCCATGACGCGCAGTCCGAGTTGAATCTTGGCCTTGTCGATCAGATCGAACACAAAACGGGCATTGCCGAACGAGCGGTCGCGTTTGCGATAAGCGTCGGTGATGATTTCGTCGACCAGGATTTTGGCTTCGGCGGCGAGCAATACTTCTTTTTCCCGGGCGGCATAGTCGGCGATCAGGCTGAGTTCCTGCGGCAGATAGTCCGGGAACTCGAAGGTCATTTTGAAACGGCTGCGAAGCCCCGGGTTGGAGTCGAGGAAGGTTTTCATTTCTTTCGGATACCCCGCCACGATCACGGCGAGGTCGCCGGGGCCATTGGATAGTTCCTTGACCAGTATCTCGATCACTTCCTTGCCAAAGTCTTTGGTGTCCTCAGCCGAACGCGCCAGAGAGTAAGCTTCATCGATGAACAACACGCCGCCGCGCGCCATTTCTATTGCTTCTTTTACTTTGGGAGCAGTTTGGCCGATGTATTCCCCGACGAGGTCGGTACGGTCGACTTCGTGGACGTGCCCTTTGGTGAGCAGGCCCATTTTTTTGTACAGGCGGCCCATCATTTTGGCGACGGTGGTTTTACCCGTCCCCGGATTGCCGATAAAGACGGAGTGCACATTGATGCCATCGCGTTCGGCAAAGCCTTTTTCTTTTCTAAGTTGAAGAAACTGAATGTATTGGGAGTGTTCGCGCACCTTGAGTTTGATTTCGCTCAGACCGATAAGGGAATCCAGCTTGGACAAAACCTCTTCAAAGGTTTCCGAATCTTCCGCTTCGGGGAGCAGGTAGATTTGCTGGCCTTTATCGGGCAGCCAAACCCCGTTGATGCCTTCTTCCCAGTCGCCGCCCACTTCGAAGGGCATTACAGCCAGGAGCTGGTCCATAAAAACGATCTCGGCGGTATAGCGGTCTTCCCGCCAGGAGCCTTTTACATTGGAGCCCCAGCCGGCGGTGATTTTTATGTTTTCGTCGCCTTTTTCAACGCGTTGCAACCGGACGACCTGGCCTTTCAGTTCACGGGCGTCATTGTAAAATTTGATAAACAGTTCGCATTGCCATTGTTTGCTCAACAGCAGGTTGCGCAGCGTGACCTCGGCATAGATGTAGCGGGTTTCTTCGCCGTTGAAACGTTTCAGGTATTGGCGTTCAAACTCGGGGGTATCGTCATACGGCCCTTCGTACATACGCAAAGTACTGATCTGGGTGTAGGGGTTTTCGACCTTGGTGAGGGCTTTTCCGGCGTCTTCGATGTAGAAGTATTTGGAGCCGACCTTTTCGCCTTCGATCCAGGCCTCCCAGTAATAGGTGCCTTTTTTCCAAAAAACACCCTCTTGTTTGTTGCCCCAGCCTTCGCGGATATAGCCGACCGGATCGTATTTGCTGACTTTGCGCCGGAAGGGCAAAACGCAGATTTCCTTGCGTTGTTTTTTGACGGAGTAGCAGCGCAATTCGACGTTTACCTCCCAGTCTTCCAGGTCGAAATACTTGTTGTAAAAAGACAATTCGGCATAGACGTAGGTCGTCTCATGCCGGTCGAACACCTGGCGGTATTTCTTTTTGTTATCGGCAAGCCATTCGGTGGAAGCGTATACTTTGAGTTCCCTGAATTTCCAGCGTTTGAATTCGGGATTATCTTGCGGCGGTTGTGATTGATGGGTTCCGTAGTACATAAGTAGCCGAAAAGTACGGTGTTTTTTGAGGCTTTTGAAAAAAAATCGGCCTGATTGGCCCTGAAAATGATGAACGGCGAAGGAAAGTTGCAGAATGCCCAAACCCTTGTGCGGTACGATTGTTAAAGCGGCAATTTTAAGCTCCGGGATATTCCGTTTGGGAAACCATGGATAACGCTACTTTTGCACTCCCCAAACCCACATTTGCGCTATGGCAACCGTAAAATTTTTATTTGAAGATACCTCGATCCCTTCCAAAACCGTCAGCGGTGATTTCGAAGACCTGTCTATTCTTGAACTGACGGAAGAGTACGACGTGCACCTCAACCACAACTGTGGCGGCGTATGCGCATGCTCTACCTGCCATATTTACGTAGAAAAGGGCGAAGCGTTTCTGGAAGAAATCTCGGACAAGGAAGAGGACTTTATCGATCGCGCAATCAATCCCCGACTGGAAAGCCGACTGGGTTGTCAGTGTATTATACTCGACAACAAAGCCGAAATTACCGTTACCATTCCCGATCAAAGCCGGATCATCGGTCACGAGCATTGATTGTGAAGGGTTTATAAAGGTTGATAAGGGTTGATAAGGGTTTATTAGTTGATTATTCATCATTCATCATTCATCATTCATCATTCATTCCCCCCATGCCTTTTCAGGATTTTGACAATATGCCCATTGAGTGGGCCGATCACGAAGACATTGCCATGGCGCTGTACGAGCGTTTTGGTGAAGCGTTCGATGAGAGTAAAATTTACCGGATACGTTTTACCGATCTGCTGCAATGGATTTTGGAGATCCCCAATTTTGCCGGTAAGCGCGAGGACTCGAACGAGGGTCATCTGGAACAAATACAGGCCAAATGGGTCTATGAATGGCGGGCTAACAACCGCTGATTTACCATAACTTCTGACATTATTTGCTTTGGACCAACTGCCCTTTTTTCCGGATGATTCACCCGAAGCCGTGCCGCTGCTGCCGGAGCCGCTTCCGCCGCTCGAACTCGTACATCTGTTCGATAAAATGCAGGCCGTCAAGGCTTTTGTCTTCGATGTCGACGGTGTTTTGACCGACAATTCCATTCAGGTGACCGAAGCCGGCGAGTTGCTGCGCACCATGCACGTACGCGACGGCCAGGCCATGAAATGGGCCTTAAAAGCGGGACTTCCGATCGGGGTGATCACCGGAGGTCGCTCGGCTGGCGTGACCAAGCGCCTGAGCGATTTGGGACTCGAACAGATTTACTCCGGCGCCGCCGACAAAATTCCGCCCTTTCAGCAGTTTCTCGAACGTTACGGCTTGCTGGCCGCGGAGGTTTGTTATATCGGCGACGACCTGCCCGACTTGCCGGTGCTCCGCAAAGTGGGCCTGGCCTGCTGCCCGGCTGATGCTGTGCCCGAAATTCTGGAGGTGGTTGATTACGTGTCGCCCGTCCGCGGGGGGCAGGGTTGCGTGCGCGACATCATTGAAAAAGTACTGAAACTTCAGTCAAAATGGCCGGAATATTGATCGTACAGGCCATAGGTATGGACTGTTGAAAACAAGGTCTTGAATTTTCATTTGGTTCAGAATTTCTGTTTGTCCGGCAAAAAACAGATTTTTCCCCCATGAACCGGCTACTGGCCTTCCCCCGGCTGTTGCGTCTTCCCAATCTGTTGATCGTTCTGCTGACCCAATGGGTTCCCTATTGGTATGTTTTGCGGCCGGCTATCCTGCGTGCCGGAGGGCTGCCGGTGCTAACGGAATACAGTTTCCGCCTGCTGGCTGCGACGACGGTGGTTGCCACGCTGGCGGGCTACATTATCAACGATTACTTCGATCGGCACATTGACGCGATCAATAAGCCACACAAGCGAGTCGTGGGCCGTTTTTTGCCGCCCTGGATCGCCCTGGTGTTGTATGCCATGGCGCTGGCAGGCATGGTGTGGCTGATGTTTTTACTCGATGCCGCGCTGCCCGAACCGCATCTCTCCTGGGTGTTTATTCTGTTTCCCGTGGTTTCCGTTTTGCTGTTTTTATATGCCTGGCAGTTAAAGTGTACCCCTGTTCTGGGCAATTTGCTGGTGGCCTTGCTATGCGCAGCGGTGCCGGTTATTCCGCTTTTTCCGGAGAACCGCCCGCTTTGGATTGTATCTTTCGAACACGGCGAAACAGTGCATCAGGCGGTCGGTCTGGTTTGGCTCTATGCCATGTTTGCCTTCGTGACAACGTTGCTGCGCGAACAGGTCAAGGACCTGGAAGATTTCCCCGGCGATTCTGCCTGCGGCTGTAATACTTTGGCGGTGATCAAAGGCGTGCGTTATGCGCGTTTGCCGGCAGGATTTACGTCGGTTACAGTGGTCATTCTGACCTGTATTCTGATGTTTTTCTGGGTACAGACCGACGCGCCCGACTGGCAATTGATAGCCGGGATTTTCTGTTTGCTGTTGCCTGCAGCGGCGGTTACCGGTCTGATTTACGGCGCCAAAACACGAAGACATTTCAACCGGGCAAGTTTGCTCATCAAATTCATCATGCTGGCCGGCGTGTTTTTGTTGTTGCGCTCCTGGCCGTCTGACGTTCAGGAGGCTCTTAGCATCTGGCTGAAACAGCAAGGCTATTAATTTATTTGGCAAAAATGAGCCAGTCTGGTATTCATCAAAATATCCCCTCCTGCTGTTTTGCAACTTTGCATCCATTCTCATCGCTTTCCGAATTCATTTGACAAATCTTCCATGAAGAAAAGACTACCACTGTTTTTACTCCTGCTCTTAGCAGCCGGCCTGCTAGGCGCGCAAACATCGCAGCAAGACTCGGTACGGACTTATCCGCCAATGGTGTCGTACGGACAATTGCTGGGCGCGATTCCGCCTGTGCGCGACTTGCAACCCTTGCCGCCCGATCCGGCCGAAGCGCACCCCGATAAAGTGTGGCACAAGGCCAATTATTTTGAAAACAACGCCCTCAATAACCCCAACCCGCAACCGCAAGGCGGTGATCCGCTCGTGGGGCAAGCTGCCGAAAGGGGATTGAGCGCGGGCCCGCAACTGAACACCCTCGTGAGCCGGGAGGGGATGCGTTCCGATATTACACCGGCCGACCCTAACGGCGATATTGGCAAAAACCATTACGTTCAAATGATCAATGCGCCCGGCGGCGCCCTGTTTCAGGTTTTTGACAAACAGGGAAATTCGGTTTATGGCCCGGCCGCTACGCAAACCATCTGGTCGCAGGTCAGTTCCGGTAGTTTTAACGACCCGATTATTCAATACGACCCCGGCGCCGAGCGCTGGGTGATGATGGAACTGAAAGGTGGAATCGGCACGAATGAGTTGTTGATCGCCGTCTCGGACACCGACGATCCGACAGGCTCCTGGAAAGCATATGTTTTTCAAACCCTGGGTTTTCCGGATTACCCCAAATTGTACGTCTGGCCGGACGCTTATTACATCACGGTCAATGAGTTGTACAACGGCAACAAATGCTCCGGTTACGCGCTCGAACGCGAGGCGCTGCTGGCTGGCGACGACGAATTTAAAATTTATCGTTTCGAGCTGCCAAATTACGCAGGTGTGACCTTTCAGCCAGGTACCGGCGCCGATTGGGAAGGTGGCCCGCCGCCGCCGCCGGGCAGCCCGGGTTATGTTTTCCGGATGTACGACGATGCCTGGAATGGCGGCTTGGACCAGTTGCAGGTTTGGGAAATACACGTCGACTGGCAGAACGTAGACGAGAGTTACAGCGAAGGCCCCCAGATTTTATATCCCGCACCTTTTGAATCCACGGTTTGCTTTGGTTTCAACGATTGTCTCGAACAACCCAGTGCAAATGCACCGCGACTTGCCGCCCTGGAAAATATTATCATGCATCGGGCGCCCTACCGTAATTTCGGCGACCACGAGTCGGTTGTTTTTAACCACGTGGCCGATGTTTCCGGACAAACTGGACTGGGTGGTGACGCGCAGGTGCGCTGGTATGAATTGCGCAAAACAAACAACAACTGGCAAATTCACCAGCAGGGGACCTATGCCCCCGATCTGGCGACCAACCGATTCATGGGTACGATTTCACTCGACATGCAAGGCAATATCGGTCTGGGCTATTCTGTCGTGAGCAACCAGGTATTTCCCGGCTTACGCCTCACCGGTCGCCGGGCAGCCGACCCGGCCAACCTCATGGCTATCGAAGAGTTTTCCCTTAAACCTGGCCAGACCAGCCATACGCTGGCGAACCGCTGGGGCGATTACAGCAGCATGACCGTTGATCCGGAAGATGGTCTGACCTTTTGGTTTACCGGCGAATACCAGCCTTCCAACGCCAGTTGGGGCACCTGGATCGCCGCGTTCAGGATCGGCCGCGATACATTCGACGTAACGCCTGAAATTTTGGTCGCGCCGCAGTCTTCTGCCCTGCTTGGCGATGCGGAAAGTGTGAGCGTATCCATTCTGAATGGCGGGATTGAGCCTGCATTCGGTGTCAATGTCACCCTGCGTTTTGAAAACGGTACGGTGGTTACAGACCTCGTTGCCGATACCATTTTTCCAGGCCAAAGCCTCGTTCATACCTTTTCACAAACGGTTCCGATGGGGCAAGTGGGTAAAAACTACGCTTTCGAAATTATTACCCAATGGGCTTCCGATGCCTTTTCCCCCAATGACACCCTGCGCGCCTCGGTGCGAAAGCTGACCAGCAACGACGCCGCCGTAGTCGGTAAAACCAATCTGCCGGGCCTCGTGTGTGGTACCGAACAAACCGTCGGTATCATCCTGCGCAATGCTTCCGGTATCCCCATGCAAAGCGCCGAAATACACTGGCGGCTCAACAATCAGGCGGCTCAGATCTATCTCTGGACCGGTAACCTTGCCCCCGGGGCACAGGATACGATCTACGTCAACCTCACAGGTATCCTGAACGGCCTCAATGGCTTGCGCGCCATCGCCAAACTGCCCAATGGTCAACCTGACCAGTTCGTTTTCAACGATACCCTGACCGTCAAATTTTTCGGCAATCTGGACGGCACTTACCTGACGCTGGACGGACAAACCACATTTGGTATCCTGCACTGGGAATTGCGCAACCAGGCCAACCAGGTTCTGATCACCGACGATCTGCCGCCCGGCCAAAGCACGGTTCAGATTTGCAGCGACGACAATACTTGCTACAAATTCATTTATAATTCTACCACATTGGCCTGGCAAGGCAACCTCAAGTTTCTCGACATTTACAACAATGTCTTGTTTGAAATAGGTAGCGCCGAAACGGGGAAGGATACCATCGTGTTTTGTACGCCGGAGCGGCAGTTGAACGACGTGGGAGCGCTTTCATTGCTGTCGCCGGTCTCTTCTCCGAACCTCTCCGCCGCCGAACCGGTTACCATGCAGTTGCGCAACTTTGGCCTCGAACCCCAAAGTGCGCTTGAACTTTCCTACCGGCTGAACGGCCAACCCTGGATTACGGAGCAATACCCGAACACGCTGGCGCCCGGCGCTACGGCAACTTACACGTTTGCCACACTGGCCGACGTCAGCAACCCCGATCTGAGTTATCTGGTTGAGTTGAAGGCAACGGTTTCGGGCGATCAGAACACGGCCAATGATACCGTTTCCGCCACAGTGGAGCGCCGCTGGAACCGCGATCTGGCGGTAACCGGCCTGCGTATTACAGAAGGTTGCAGCGATACCGGGCAAGTATTTGCCGCCGTGCAACTGACCAATGAAGGCATTGCGGAAGTGACTGGTTTTCATTTGAATATTACGACCAACGGTGTGCCGCAAGTATCGCTGCCGGTTGATCTGGTGCTGCCGCCGGGTATTACAGAAGAGTATTATATTCAAGTGTACGGCTCGGCTTTCGGCAACAACGTGCTGGCCGTCGATGTCACGAACGTTAACCAGGCAGGAGAAGATGACGATATCAAAAACGATACAGCTTCAATTGGTTATTCACTGAATGAAGATGCCGCCGCTTATGCGCTCAATCTGCTCACCGACCAAAAACCGGAGGAAACGAGATGGGAATTGCGTGATGATCAGGGGACTGTTCTGTTCAGCGGCGGGCCGTATACAGATCAGCCGGTGACGTTCATTTATGATCCCTGGTGCCTCGAGTTGAATCAGTGCTACGAGTTTGTGCTTTTCGATACCGGCGGCGATGGCATGGAGGGCGCGGTCTCTATTACCAGTGAATTCGGATCAATATTGTGGATTCTCAACGATCCGTTTTTTGGCGCTGAAACAAGTTACTTGTTCTGTTTCAACATCCCGACAGAACAGCCGGTCACTCAGTTAAGAACGCTAAAAGTATCTCCCAACCCGACTACTGCATTGATTGAAGTAAGCCTTGAAGCCGGCGAAAACGACCGAGAAGCCTTCTGCGAAGTTTTCGATGCCAACGGCCGACGGCTGCAAACTGCCCGTATGGCCATCTGGGATGAGCAATTGAAAGGCGTCATCTCGCTGGAACCTTACCCGCCCGGGCATTATTTTCTCAAAGTGAACGGCCTGAATCAGGTCTATACGGCCCGGGTAGTCAAGACTGCACGTTAAAATTTGTGACAGATTTAAAAAAACAACCAAGTACTGCCGCAATTGGCACGGTTTTTCGAAAACGTATCAGCATTAAGGCAGAACATTAGATTGGTTAATTGTTTTCATGGTTATGTTGTGACCGTCCCGTCGAAAAGACAGGACGGTTTTTTTATTGGTGAACTGGTGAATTGGTGAATTGGTGAGGGGCTCTACCAGATGTTGACTTCGGGTTCGAGGGAGATGCCGAACTTGCTTTTTACTGAATCAATGATTGCCAGGGCCAACGCATAAACTTCTTCGCCCGTGGCGCCCCCATAATTGACCAACACGAGGGCTTGCTTTTCGTAACTGCCTGTGTTGCCGACCCGTTTTCCTTTCCAGCCGCACTGTTCGATTAGCCAGCCGGCGGGCACTTTCACCAGCCCGCCGGGGAGAGGGTAGTGGGGCATATCGGGGTAAGCAGAACGCAGGTTTTCATATTGCCCGGCCGGTATTTCCGGGTTTTTGAAAAAAGAGCCGCAATTGCCGATTTGGGCCGGATCGGGCAGTTTGGAACTGCGAATCCGGACGACTGCTTCGCTGACGTCGGCTATTCCCGGTTCGTCGGTTTTACCCATGAGGGCGAGGGTATTCCGGATGTCGCCATAAGAAATATTGATTTTATGCTGATGCCGGGTGAGCCTGAACCGAACACGGGTAATGCAATACCGCCCTTTGGCTTCCTGTTTGAAAATACTGTCGCGGTACCCGAACCGGCATGTTGCTTTGTCAAAATGCCGCGTTTCCCCGGTTTCGAGGTCGACAGCTTCGAGGCTGTCGAACACGTCTTTCAACTCCACGCCGTAAGCGCCGATATTTTGCACGGGCGCGGCGCCCACCGTGCCCGGAATGAGGCTGAGGTTTTCAACGCCGCCCAGTTCGTGTTCGATGCACCAAAGCACGAAACGATGCCAGTTTTCACCCCCGCCGGCTTCCACGAGCGCCTCGCCGTCGTTCGATTCGAGTATTGAAATTCCTTCGATGCTGTTTTTGATCAAAAGACCGGGCACTACGGCCCTGGTAAAAAGAATATTACTGCCGCCGCCGAGCACAAAAACGGGCCGGATGCCGGATTTCAGGGCCGTTCGGATGTCGTCTTCGGAGCGGCATTCGGCGAAATGTTCCGCGCGGGCATCGAGGCCGAACGTGTTGTAAGGCAGAAGCGAAAGTTGGTGCTGCATGTCGGACAAAATCGGGGTTACAAACAGGAGGCCTGTCGGCGCAACAGATTGACGTTCTGTACGTCGTAGTCTTCGTACCCGGTGGCCCAGGCGATGCGGATTTTATCCAGTTCCGTGCGCTCAAGTTTTTTCAGGGTTTCTTTGTCGATGGTGTATTGCGCTTTGAACTGGATGACATTTCCGCTGGCGTCGGCTACACCTTCATCGGCCCGCAGGTTGAAGATGTTCACGGTGCTACCGTCCATGAATTTGAGTACGGCCTGGCTGTTTTTGGTGAATCCGCCGAATGTTTTTCGGGCATTGGGGTCGCGAATGCTGAAGGTAAGCCAGAGGCTTGCGGTATTGCCTTTTTCTGCCAGAGCAGCCTCGCACACGATGTGTGACTGGCCGGGCGGCATGATTTTTTTCACGTATTCATTGTTAAAGCGGAACAGTTCGCCGCGTTGAAGTTCGCGGTAGGTTTCACCGGAGAACTCGTCGCGTACATCGCGAATCAGCACGCAAGGCGCCGCGGGCGGGTTCAGCATGACGTCGGCTTTGGGATCGTATGCTTTGTATTGCGGACCAACAGGCTGCATTTTGCTCCGTTGTTTGTTGCCTGTTGGGGCGGTCGAGGCGGAATCGGCGTGCGGCGTGGCGTTAAGCGTCGTATCAGCTACCACAAGCGGCAGCGTGTCGGGTGCAGATACCGCCGGTGCGCCGATAATGGCCGCTATCGGGGTTTCTTCGGGTATGATAGCGAGCCCGGCTCTTTGTTCGAGCGCCAGAATTTGAGCATCCAGTTTGCCCGCCTCTTTTTCAGCATTTGCCAAGGGCATAGATTCCAGTTTTTGTACCCGCCGAAGTGCTCCGGTCGCTTCTTTGTGGTTGGCGGCGGCTTTCTTCTGCGTTTTTTTCGCGTCGGCCTGTGCGGTTTTCAGGGTTTTTCGTTCTTCTTTTGTCCGGGTGCTGTCTTTGAGCGCTGCATTCAACGCGGAATCAGCGCTATCCAACTGTGTTTGGGCATCCTGCCGCGCCAGTGCGAAAACCCGCTCAACTGCCGTAATGCGGACACTCAGGTCGGTGATTTTGAATTGCAGGGCTTCACGCCGCAGGCTATCTGCCATTACGAGCGAATCGATTGTTTGTTGGGCAAACAAAGGGGAGAAAGCCCCGAATACAATAAGCAAAAGCGACAAAAACTTGTTTTTCATAGGAATAAATAACCCACTGGGCGAATCCCGGAGTAGACAGGGTTGAATAAGCGTCCGAATCCGGCGTACATTTCGGGGCGAAAATAGTTGGATTTGGCCGCTGCGGCTAAAATCCTTCCTGCTTGTCGTCATTTCCAATACGTTTCCAACGAAAAAACCCTTTTGTTATGTATAAATTCATTTTTTGCGCCCTGCTTTCGGGCATCATCATGACCGCTTTATCCTGTAATCAAAACACCCCCAACCAATCGAAAACCGCTGCCATGGATTTTAAACCTATACCGGTTACCTATCCAGCCACGCGCAAGGATACTACCGTAACCGATACCTATTTCGGACAAAATATCAAAGACCCCTACCGTTGGCTTGAAGATGACCAGAGTGAGGAAACCAAAGACTGGGTGCGTCGCCAAAACCTCGTTACGCAGGGTTTTTTGTCCCAAATTCCTTATCGCGACAAGATTCAAACCCGGCTTGAGCAGATCTGGAATTTTGAAAAATTCAGCACGCCTTACAAAAAAGCGAACCGGTACTTCTTTTTCAAAAACGACGGCCTCCAGAACCAAAGCGTGTTTTACATGCAGGATCAGCTGGACAGCCAGCCCAAGGTGGTGCTCGATCCTAATCAGTTCAGCGCCGATGGCACCACTTCGCTCGGAGAAACCGGCTTTTCCAAAGACGGCCGCTATCTGGCCTATTCCACCTCGGAAGGCGGCTCCGATTGGCGTACCATTTATGTCAAAGACCTTCAAACGGGAGAATTATTGTCTGATAAACTGATCTGGGCCAAGTTTACGGGCCTTGCCTGGGCAGAAGACGGTTTTTATTACAGCCGTTACCCCGAGCCCAAAGCAGGAGGTGCATTGACCGAAGCCAACCGGTTCGGCGCCATCTGGTACCACAAACTCGGCACACCGCAGTCGGCCGACAAACTTGTTTACGACGACAAAAAACACCCCAACTACTATTTCGGTGCGCAAACTACCGAAGACGAGCGCTTCCTGCTGCTTTCGAGCAGTGAAAGCACGAGCGGTAATACGCTGGCATTCAAAGATTTGACAAAAAACCAGGACAAGTTCACGCCCTTGTCGACCAATTTCGACAACGATTATCAGGTAATCGATAACGTGGAAGGAAAACTGATCCTTCTGACCAATTTCGGCGCCCCTAACCAGCAACTGATGCTCGTCGATACGGAGCATCCGGAGCAAAAAAACTGGCAGGTGCTGGTTGCTGAAGACCCCTCCGACGTTTTGCAGGGCGCCTCGGTGTGCGGCGGCAAACTGGCATGTACGTACCTGCACAATGCTTCAAGCGCCTTGCGGGTGTTTACACTGGAAGGACAGCCGATCAAGGAGGTGATACTACCCGAGTTGGGCAGTGTCGGCGCTGTTAACGGTAAAAAAGATGATCCGCAGGCGTTTTTCTCCTTCTCCTCTTTCCTCCGGCCGGCCACGATTTATACGCTCGACATGAATACCCTGGAAACCAAGGTGTTCAAGGCGCCCAAACTGGATTTCAACCCGGATGCCTACACCACCGAGCAGATTTGGTACACCAGTAAAGACGGCACGAAAGTGCCCATGTTTATTACCCGTAAAAAGAATATTGCCTTCGACGGTCGAAACCCGACCCTGTTATACGGCTACGGCGGCTTTAATATTCCCGTTACGCCGGCATTCTCCGCCTCCCGCGCTGCGCTCCTCGAAAACAACGGCATATACGCTGTTGCCAACATTCGCGGCGGCGGCGAGTTCGGTGAAAAGTGGCACAAAGCCGGCACCAAATGTCAAAAACAAAACGTGTTCGACGATTTCATTGCCGCTGCGGAATATCTCGTGGAGAAAAAATACACTTCACCCGACCGGCTGGCTATTCAGGGCGGCTCCAACGGCGGCTTGCTGGTAGGCGCCTGCATGACCCAGCGCCCCGATCTCTTTGGCGTTTGTTTCCCTCAGGTGGGCGTTCTGGATATGTTGCGTTACCATCAATTTACGATCGGCTACGCCTGGGCCGTCGACTATGGCCGAAGCGATAATCAGGAGGAGTTCAATTGTCTGATCAAATATTCGCCGCTGCACAACGTCAAAAAAACCGGCTATCCGGCTACCATGATCACAACAGCCGATCACGACGACCGCGTGGTGCCTGCACACTCGTTCAAATTTGCAGCAGCCGTCCAGGAACACCAGCAAGGCCCCAATCCGGTGCTGATCCGTATCGAAACCAGCGCAGGGCACGGCGCCGGAAAACCCACATCCAAACTCCTCGAAGAAGCCGCCGACGTTTTGGCCTTCATGCTTTACCAGATGAAAATGCCGACCATCTATTAAGGAATGATGAATGATGAATGATGAATGATGAATGATGAATGATGAATGGTTGATAATAGTTTATATTAACCATTCATCATTTATCATTCATCATTCAACTCATATCCATTTCTTTCGGCGGAAATACCAGAGCATGGCAATCATGGCGACAAGCATGCCGCCCAGTACGGTGAAATAGCCGTAATGCCAGCGCAATTCGGGCATATAGTCGAAGTTCATGCCATAGATGCCGGCGACAAAGGAAAGCGGGATAAAAATGGTGCTGATGACGGTGAGCAATCGCATGACGTTGTTCAGGCGGTTGCTCACTTCAGCCTGATACAATGATTCGATATTGGTCAGCAGGTCGCGGCTGTTGTCGAGACTGTCGAGTATTTGGGTGACGTGATCCGACACATCGCGCAGGTAGAGTCGGGTGCCCTCATCGATCAATTCACTGTCGGATCGGTAAAAGCGAAGGGTTGCATCGCGCAGGGGGAGAAGAAAATGCCTGATTTGGCTGGCCGTGCGTTTCATTCTGAAAATGCGCGCTTTATCCAGCGGACTAATGCCGTCGGCTTTGTGGTGAAAGGCCTCTTCCAGACCGTCGATGGCATTTCCGAGTTCGTCCAGTACCAGATAATAATGATCGACAACCGCATCGATCATGCTGTAAGCCAGGAAATCGGGATTTTTGCGCCGGAGCCGGCCAACGCCTTCGCAGACGCGTTTTCGAATGTCGTGAAAGGTATCATCGGCGTCTTCCTGAAAGGATACCAGAAAGTTTTTTCCAATAAAAAGCGCGAGTTGTTCCGAGCTCAGTTCCAGGGTTTCCGCATCGAGGTGAAGGTAGTGCAGGATGAAAAACAGGCCGTTGTCGTATTCTTCCAGTTTGGCGCGCTGCTGGGTATCAAGCACATCTTCCTGTGCCAGCGGGTGTATGTGAAAATCCTGTCCGACCCGGGCGATAAATTCCGTATTGCCCAGACTGCGCACGTCTACCCAGGTGACGCCCTCGGGTTTGGCTACAAATTCGGGGGCATAGTGTTCGCGCAACAGATGCTCTTCATCGCCGTACCAGACCGTAGTGACGTGAAGCGGTTCGCCCACGGCCCGGTGACCGGTATACACCAGCGTGCCGGGCGGCATGCCTTTTTTGCGAAGATGGCGGTGTTTCTTTTTGGACATAATGGGTATCGGGAGGGTGTTGAAGTTTGATAAGGGTTTATGGGGGGCAAAAATACGATCAATTTTCCTCCGGAACCGAACTGCTCTGCCAATTCGACGCCTCGCCAGTTCGCCAAAAAAAATCCGCCCGCCTCGAATATTCGAAGCGGGCGGAAAAATCAAACGGTAAGTCGAGCGGCAATTATTTGCCGGTAGAAATCATCTTGCGCACCAGGCGTCCGGAAGGCGTAGTCAGTTCGTAGAACATGATGCCGTAATCGGAAGCGTTGGTGACCCGGAACATCACTTCGTGGTAGCCGGCCGAGTAGTAGCGGCTGTGAGAAGTGATTTCGCGGCCACTGAGGTCGTAAATACGCAGACTTGCTTCGCAGGCCTCGGGCAATACAAAACCGATGGTCGTCTCCTCATTGAAGGGGTTCGGGCGGTTTTGCAGCAGTTGCAGGCGATTGTTGATCTGCGTGACACTGGTCGAACTGGTATTCAGGTCGCTGAACGACAACACAACAGGCGATTCTACCAGCGCCGTGTTGAAGGCTTTACCCGGCAGGATAGCGTCGTTGAGTTGGATCAGGTTGCTGAGTTGAGCGCCCGAAGTCAGTGCTTTAAAGCGAACCTTGAACACCGGCGTGCCGGCGTCCAGCGTGACGTTGGAGGCATTGAACCAGCCGGCGCGCAATTCGCCGGTCTCTGCCTGGAAGGCGCCGAAGTTGTCGGCCGCGGAGAGCGAGAGGGCGTTCATCGGCTGGATGTCGATCATTTGCAATTGTGTCGGGTCGAAGTCGATGGCAAACTGGTAGGCCGAAAGTTCGTTGAACTGCACCGCGGAGAAGGTCACGTCGAACTCCTGCCCAGCCTGCGTCGTACGATCTTCCACCAGCCAGATTAAGGGGCTGGAAGGCGCGAATACGGGCGCGGGGCTGCCGTTGACGTTGCCGCTCTTGATGCCGATGAAGTTCACGCTCAACTGGTCGGTATTCACCGGACCGGTGATCGTGATCTTTTTATTGGCATTGTACAGGGCGAACGGCGAGGCCGGCGGATTCGGCAATACCGTGTTGGCATTGATAAACTTCCACGAAGGTTCGAAGGCAGCCAGAGCAAGCGGATTGCCCAGAAGCGCCGAAGAAATCGTGCTGGCATCTACCGTGGTTACTGTATTGGTACTGTTCACGTCGGCCGCGATCAGTTTGTACGGGTCGGTGATGGGCGTCGTGTTGTTCAGGTGATTGGTGATCGCCTGAGCGTCGGCTATCGTCACCCCGTCGAGTTTTTGTGCATTGTTCAGGGCCGGCTTGGTCGGTTCGACCATAATCGAACTGTTGCCGCCGGGGATACTGAACATGTACATGCCCGTGGTGTCGGTCGTTGTGGTGAGCGTAATGGCCGGACTGGTACCCATCAACGTGACGGTTGCGTTTTTCACGCCAATTACCGGCGGGTCGTGTTCCCAAACGATGGTGCCTTTAATTTTCACACAAACTACCGTGACGGTGTAAGAGCAAACGGCCGTGTTGCCGCTGGCATCCGTGGCGAGGTAAGTCACCGTTGTTGTACCGGAGTTAAACACCGTCGAACCGGGGATCGGGCCCGAGCCGCTGCCCGGCGTAGCGCCGGCGCCGCTGGTCGTCCAGGTGAGGGTAAACGCGCAGTTGTCGGTGGCTTCCGGCGAGTCGATGCCGGTGTAGTTGCCGGTACATCCGCCTTCGATGTTGTTCAGCGTAAGATTGGCAGGGCACTTGGTAAAGACCGGTGCGGAATTGTCGATCACCGTGATCTTGGTAGTGCACATGGCCGTATTGCCGCTGTTGTCGGTGGCGGTGCCGGTGAGCGTCGTCATGCCAATCGGGAAGAAGTTGGCATTCGGAATCGGACCGAAGGTCGTGGAAGGCGCACCACAGTTGTCGGTTGCCCCCAGCGTACCCGGATTGACCGTAGCGCCACAGGCATTGGCGGCAGCATTCACCGTTTGGCTGGGCGGGCAGGACACGACCGGCGGGCGGGTGTCGTTCACCTGCACTGTGAAGGAGCAGATTGCAGTATTGCCGCCGGCATCGGTTGCCGTCCAGACGATAGTATTGGTACCCTTGTTCAAACCGACACCAGCCAGCGAAGTACCTGTTCCGGTAGTTGCACCGGAAACGGCGTACGTGATTGTCGGTGCGCCGCAGTTGTCCGAACCCGTTGCATTGAATTCGTTGCCCACTACGGTGTAGAAGCAATCATTCACATTGGTAGAACGCGTAACCGTGCCTGCAACCGGGCAGGAAATCGTCGGCGCCTGGCCGTCGGAGACCGACACGGTGAAGGAACAGGTTGCCATATTCTGGGCCGCATCGGTGGCTTTCCAAACCACCGTCGAGGTGCCGGTAAACGTAGAGCCGCTTGCGCCGCCGCTGACGAGCGTCGGCGTGATCGTGCCGCCGCAGTTGTCGGTGGCTGTCACGTTGTAATTAACTGTAGCGGAGCAGCCTCCGCCCATAGCCGGCACGGTGATGTTGGCCGGGCAAACGATGTTGGGCGCCTGCGTATCATTCACCGTAACCGAGAAGGAACAGTTGGCCGAGTTGCCGGCGCCGTCGGTGGCGCGCCACTGGATCGGGCCGGTGGTGCCCAGCGGGAAAGTAGCGCCGCTGGCCGGGCCGCTAATCAGTACGGGCGTGATTGTGCCGCCGCAATTGTCGGAAGCCGTGACGGTGTAATTGACCACGGCGCTGCACTGACCAGTCGTAGTGCCCGTCACGATATTGGCCGGGCAGGCGATGATCGGCACTTGCGTGTCATTGACCGTGACGTTGAACGAACAATTGGCCGAGTTGCCGGACATGTCAACAACCTGGAACCCGTTGACCGTAGTGCCCACCGGGAAAGCCGAGCCGCTCGGCAAGCCGGCGGTTTGCGTTACCGTGAACATACAGTTGTCGGAGGCCGTAACGGCGTATGTCGTAACGGCGCTGCACTGGTTGTTGTCGGTGCCTTTGGTAATGTTGGCCGGGCAGGCGATGGTGGGCGATTGGGTATCAACAACGGTCACCGAAACCGAACAAGCCGTAGTGGCATTGTTGTCGTCAGAAACCGTCCAGGAAATGACGGTCGTGCCTTTGTTGAAATCAATGCCAGCCAGCGACGTGCCGGTTCCGCTGCCGGTGGTAGCGCCGCTTAACACGTAAGAAACCACGTAGGGCGAGCAGCCGCCGGAAATCGTCGGAGCAAACAGGTCATTTGCGGAAACGGTGTAATTGCATTCACCGGCATCCGTATTGCGTGTTTCCGGCGCCGGGCAGATGACCGTTAACGGCGAACTGTTGATGCTCGTCGCGCAGCTCACTGTACTGGTATTGCCACACGCGTCGGCATACACCAGGGTTACGATGGCGTCGCAGGTTCCTACCGTAAATGCGTTGACAATCGAGAACGGTCCCGGACAGTTGTCTTCGTAGGTAGTCGCCAGTTGCAAGGCCGTCTGGGCTGCCGTGGCGGTCGGGTAGGAGGGCGCCAGAGCGCTGCAGTTTGCGATCAGCGTGGGCGGTTCATTGTCCACTTTGGTGGTCACCGTGACCACATCCGAATTGCCGGCGCAGTCGGTTACATACACATTGATCGTGACGGTGCAATCCTCTTCATTCGAAGATACGGTGAAGGTGAAATTGTCGTTCGTCAGCGGCTCCGTGCAGTTGTCCGAAGCGTGCGGTGTGGCTGCGTCGAGCGCTGCTTCGACAGCGTCGTCGATGGTGTCGTAGCAATCGGCGATGGGATCGATCGATTCTTCGTCGAAAGTCGGCGGCGTGTCGTCGATGATCTCGTAGATGCACACGAACAGTTGCGGTTGAACATTGCCGCAAGCGTCTTCGAGGCGGAAGGAAACGGTGATCGTGCGGTTGCAGGTTTCTTCATCCGTTGCATCCTGAATCGATTCCACGGTGATTTTGATGCTTTCCGGCGCACTGCAGGCGTCGCTTACGCATCCGGCCAGAGAGGCAACCGGATACCCGGCAACGTTCCAGGTGGAGTTGAGATTGAGCACCTGACCGACCGTCAGCGTGATTTCAGCGTCTGCCGGGCAATCATAGCCATCGGAAGTAAGAATTTCCAGCGGCATGAACTGGCAGTTCGGATTGAAGGTCGGCGGGTCGTTGTCGATCACATGGATCGTCTGTGTAAATACAGGCGAGTCGCTGTTGTAGCAATGATCCGAGGCAATCCAGGTACGGGTAATAGTATACTCGCCTTCGCAATCGCCATCGGTCTCAACGACGTTGGGCAGCGAAATAAACGGCTCGTCGTCGCAGTTGTCGACCGGAACCGGTGCGAGTGCCAAAGCGTCGTTCAGCTCGCTCGGAATATTGCAATCCACCACGCGGTCGAGTTCGCCTTCTTCGGTTTCCCAGGTCGGTGCAGTGTTGTCGATGATGTTGTAAACACAGATGAACGGATCATCCTGTGTGTTGCCGCATTCGTCGGTCAAAGAGAATGTGACCGTAATGGTGCGGGTGCAGGGCAGCGTTTCATCGTCGTCGCCCATATCGATCGCCTCAACGGTTACGACAATATTGGATGCGTCGCTGCAATTGTCGTAAATACATTCCTCCAGTGCCGGAACAAGATAGCCGGCCACGGTCCAGGTAGTGGCGTTGTCAATTTGTTGGCCAACTTCCAGACTGATTTCGGCATCTTCCGGACAGGAATAACCCTCTGCCGTGTAGATATTCAAAGGCATAAACTGACAGAGCGGATCAAATTCGGGCGCCTCATTATCCGTCACCTGAACGATACGGGTATAAGTGCTGGCATTGCCGCACTGGTCTACCGCGGTCCATACTTTGGTGATCGAGTAACCGTTCGGGCATTCCGGATCGGCTACCGGGTCGAAGGTTTCGACACTGACTGTGATGTATGCTACGTCTTCATCTTCACCTTCGCAGTTGTCGGTAACAGCCGGCGGGTCTTGATTCAGCGCACTCTGGATCAAATCTTCCAGGCTGAACTCTTCAGTGCCGGCACTGCAGGAAATGAGCAACAGATCAGGATTGTTGGTTTCTTCATCCCCCCATACCGGCGCTTCTTCGTCGCTGATTTCGATGCGTTGGGTAAAGGTGGCGGAAAGGCCGCAGGCATCGGTAGCGGTGTAACTGCGGATGATGACGCAGCCGTCCTCTTCCGACAGTTCATCGCCGTCGAATACCAGTTCAAAACCTTGATCGCAATTATCGGCAATCAGCATCGCTACGGCGTCAACATCGGCCGGTACGTCGCCAATGCAGTCACCCGTCAGCACGGGAAGACCGTTTTGATCAATGACATAAGGCGGCGTGGCATCGATTTTTACATCAATATCGAGCGAGAAGCTCTGACCGCAAAGGTCGACGGCAGTGATCGTTACGACGCCAAACTCGCATTCATCATTCGGGTTCGGGTCGGTTTCATTGGAATATTCAGCCGTCTCGTACATGACCGGGAATCCGCAGTCGTCCTCCCAGTCTACTTGCAGCAACAGGTCGGCTTTTGCATCTTCCGGATCGCGGTAGCACAGCGGGCCTTCCGGCTCATTGAATACCGGTACGGGCGGCGTGTTGTCAATTTTGACCCCGGTGAATTGGTACAGGGAGAAGTTGCCACATTCGTCGGTTACACGAACCGTCAGGGTATACGGGCACTCGGCGTCCGGCGCAAGTTCGTCAGTGCCGATAATCAGCTCACCCACACAGTTGTCGCCAGATTCGATAGCGGCTTCTGCTGCCGCCGCGGCTTCTTCAAATGTTTCAAAGCACGTATTGGCCAAAAGCAGGGGATCTTCATTTTCAATCACCGGCGAAGTGCCGTCGATACGAACCGGTCCATACGAGTCTGTCGTCACATTACCGCAGGCATCCGTAGCCGTAACGATGATCATCGCGGCGCACAGGTTGTTGATATCGTCGATTTCAGCCGTCACGTCTACTGTGCCGGGGCAGTCGTCGTCGACCATCGTGAACATCGGATCAACAGCCGCTGCAAGTGCGTCGGCAATCGTTTCGTAGCAATCATCGATGTCGGTCAGCGTCAGTGTGGGCGCCGTACCGTCGATGATGATGCCTCCAAATTCAAACGTCGAGGCATTGGCGGGCGTGCAACCATCGATGGCGCCAACCTGGATAGTTACCGTGCAGTCGAATTCATCGTAAATCACGGCGATGTCTTCGAGGTCTTCTACTTCGATGCCATTGGCATGGCATTCATCCGTGATATAGGCCAAAACGTAATTACGAACGGCATCAACAGCTTCTTCTTCCGAATCGAAACAGTCGCCTTCAAATTCCGGGGCATTGTCTGCCAGTACCGGACCGTCTTCGTCGACCATGGTGATCGTCTGGATGCAGTTGGTTGAGTTGCCGGCCGGGTCGGTTACGGTATAAGTGCGGGTAATGATCAGCGGGTCGCCTAAGCAGCCGCCGCCTTCATTATTCACCTCATCGACGTCCACCGTCAGCGGACCGCAAGCATCCTCCGCCACAACGCCGTCCGGATCTGCATCCGGGAAATCGTCGGAAGATTCGCAGGAAACGGTTACGCTGGCAGGGCATTCCGTAATCACCGGCGGCTGATCGTCGATCACCACGGCAATTGAAGTGGTTCCGGTACAGCCGGTTTCGCTGTCGGTGACCGTCAGCGTACCGCCGTAGGTGCCGGCTTCGAGGCCGCAGGGAATTACCACGGTAAACTCTCCGTTTGAAATATCAAATACGGCATTATTCACATTGGCAAAACCTGCACCGGCGGCAGCCATGCCCCAGATCAGCGAATATTGATCCGGATTGCCGGTTGTCGTAATGCCAAAGGTGACGATTTGACCATTCGGCGAATCAACGCACGATTCCGGGCAAACGGCATCGGGGTTGTCGAGCACGATCAGGATCGGCGTGACGCTCATGAGGCCGTCGTTGGTATTGATCGGCACATTCGAGATGGAGGTGTTGGTCGCCACCGGGCTATCGAAGAAGATGCCTGCCGAACCGCTGTTTTGCAACACGGTAAAGGTGATGGAAAGCAACACGTGATCGTTGAGCGGCATTCCGGTGTATTCGCCGCCCCAGTAGTAGTAAAGCAGGCCGGTTGCGGCATTGGTCGCATCAATCACGGGCAGCGCATCGCCCAACTGGGTGCCGGAACTGGTCACATAAGCCAGTTCGGACGGGTCCCAGGTCAGGTTGTACGCCATTTCAATCAGATCAACCAGGTTGTCGGCTTCGATATTGACTGTAATCTCCTCGCCGCAGGACACTGTCAGGTCGGACGGAATGGCACTGAGCGTCAGTTTATCCAGAACGGTCAGGGTAACCTGTTCCGTACCGGTGCAGCCGGCGTCGTCTGTTGATTGATAAGTGATGGTAACAGTACCGGGCAAATCGCCGGTAACGACAAAATTGTAATCGTCCGCATAATCGGCGCTAACCGTACCAGGGCCACCCGAGACCGCCCAGGTGCCGCCGGCAAAGGTGGCAGGAGGCGTGATGCCCGGGTCGCCAAAGAAGGAAACTGCCGCCATGGAGGTGACGTAAAGCGGGCCGGTAATGGAAGGATCGATATCGAAATTGACATTCAACGTAACGATATCCGAGAAAATCGCCGGACAACCCGGTGTTTGGGCGCGCAGACGAAGTTGCACGCTGCTGCCCGGCGCGGGCCAGTGCGCCCAGTTGTCGTTGACGGTCAGAGTATTGGTGGTATTGCCGAAAGTGCCGGCGCCGCCGGTGTTTACCCAGTTTGTTCCGTCGAAATACTGCCAACGCAGGTTGGTTGTACCCGAAGGATTGGAAACCACGGCGGTAAACGTCGCTTCCTGGTCAACTTCTGAGCCGCAAATCGTCACCGATTCGGGTTGTTCGTCGATGCTGACCGGACCATTGACGGTGAGGGTAAACGGATCGGAGATGGTCTCGCAGGCGCCGTTGTTCAGTATGACGCGGTATTGCGCGCCACTCAACAGATACGATGCCGCCGTGATATTCAGGCGGGCAAAATTCTGGGTGTTGTTCAGCGTCGTCGAGTAGGGCGCAGCGATGGTAAGCGGTTCCCAGGAGTCGCCGTCCCAGATTTGCCAGGTCGCGCTGACCGTTACATCCGGCGTGCTGGTGAAATTGACGCGGAAACTGGTGTTTTCACCGTCGCAAATTGTTTGGGCCTGGCTGGCCGGTACATAGCTGTTGATCAACAATTCATAAACAGTAATGTCGTCCGTAGCCGTATTAACGCAACCATTGGCGTCGGTGTAGGTGTAAGTAATGGTATGAACGCCTGCCTGTGCATCGGCCGGCTCGAAAGTCGGGCTGGTCGTGATTCCTGCACCGCTGTACGTACCGCCGGAGGGCATGCCGCCGTCGAGCGCGAAGCCGTCGTCGGTAACGCAGGCTTCGTTCGGGTCGAGTACCAGCGTAACCGCGGGCAAGGGATTGACCGTGATGACAGAGCTGGTGGATGAGGAGCAGTTATTGCTTGTTACAGTCACGGTGTAGGTGGTCGAACTGGTCGGGCTAACCGTAATCGAGGAAGTTGTGGCGCCGCCCGGGCTCCACAGATAAGCGTCTCCACCGGAAGCTGTCAGTGTCGCCGAAGCGCCTTCGCAAATAGCGCCGTCGTTGGGCGTCGTGCCGGAATTTTCGGTCACCGCGATCGCCGGAACGGGGATCGGATTGACCGTGATTGTGTAAACCACCCAATCGTTCGGGCATTCGTCGGCATCGATCGCGTTGTTGTTGTTCAGGTCGTTGAATACCCGGAAGCTGAGCGTTACCGTGCCGGGCAGGGCCGGATTGACCAAAGTGGCTGCGCCGCTGGCGCCGGGGAAAGCCGTTACAAGTGCTGCGCAGTTGTTGCAGAACGACAAGATGACATTGCTCAGGCTGACAGTTTGGTAAGCTTTGATATTGCCGGATGCGCCGTTTGCATCTGCGAAAGCATCAAAAGTAATATTGCTTCCATTGCAAATGGCAAAAGCGCCTGTTTCGTCGGAGCCGTCGTTGTTGTTGCTCAAAGCAACGCCATTGAGCGTAGCATTGAGCGAGGGCATGGGGGTAACGTTGATCACGGAACTGATCGAAGTGGAGCAGTCATTGGCCGTAACTGTTACCGTATAGGTGGTCGTAGTAGTCGGGCTGACCGTAATGGAGGCTGTTGTTGCCATCGTGCTCCACAGATAAGTGTCACCGCCCGAAGCCGTCAGTGTGACTGAAGCGCCGGAGCAGATCGTTCCGTCGTCGTCAGCAGCGCCCGAAGTTTCGGTCACCGCGATAGTGGCCATGGGGAGCGGGGTAACGTTTACCGTGCCGCAGACGCGGGGAGAAGTACAGGTCAGGCCGTAAGTAATGATGATTTGACCGTTTCCGGAGCGAACGCCGTTCATCGCAACGGCATCGGAAAGACTGCCAGTGTAGGAAGAGCCACCACCACCGCCGCCGCCGGCGCCTTTGCTGTTGCCGGAGCAGCCGGTAGTACCTGCCGAACCGCCACCTGCGCCGCCACCGCCGATATGGCCGCCGCCGCCGCCGCCGCCGCCGGGAGTTGTAAATCCGCCGTTAAAGCAGCAGCAAGCCTGTCCGCCGCCACCGACGCCGCCAATCGAAGTTGCGGTCGCCGAGCCGGGGTTGCCCAGGAAACCAGCGCAACCGAGGCCGGCTGCGCCAAAAGCACCCTGAACATTGCTGAAGTTGCCGCCTTTGCCACCGCCGGCAACACCACCGGAAGTAGGCGTATCTGCGCCGTCGGCGCCGATACCGCCACCGCCTGTGCCACCGTCGCCACCTTTTCCTCCTACGCCATTATTTTCTTCGCATCCGCCACGACCGCCGCCGCCGCCGCCGCCAGCAGTCAGCACCCGGTCGGAATCGGCTGTACCGCCAATCCGGATGTCAGTTGCGCCGCCACCGCCGCCAGAATCTTGCGTGCCGCCATTGGCGCCGCCGTTATAACCGCCGACAGGGCCCATTCCGGCGCCGCCGACAAAAAGATTCAATACTTGTCCGGGGGTTACGGCCAGGGTTCCTTGTACCAGGCCGCCCAGACCGCCTGTACCACCCACTGCGCCACCGCTTCCTCCGTTTCCATTGCCGCCCTGGGCGCCATAGGCCTGGATTTCGATGGACGTGATGCCATCCGGCACCGTAAAGGTTTGCATGCCGCCGGTGTAGTCGAAGGTCATCGTGCCCTCCGCCGAAATGGCAACTGTTTGTTCTACACAAAACTCGGTGGTGACGTACAAAGGATCCGTCGTGAATGGATTGCCCGTGCCGACCACGTTGCCGCCCGTCGGGGCATCGTACCAGGTAAATGTAGCATCGGGCATGGCGCCGTTTGCCGTCAAAACAGCCGTGGAGCCTGCACAAATCGGATCTGGATCAACGGTTACGTCGGTCAGCGGATCCGGAGCAATATTGACTTCCGAAGTAGCCGTGTTCGTGCAGCCGTTGTTGTCCGTCAGGGTAACCGTATAAGTGGTGTTCGTTGTCGGCGTAACAGAAATACTGGCGGTTGATTCCATCGTGTTCCACAGATAAGAACTACCGCCTGCTGTCGCCGTCAGCTCGGTTTCGCTTCCAGAACAGATGGTGATGCTCGAAGGCATGATTCCGACTGTTGGCAAGCCATTAACCGTGATAATTTGTGCAACAGATGCCAAACAGCCGTCGGCGTTGGTTACCGTTACTGTATAAGTTGTCGTAGTTGTAGGACTGACCGTAATGGAAGCTGTTGTTGCCATCGTGCTCCACAGGTAGGTGTTGCCGCCCGTGGCAGTCAGCGTAACAGAGGCGCCGAGACAAATTGCACTATCGTCATCGGCAACCCCCGAAGTTTCGGTCACGTCAATCGATGGGGTAGGATTGGCGTGTACGTTATAAACCAGGGTAACCGTTTCGCCCAGGCAATCGCCCGCGCTGTAACCGGGTACGCCGTCGATTTCAAGGTAGGGAGTAAATGTCTGTGTGAGACTGCCAGAAGCGCCTGCACTCAAGCCATAAGGACCATAAGGACCTCCGGTGAAAAAGCCGGCCACTTGTGCAGGAGTAAAATCTTGTTGCGGACGGGGTAGTGGGGTAACCAGATTGCCGTCGTATGTCACGTTGCCAGTGCCGTCGAGATTTTCCAGGAAACCTGTATTCGGAGCATTTACGTTGAATGCTGTAAAGGAAAAATAGTCACCTTCACAAAATTCAAGCGTGACCGTCGTCGGGCCGTTGCTGCTGCCGCTTTGCGGATCGTCGCCGTCGGCCTGTGCGGTAAAGGACAATACCGGCGCGTCAAGCACATCCACCTCGAATCCGTCGACAATACTTGAGCATCCGGTGGCCGGATTGGTCACCGTAATATCGCTGACGCTGAGGTCGCCGGAAAAGTCGAAGCCCTCGGTCCAGTCGATGTGGTCTGTGTCGATGACTTCCGAATAGGAAATCGGATTGTTGGGGTTCGGACCGTTGGCGTCTTCAATATTGGCCGAAAGAATGAATTCCGTGCCGTCCGGATAGACGCCTTCGTTGAAGGTGATCTCAATAGCGCCGCCGATACAAATTTCATTGAGATCGACCGTAACTGCAGCCATGGGTAATGGATTTACCCGAATTTCGGCCGTGGCAGAATTGGTGCAACCATTACTGTCCGTCACGGTCACGGTATAAGTAGTCGAACTGGTCGGGCTGACCGTAATGCTTGCTGTTGTCTCGCCGCCCGGGCTCCACTCGTAGGAAACGCCGCCACTGGCAGTGAGCGTCACGTCATCACCTGCGCAGATATTTCCATCATTGTCTGCTATGCCGGATTCTTCTTCGATAGAGAGTCCGATAGTGATGGGCTCTAAATTTATATCGGCGTCATTATTGAGTGTTATATTCAACTCGCAAAGTTGCCAGGTTGTTGCTTCCAGCAATGTTGGCGGTTCGGCAATAACGATACTTTCCGAACCGGAAGCATTGAGGACATCAAACGTCATGGTCAATAGAATTGTACCATTCGGCAAATCTTCACCAAAGGCGCCCATAGGATCATACCAGGAATAGGTCAATGTACCCATTCCAGGAGTTGACGTCGAGGGCGTACTCCCGCCGACTGCTGTTGCCGAGTGGCTGACCAAACTGAATGCCGAGGCATTCCAGTTGATGCTGAAATCCATTGATGATATATCATCATAACCTTCTTCTACTGCTATTGTAACTGTAACCTGATCATTGCAGGTTGCCGTAGAAGATGACGCATTCGCCGACAAGGTCATTGCAGGCTCGGCGTCATAACTGATGATAACCTCATCGCTGACCGGACAAGGACCGTCAGTGGTCAGCGTAAGGGCAATAGGATCCGTATTGCCCATAGGAGGAGTGTAATAGGCATTCAATGTATTGGCGTTTGGCAGAAATGATCCGCCCGCCCCATTGTCCGACCAGGACGCGCCGGTAGCCGTGCCGCCAAAAGCGCCAGCCAATAACACAACCCCGTCAACGCAGGTCGACTGGTCGGGTCCGGCGTTGGCCGTTTCCGGGGCAGTTACCAAAATCGTAGCGGAAGCTGTTTGCTCGCAGCCAAGGTTGGTAACGGTGACGTCGTAGGTCGTGTTAGTCAGCGGCGAAACGGTAACAGACGCCGTGGTTTCGCTGGTGCTCCAAAGATAGGTGCCGCCACCGCTGGCTGTAATCGTAGCTTCATCACCCGGACAAACAGTGCCGTCGTCATCAGCCACACCCGATTCTTCTGCAATAGTTATATTGACTACCGGAAGCGGGTTGATCGTGACCAGATTGGGGAAATTAATAACAGTATTGCTACCGCAGACATTCGTCAGCGTCAGCGTACCTGAATAAATGCCGTCGGCAGCCATATCTGCTGCAATAGTCAACACAGAAGGTAATGCGCCCGGAGAGGGCAGCGTGCCGCTTACGGTGGGGATGCCTGCCGGCGAAAAACTAAGCGAGTAGCTGGTGATGTCGGCAGTACTGGATGTTACGGGAATGTCGTAAGTGCTTGTTCCCTCGCAAAAACTCACCGGGGTCAGGTTGGCCGAAGGTGTAGAAGAGCACACAAAGCCACTGACTATGACATTGCGCAAAAACAAATCGCCGGTCATATTGGCGCCGCTCGACAGGCCGTATATCCGGAAAGTGATTGTTTCGGACCCCGAAACCGATACGCTCGGAAAGGATGTCCAGACACGAGTCACCCCCAGACTGCCGCAGGTACTGCTGGCCTGCGGGTTGCCCGGATTGACGAACGTCCAGCTGCCGGGCGCCCCGGTTTTGCTATAAGCGTATCGCAGCGAGGCGGGGCCGTCGTTGACGATGCCGCTGGGGTTTTCCCGGCGGGAGTTAGCCGCAAATCCCGTGATGAGCAGGGTGTAGCCGGCTTGCGGATCAAGGGTAAATTCGATGTAGTCGCCAGATGAATTGAAGGCGTCCACATCGAAAGTGTTGGTGGTAGGCCAGCCGTCCGACCCGAAGCCTTGATTGGCCGAGCAGTTGATGGTGGTATCCACGCCGCCGCCTCGTTTGAGGTTTTCGATCGGCCCCATGGTATCGATGCCGGGGGCTACGATAGCAGGGATGCCGCTCGTGGCATTGGTGTAGTAGTAAAGGGTTCCTTGCGCGTGCGTTACGGCATGTTGAAAGCCTGCCAGAAACAGGAATGCAGCGCAACAGGATTTTAGCCAGCCGGGGCGGAAGGCCTGGTTTTGCGGTAAACTTGCGTTCATGTGGAATGAATTAATCGGTTAACAAAAAGGAATGCTGGATTAGGGATGAACAAATGGCTAGGGTCACGTTCCGGAAAGCAGATCGGAAGTGATAACAACAATTGGCATAAAGGAATAATGCTGAGTAAGGGGGAGGGGGATTGCAACACCTTGACCGGCGTCGACGAAAGAAGCGCAAAGGCGAGGAAAATTTTAGGATTAAAAATAATTTGTTCAAATACCTTGCCAAAGGTAGGGATTGCCTGTGACTCGCAAAGACTTTTTGCGTTAAATGTGAACGCATCGGCAGAAAACGGCAGAAATTCGGAGCAAACGGAGGGTGTACCCTAAAATTGGTACGGTTTTTGGCGTATGCTGGCACGATCACTAACGAACCCAAAAATATTTGAATGGTTCCCACTTTTCGCCTTAAACTTGCGGCGTTTTTACAATCCTTTAATCCATCGTCCTTGCGGTTGGTTCCAACTTCTGGCCGGTTTCCCGATATATATATGATGCAGCACATGCACCACTGGCGGAATCTGCGTAAAACAACATTTTTTCATTCCAAACCGATCGCTTGATGAAGAGACTAACACCCTTCTTCAGACATCTCTCCACTACTTTTTTCCCATCATCAAATTTGTTGACCATGAACACTTCAACAACACCACGCCGTTGGGCGGTGGCGGTAGCGGCGTTTTGCCTGCTGCTGACCGCGGGTTACCGGGCCAACGGGCAATGCGGTGACTTTGTCACGGCTCCTTTGCCGGCCAATCAACCGGTGCCAATCAACCTGTTTGTCAATTCCGGCGGCACGGTCACGCTCGATGCGGCTGTAATGAGCGTTTTTGGCTTTTCCATCAATGGCGGCTGCGTTTACGAGTTATCGAACGTCGCCAACTTCTCCGGCGGCCTGACAAATCTGCCGGTCAACTTTACCTGCGCCGATATTACGGCAAGCCCGATTACCCGTTACGTACGGGTCAACGGCGCCAGTGGCCCCAGCGCCAATTCGCGCACTTTGATTATTACTATCACTGACAATATCAAACCGAATATTACCTGTCCTGCCTCCCCGGTTGTGAATGCCGGCGCAGGTCTTTGTTCGGCTACAGTAGCCGGCCTTGCGCCGACAGCCACCGACAACTGTGCGGTAACGACCCAGACCTGGTCGGCCAGCGGCGCCACTACGGCCGCCAGTCCCAATACCGGAATTAACAGTGCAAGCGGCACAAACTTTAACGTGGGGCTTACCACGGTAACTTACGTCGCCTCCGACGCTTCCAATAATACCCGCACCTGCACTTTTACAGTTCAGGTAAACGACAACCAGGCGCCGAGCATCACCTGCCCGGCCAATCAGGTATTGAATACCGACCCGGGTGTGTGCTCCAAAACCCTTGCCGCCCTTCCCAACCCGGTCGCTGTGAGCGACAACTGCGGGTCTACAACGATCACCTGGATGGCGCCCGGCGCCATTCCGGCTTCCGGCGCTGGCCTGGCCAGCAGCGTTGAATTCCCCGAAGGTGTTACCAACGTCACTTACACCGTAACCGATGGCGCGAGCCTTTCGGCCAATTGCGCTTTTAACGTCACTGTCAACGACAACCAGAACCCCGTTATAAACGGCGTGCCGGCCAACCAGTCCAATATCGGCACTTCTACCGGCGGCGCTACTCCGCTCGATCTTTGCGATGGCTCCTTTACCTGGAACCACCCGACCATCACCGACAACTGCGCCGGCCCTAATACGCTGCAAATGGCCATCAGTGGCGCGACAACCGTCGCCCTGGCCGCTGTGACGCAAGGCGCGTCGATTACCCAGCTTTTCAACCTTGGCACTTCTACGGTGACCTATACGGCTACCGATATCAATGGTCTGACTTCAAGCGCTTCTTTCACCGTCACGGTGCAAGACAATGTTGCCCCCGTAGTGACGCCTAATCCCAGTGGGCAGAACTTTAACTTCCCCGTACTGGCCAACAACTGCTTCCGCGAAATCACCTTTACCCGTCCTTCGATGGGCTCGGTTGCCGATTGCGGCCCTGTTACACTCACAGAAACCGTTGTCTCCGGTCCTGATCTTGACGTTCTCATCGCAGAGGCGCCTTTCCCGCCCATGGGTGGCGGCACCATCGATGTTAATTTCCCGGCGGGCACGACGGTAATCCGTTACCGCTGGACCGACAATGCGATGAACAGTATTTTTGTAGACTACACTTTTACGGTCGACGAAAACCAGCCGCCCGTCGCTCAATGCGTCAATCCGATGAACCCGATTCCGCTGTCGCTTGATCCTGTTCTCGGCGTAGCATTGCTCGATGCTGCATTGGTCAATAACGGTTCCTATGATAACTGTGGAATAAAATCAATCACCGTATCGCCCAGTCTGTTTGACTGCAACAGTCTGCTGCCGCTGACGCCTATGGTGACTTTGACGGTAACCGACAATTCCAACCTGACGTCAACCTGTACGGCAACCGTGGCCATCGTCGACAATACGCCTCCTGTCGTTACCTGCCCTGCCAATATCACGGTACCTGCCGATCCGATGCTGGGCTGCAACGCTACTGTTTTTGATTTGTTCTTCAATGAAGCGAGCCCGGTCAATGGTCCGAAGCAATATTTTGACAACTCTATTGATAACTGCGGAATAGAATTTGAATACAAATTGAATGCCGCGCCGTTTGTATCGGTAACTCCCGTTGCCGGACAGGTGAACCTGAGCAATGTACAATTCAGCACAGGTTCCAATAATATGACGGTAAGGGTTAAGGACGATTCCGGCAACTCTTTCTCTTGCTCTTTCAATGTAAACGTAACCGACGTGCAAGGCCCCACATTCAGCGGCGGCACTTATGCCAATGGCGCCACTGCCAATGTCAATACAGTAGCCAACGGCTGTTTTGCGCAATTAGGCTGGGTATGGCCGACGGCTACTGATGTTTGTAACCCGCCGGTTTCCACCCTGTTCCAGAGCCACCAGCCCAACGCGATTTTCCCGCTCGGTACCACTACGGTGACCTGGCTGGCAAAAGACGCGATCGGTAATATCAGCACCTACTCTTTCCAGGTGGTTGTTACCGACAATCAAGACCCGGTAGCCAAATGCAAAAACGCAACGGTACAACTTAATGCCATGGGGACGGCTTCTCTGCCCGCCTCTGCCATCGACAACGGCTCCACCGACAACTGCAGTTTCACGTTGTCGCCAGCTACGTTCAACTTTTCTTGCACGCCACTGGGCGCCAATATCGTTACGCTGACGGCGACCGACTTCGGTGGCCGCACCAGTACCTGCACAGCCACTGTTACGGTACAAGACCTGATTGCCCCCACGGTAAGTTGCCAGGCGGGTACCCTGACGGTTAATCTGACCGGCACTTCGGCTACGATTCTGCCCAACCAGATATTTGCAACTTCGACAGACAACTGCAGCAAAACCGACAGCATCAAACTGGATGCCGGCGGTGCTTACATGACTTCCATTACGGTCAATTGCAGCCAGATCGGGCTCCATACGGTATTCCATAAAGCCACCGATCCGGCTGGCAATGTAACGGCTACCTGTTCCCGCCAGGTACAGGTGGTTGATGCCGGCATTCCCACGATTACCGCTCCCATGCCGGTGACGGCAAACTGTGATGCCTACTATGCACAGATTCAGGCCAATGGTTTCTTTAATTCGGGTACACCCACTGCTTCCGACAACTGTGCTACCCCCACGATTACCTATACCGACGCTCCGCTTAGCACGACCTGCGCTAATGGATTCACCTTTGTACGTACCTGGAAAGCTTCCGATGGCGTGAACATGGCCACGGCAACCCAGGTCATTACGGTACAGGATATTACAAAACCGGTCTTGACGTTGAGCTCGCCGGTCGTTGTCAATTCCACTCAGGGCCCCGGCGGCATGCCCGCCTGCTCGGCTCCGGTCAATCTTGCAGTACAGAACAGCCAGATTGCCGACAATTGCACGGCCGATCTCAATATGACCTATTCCTATTATATCGACTATCCTGCTCCGCCGAACAATTATGGCTTCACCGATGTAGGTTCTGCTATGACGCCCGTCAACGGTAACCCGGGTGTAATCAACTTCCCCATCGGTATTTCCACCGTCACCTACATCGCCCGCGACGAATGTGGTAACACCACCGCCCAGACAATTACTGTGGAAGTGAAGGATGCCATTGCCCCGGCTTTTAACTATCCGAAATGTGGCGAACAGGTTGTATTGCCCAATACTACCGGAGCCTGCTCCAACCTGTATTCCTGGGTACGCCCCTGGTCGTTGGTGCCCAATGTGACCGACTGCCAAAACTTTGCCGTGACGGAGACCATTAATAACCCCACTGTTCAACAGTCCATTAACCTGTCGAATCCGTTCAACTACAGCGGTTTCCCCTTCCAGGTTTTTGCCACTGCGCAGTTCCCGGTGGGTGTTACGACCGTGACATACACGGCAACCGATGCCAGCAACAACGTGTCGATTTGCTCCTTTACAGTGGAAGTAGAAGATACACAGGTACCCCAGCTGACCTGCCCGGGCGATCAGATTCTGTTAGCGACCTGCCCGACGGCCCAGGTGCCCGACTATCGCAACCTTGTGTTGGTATCCGACAACTGCCCCGGCAACGTGGTACTGACCCAAACCTTTGCACCCACGACAACACTGGGCAGTATTTTCGCACCCAACCCGCCGGCTGCCGGTAACACATTCCCGATTACCATTCAGGGTCAGGATGCTTATAACACAACGAGCTGTACGTTCAATGTCACTCTCCAGGATGGCCAGGCCCCGATCCCGACGATCGCGGTATTGCCGATGCTGATAGACTCCTGCGGCGGCATTGTGATTGAAGCGCCTACGGCGAGCGACCCATGCAATCCCAATGCACCGGTTATTTTCGGCACCCCCTCAACGCCCGTAGGTATCTTTATCCCGGGTACGCCGCCGAAATACAACCTGATGCCGGGCAACTATGTGATTACCTGGCTCTACGACGATGGCAACGGTAACGTAACCACGCAACCGCAGAATATCACGGTTCTGGAAGATATTTTCCCTCCGAAAGCGCTCTGCAAACCTACGTTTACTGTGGCGCTGAACAGCCAGGGGCTCTCCACCGTCACCATTCCGCAGATGGATAACGGCAGCAATGACCCGAACGAATGCGGACCGATCACGCTTTCTCTGATCAATCCGATTCTCGACTGCTCCGATCTGGGCGATGCAATTGTCTCTTTGGTCGCTACAGATCAGGAAGGCAATTCCGATACCTGCTCCGTTACGGTCAACGTGGTCGACGAGATCGCCCCGGTACTCGAACCGGCGCCCAACGATACCACTATCCAGGCTTGCCAACCGATTCCGGATGCCGCTATGCTGAGCGGCGCGGATAACTGCGATCAGGAAGTGGAAGTGAGTTTTGAAGAAGTGTCGACCCAAACGGCTTCGGGTTATGGCTTATACAATTACACCATCACCCGCACCTGGACCGGCGTCGACAACTTCGGCAATGAGGTTACCGAAGTACAGGTGATTACGGTTGTGGATACGGAAGATCCCGAATTGCTGGCCGGAACACCCGACACGCTTATTATTCAAACGGCGCCCGACGACTTGTTCTGCAATGCACTGCTCGAATTCAACCTGGCCGATTACGTCACGGATTGTGAAACCGGCGACGATATCTTTATCACCAGCAATGGCGGCATCGGATCGGGTTCGGACATTACCGGATTTTATGGCGTAGGAACGCACTCGATCAGTTTTGTCGTCAGCGATTCCAGCTTCAATCAGACCAACCATTTACTGACCCTGATTGTAGAAGATGCCACACCGCCGAACGCAATTTGCATTAATGGTGTAAGCGCTTCGCTGCAACCTTCCGGAACAGTCACGGTAATCGATTTCCAATTCAACAACCTGAGTTTTGATAATTGCTTCGGCTTTGCCATCGATATCGATATTCAGCGCCTCGACGAGTCGCCTTTGCAGGCGCCTTCCGATATTTTGACCTATGATTGCTCCGACGCCGATGGCGTGACGCAGCATCCGGTCAAACTGTATGTTTACGACGGATTCGGCAACGTTTCCACCTGCAACACCTACATTGTGATTCAGGACAACGTAGCGCCCGAAATCACCCTCTGCCCGCCCAGCAAAACACTGCTCTGCACTGACGATCTTTCGCCGAACCTGCACCAGTTTGCACAGGCAACCGACAACTGCGCCTCACCCGGCAATCCGGTCATTACCTACGAAGACTTCGATGTAAATCCGGATTCCAACGCGACGCATTGCTACCAGGTAGACCGCGTCTGGACGGCTACGGATCAGGCCAATAACATCACGACCTGCGTACAGAGTTTCTTCATCATCGATACGGTTGCGCCTGTACTGAGCGCCTACAACCCTGATATCACGGTTTCCTGCGAAACCGGCGTGCCCAGCCCGCTGTCGATCTCTGCGACCGACAACTGTTCGTTGAACATCCCGGTTGATTTGCAGGAAGACACGATCAACGTTGCGCAGGGCCCCTGCGGCAATTACAGCTACACGATCGTGCGCACCCGCACTGCCGTGGATGAATGTGGCAACGTGACGGTTCACGTCCGCAACATCACGGTAGTCGATACCACGGCGCCGAGTTTCCCCGGCTTGCCCGATACGTTGAAAATTTACTCGGCCAACAATCCGCCGAACAGCAACTGCACGGTGCCGGTTAATTACGTGGCTGCGCCTTTCGATTGCGCCGACACCAGTGAAATGCTGATCACCAACGATGCACCGTTCGGTGATAGCATCCTCAGCATCAGTGGTAATTATCCGGTAGGCAGCTATCTGATTTACTTCTCGGCCATCGATGCCTGCGGTAACGTGGGCGTGGATTCGATGATCCTCGAAGTGATCGACAACAGTATCCCGACCGCGATTTGCAACAATAACGTAGTCATTTCGCTGGGTTCCAACGGTTCTGCCACGATTCAGGCCGACGACATCGATTTGGGTAGCGTCGACAACTGCGCGCTCGATACCATGTATCTCGACGTCTCGACGTTCGACTGCGACGATCTCGGACTGAATCCGGTGACCTTGTCGGTTGTTGATATTTATGGCAACCTGAATACCTGCACCGTCAATGTAGAAGTAACACTCGGCGTAGGCAGCGGCCTGGACATCAGCGTACAAGGCAACGACGAATCGTTCTTCGGCGCCGAAGACGGCGAAGCGACGGTTACTGCAACCGGCGGCTCCGGCAACTTTACCTACGAATGGAGCACAGACGAAACAACGACGACGATCTCCGGCCTGACGCCCGGTACATACTACGTGACGGTGTACGACCAGTCCAGCGGTTGCCAACAGGTTGATTCCGTAGTGATTACGGCCGGCGCCAAAATCAAGATCACGGTAGGAAACGAAGGCGGCGCCCAGGGCGAGACGGTATCGGTACCGGTATCCGTTGAAAGCTTTACCAACGTGGCAGGCTTCACCTTTACGGTGAATGTTGTTGACCCCGCGGTCGGCACGGTGGTAGGCGTATCGGGTATCGATGCCAACCTTTCCAGCCTGCAGGCCAACCTCCTCCCCGGCAACAATGTGGGTGTTCTCTGGACCGACCTCAACCCGCTGACTTTGCCCGACGGCACAGTGCTGTTCTACGTCGACGTTCAACTCGGCACGGCTCCTCTTGGCGCAATCAGCCCGGTCGACATTACCGGCACACCGGTTGTTCTCAACTTCACCGTAGAGGGCGCCAACGGCCCGGTCGATGTGATTGTTGATCAAATGAACGGCTCGGTTGAAATTACCGAACTGGTCAATACGGACGTAACCCTCGCAGGCGACATCAAGACCTGGGCCAACCCGGAAAACCCGAACAGCGTGGAAAAACCGGTTGCCAACGTCACGGTTACGCTTGCGGGTACCGTCAGCGATACCGAAATCACGACCGCTGCCGGCACCTACGATTTCAGTGTGCCGCTCAATGCCAACACGATCACGTCGTGCAATAAAGTAACCGTCGGCCCGCCCTTCAACGCAGGGGTTACCGCCGGCGACTTGCTGCGCATCGTCAACCACATCTTCGGCGATACCTTCCCCTCGCCCTACCAGTGGATCGCTGCCGATGTGAATAATACGAAGACGGTCACCCTGGCCGACTACCTGCTCATCCAGCGCCTTGCCCTGGGTACCGATCAGCACATTATGAACTCGCCCGACTGGAAATTCGTACCGAAAAGTTACATGTTCCCGTCGAACAGCACCATGCCGTTCGGTCCGCTCACCTTGCCTTACCCGCAAACGATCGAGCACAACCCGGCCGACCAAAACTTCCTCGACGACGACTTCGTGGCGGTACGCATGGGCGATGTCAACGGCAACACACCGGTCAACCTGACCAACGATAATGCCGACGACCGCACGGGCGAAACCTTCCGGTTCCGGATCAACGACCGCGCATTCCATGCCGGCGAACTGGTGACGATTCCGTTCAAAGCGAGCGACTTTACCAATCGCCACGCTTACCAGATGACGATCAACTTCGATCCTTCGGTATTCGAACTTGCCGACTACCAGGGCGGAGCGCTCGAACTGACCGACGACAACTTCGGCACCGCGCACCTGGCCAACGGTCACCTGACTACGCTCTGGGTGAGCCGCGAAGCCCTGTCGATCAACGACGACGAAGTTCTGTTTACCGTTACGTTCCGCGCCCTGCGCAACAGCACCAGCCTTTCCAAAGTGCTGCATGCAGGTTCTGAAATTACGCGCGCCGAAGCCTACAATGCCGACGGAAGCACCATGAAAGTCGATTTCGAATTCGTACAACCGCAAAACGGCCTGAACGAAGCAGATTTCGCACTTTACCAAAACCAGCCCAACCCCTTCCGCCAGGGAACCGTGATCGGTTTCCGTCTGCCGGAATCGGGCCGCGCCTCGCTCCGCGTATTTAACGCAGCCGGCCAGCTGGTCAAACTCGTGGTGGGTAATTTCGAACAAGGCTACAACGAAGTGCGCTTTGAAAAAGGCGACTTCGGTACGCCGGGCGTCTACTGGTACGAACTGGAAACGCCGACGAACAGCGATCGCAAAAAGATGATCCTCATTGATTAAAAATCTGCAGGGGGCAGACAAGTTTTTGCCTGCCCCCACTTTTTAATTCGCTCTGAACCATGAGAAATGTTCTATTAATCCTGATCCTCTTTGCGTCGTTGCTGACTGTCAACAGGTCCTCGGCACAGGTGATCCTGAAAACCGATTCCCTGTCGGTGTCTTGCGCATCGACCGACACGTTTCAGGTGCCGCTCCGGGTATTGAATTTTACCGAAGTCGGCTCCTTTCAATTCACGTTGTCGTGGGACCCGCAAAAGCTCGATTACATTGCTACGGGCCCCCTGCAACCCGGTTTTACCAGCGGGCCGGTCAATTTTGGCTTCGATACTTCTGCCAATAACGTGAACAATGGCAGACTGACCTTCAACTGGACCAAATTCGGGGGAGCAAACCTGCCGGATTCAACTATAATTTTTGAAGTCTCTTTCGTAAGAATCGGCGGAAACTACGCTCCGGTTGCCTTTAGCAACAACCCCGTGACTGTCGAAGTTACCGATATCGACGGCAACGAAATTCCATGGGCTTTGATGAACGGCGGCGTCATGCCGATCGATACCGAAGGCCCCGCGGTGAGTTGCCCGGCCAACGTGACGACCACCGGAACCGGCCCCACAGCGGTGTCCGATATTGCTCCTGCCAGCCTGACCGACAACTGTGGTACACCTGCTGCCGGTTATACCATCAGCGGCGCTACGACGTTTAGCGCCCCGAATGACCCCGATGCCAGCGGCGCCTTGTTCAATCTGGGCCAAAGCACAGTGACATACCTTGCAACCGATGTAGGCGGAAGTACGGCTTCCTGCTCTTTTACCGTAACGGTGGAGCCCGCTCCGACCAACGATTTTACCCTGATTGCTGGCAACTCTACAGGCGCCTGCAATACGAGTTTGGTCATTCCGATCACCACCCTGAATTTCGACTCCCTGGGCTCACTCCAGTTCTCACTCGGTTGGGACCCGCTCGTATTAAGTTATCAAACTGTCGGCAACTTTAACCCGGCACTCAACCTGGCGCCGAGCAATTTCGGCGTTGCACAGGTCAATTCCGGTTTTTTGGCCTTCAACTGGACCACCGGCGCGCCGCTCACCGGCGGTACGACCTTGCCGGACGGCGCCGTTCTTTTTACAATCGAATTGACGGTCATCGGCAACTCTGGCAGCAACAGCGCAGTTTCTTTTGGCGATTTCCCCGCTGTCCAGGAAGCTTATCAGGTCGACGACCTTAACAATGAATATCCGTTTGTGACGATCAATGGTCAGGTCAATATCACCGACGATGTTGATCCTATTCTGGTTTGCCCTCAGAATGTCGCCGTACCGCTTGATCCGGGATTTACAACAGCAACGGTAAACGGGCTTAATCCGCTGGCACTCAGTGACAACTGTGCCGGCGTGGTTACCCAGACCTATGTTCAAACAGGCGCCACCATCGGCTCCGGTTCTGGCGCCGCCAACGGCAGTTACAACCCCGGTACAACGGTGGTAACCTATACCGCCACCGATGCATCCGGAAATTCGTCGACCTGCTCCTTTAATGTAGTCGTCGATGCCGGCCAGGTATTGATGTTGTCGCTCGACACCGTCGCGGTCGACTGTCAGGGCGCCGGCGATACGGTTTCGTTCAATGTAACGGTTGATAATTTCGTTGATATCTGGGGCCTCCAGTTTTCGGTAACCTGGGACGAAACGGTACTGAACTGGATCAGCGTGACCAACCTGAACCCGGGTCTGGGGCTCGATGCAACCAGTTTTATCGGCTACCTCGGAACGCAGAACGGTATTCTGCGCTTTCTGGACGGCGACGGCAGCTTCGGCTGGCCGGATTTGCCCGATGGAGCGGTTTTGTTTACGATCAACTTTACCGTACTTGATCCAGATGCCACGACAAACCTCGACTTTATTCCGCCTTTTGATGCCGTAAACGGTTCGTTCGCGTCCGTTCCGCTGCAAACAACGAGCGGATTTTTCCAAAGCACCGACCTGTCCGGCCCGACGGTAACGTGCCCGACGGTCGATCCGGTGGTCACTTTGCCGGGCGAATGCACCGCAACGATTCAGATTCCGGCGCCGATGGCGGAGGATGTTTGTTCCGCTATTAGCAATATCGTTCAATCTCCGGCTGGCACAACGTTCAACACAGGTACGACGCTGGTATTTTTTACGGCAACCGACGCCGCTGGCAATACAGGTATCTGTTCTCTGACCATTACCGTCTCTGAAAACACACCGCCTCAGCTGGTTGGGTGTCCCGATACGATCATGGTGGATGCAGCAGGTGTCAACTGCGACGGCGTAGCCAACTGGAATCCCCCCACGGCACTCGATGCTTGCGGTCAGGCGACAGTTCAGGCGCCCAATTTTCCGCCTGGCAGTACATTCCCGGTAGGCACGACAACTGTCGTTTACACGGCAGTGGATGTGTCGAACAACACAGCTTCCTGCTCGTTTGTAGTGATTGTTCAGGATACGCAAAGCCCGGTTCTTGTTTGCCCCGACGATGTTGTGGTCAACGCAACGCCGGGTATAGGCGACTGTGCCGGCATTGCTCAATTTGATGACGCAACAGGCGCTGACAACTGCGACCAGGCCCTCGACTTCGTTTCCGACTATATCTCGGGTGATACGTTCCCGGTGGGAACTACCACCGTAACTTTCGAAGCCGAAGACGATTATGGCAATACCGGAACCTGTGAATTTACTGTGACGGTACTGGACCAAACGGCGCCGGCTTTATTGTGCCCGACAAGTATTGTCGATACCAGCGACCAGAGTGTCTGCGGCGCCAATATCGATTGGACCGTTCCTGTCGCTACTGACGATTGCGACATGGCGGTAGCGCTGACCTCGACTCCCGCTGTGTTTCCGGGCGCATTTTTCCCAGCCGGCACTACCCAGGTGACGTATACGGCGGTTGATGCATCGGGTAATTCGAGCAGTTGCAATTTTTCCATCACGGTAATTGAAACCATCGCACCGGTCCTTTCCGCCTGCCCACAACTATTGATTATTGATTTGCCGCCCGGCGATTGTGATACGGTAGTGAACTGGACGGCGCCGACGGCTATGGACAATTGTGGCCTGGATACTGTTTTCGCCAATATCCAACCCGGCTCGGTGTTCGTATCCGGTCAAACCACGGTAACCTATACCGCCGTCGACGATGCCGGTAATACGGCAACCTGCAGTTTTGATGTATTTGTGATCGACCAAATCCCACCTGTGATTGCTTCCTGTCCGCCTAACGACACGGTGAACGTCAGTGGTTCCTGCGGTGTGGTATATCCCTGGGATTTGCCCGCGGTAACAGACAACTGTGATCCGGATCCGACGATTACGTCTGCGCCTATGCCTGGCGATACGTTCAATATCGGCCTGAACAACGTGGTAATTTATGCTGAAGACAACAGTGGAAATCGCGACACCTGTGCCTTCTCTGTGCTTGTCATTGGCTCTTCGGTGCCAGGTTGGATGAACACGCCGGACGACGTAACCCTGAACATATTCGATGGTTGCGACACGGTTTACACATGGCAACCGCCCACAGCCATGGGCTTCTGTGATGACCCAACCATCACTTCGACTCACCAGCCGGGGGATATTTTCCCTACGGGAGTAACGACGGTGACCTACACGGCAACTGACCAGAATGGTATTCAGATCAATACCTCCTTTACTGTTACAGTGCAGGAGCGTGTGCCGCCAACGCTCGACTGCCCCGAAAGCGTCGTGGCCAGCGTGGGTGGTTTTGTGATCGAAGACCCGAGTCAGATTGTACAGGAAATAGAAACCGTTGCAAGTTGCGATGGCGCTGAACTGTTTTTTACAACTCCTATAGGGCTGGATAATTGTCCGGGCGTAGAAGTTGCAGCCTCTGGACTTAGTAGTGGTGATGTATTCCCGGTAGGCGCAAGCACGCTTTCTTTCGTAGCAACCGACGCTTCCGGTAACACGGCTATTTGCTCCTTCTCCATCACTGTTCTGCCGTTGGACGCGCTCGACGTAACCGTGGCTCCGCTGGTGGCTTGTATGGAAGGGGAAATCGATACTTTGACCGTTCCGTTTATCCCTGGCGCCACCTATACCTGGTCGGGACCGGGCGGCTCGATTGCCGATACCGATAACCAGATTCTGGTCATCGCCGGCGGCGGGAACAGCGGCACTTACACAGTATCAGCCAATATCAATGGCTGTCCGACACCCGATGCAACTGCCGAAGTGGTCGTGGCATCTGCTATTGCCGCGGTCAACGACACGTTTACCATCGCGGCGGGCACGCTGGATACCTTGCCGGTACTACTTAATGATATTTACATCTTCGGCGACGGGGAAATAACTGATTTTTTCCCGGACAACAATCCCGATCTTGAATTGCTCGACGACGGCACCTTCTCTTACGCAATGGGTGAATCCAACTTCACCTTTACGTATCAGTTGTGCTCCAAAACCTGCCCGGATCTTTGTAGCGAAGCAACGGTGACTATTTTGATCAAGACCGAAGGCTGCCAGTTTATACCGAACATCTTTACGCCCAACTTCGATGGCGACCACGATACTTTCGTGATTCCCTGTCTGGAAGCCGGCACACTGCGCAACAGTTCGCTGGTGGTGTACAACCAATGGGGCGACAAGGTGTACGAAGCCGAGCCTTACCAGAATGCCTGGGACGGTACGCTCAACGGCGAAGGCGGCAAAGACCTGCCCGACGGCACGTACTTCTATATTTTCAAACCGCGTCCGAACGACCCGCCGCAAAAGGGTTTTGTGGAAATATTCCGTTAACTTTTTCGGGAACTATCGCCCGGGGCCAGCGCGCCCCGGGCGGTAAATGCCCGCTAAAAAATAGGACATCATGAAAAAAATGATACTTCCGCTCCTTCTTGTGGCACTGGCCATCTGGCGTGCCGACGCTCAACAGGAGCACCACTACACACAGTTTATGTACAATAAACTGATTATCAACCCGGCTTATGCCGGCGCCCGCGGCATTCCATTCCTGACTGCGATTTATCGCAACCAGTGGGTCGGCTTCGACGGAGCGCCCAAATCCGCCCTGTTGAGTTTCAACGGCCCGTTCCTGACGCCGCGCGTCGGCATCGGCGCGACGATCTCTCACCAGAAAATCGGTCTGCAAAGTGACTTTTACGGCGCTTTGGCCTATTCCTACGACCTGATTGCCACCGATGAAATGTCGATCCGGGCCGGTATCATGGGCTCCGTGCGCTCCCGGGGGATGAATTTTGCCGATGCGCAGGCCGATCCTTCACAAGCCAACAACGACCCCTCGCTCGACAACGGCAACGTTAACATTACTTATGCCAATGTCGGCGCCGGGCTATACGGCACCTTCAACGAGCAGTTTTACGTAGGCTTTTCGGTTCCGCATATCTATTCCAACACGATCGGATTCAATACCAATCCTTTCAGTTCGCCGAATTTCACACAAACGGCCAAAGGAGTGCCCCACATGTACGGTATGGCCGGCGCCATCATCCCCATCAGTGAAAACATCAATCTGATGCCCGCATTGTTGGCCAAATACGTGAAAAATGCGCCGTTCGACGTCGATCTGAACCTCAGTCTGGACATCAACCAGAAGTTCACTGCCGGCTTGTCCTATCGCGCCGGTGGCGACGGCCCCGGCGAATCGATGGACCTGCTGGCTTACTGGCAGGCCACTCCCCAACTGGGCATTGGCGCAGCCTACGATTTTACGCTCTCGCAAATTCGCGACTACAACTCCGGTTCGGTAGAAGTACTCGCTCAAATCGACCTGAAAAAGAAAAAACGCAACATGTCTAACCCGCGTTTTTTCCTCTGAACCGATTGCATTTGGCAGGATTGGCATGATTTTCAGGAGATAAAATCTGATTCATCCCGATTACATGTCAATTCTGTCCTGAGCATCTGTTAATCATTATCCCAAATCAGGAATCATGAACGCCTCCAAGCATATCTCTGCGCTGTTCGCTCTTTTTTTCGTTTCCTCATTTTTAATTGCACAAACACAGCCTCTCGCTGTCGAGCCGGTTACGGTTGATGTCAAAAACGAAGAAGCGATCAACACCGCCGGTCTGGAATTCAGCCCTACTTTTTATGAAGACGGCATCGTTTTAATTTCTACAAACACGGCCGGTTTGAAAAAGGAAACAGACCCGCGCCTCAAACTGCCGGCCATGTCCATCCTGCGCTCGCGGCGCAGCCCCGATGGCGCACTTTTGCCGCCCGAACCTTTCGCTAAAGAGTTGTCGACCCTGTACAACGACGGCCCTGTTTGTTTCGACCGGACTGCCGAAACGGTTTTCTTTTCCCGCAACAATGTCTCGAAAGGAAAACCCAAACTCGCGAAAGACAAGACGCAAAAACAGCGCCTCTATTATTCCAAAAAAGAAAATGGCGTGTGGAGCGAACCCCAGCCGCTGTCTTTTGGCAACGACCAATGGGACGACGTCCACCCTGCTATCAGCATCGACGGCGACAAACTGTTCTTTTCCTCCAACCGTCCCGGCGGCTCGGGTGGCATGGACCTGTACGTGTCGTACCGCGTCGGCGATTTGTGGAGCGAACCCGTCAACCTGGGCTCTACGATCAACACAGCCGGCAACGAGGCGTTTCCCTTCGTTCATGCCGATAATACCTTGTATTTCGCCTCCACCGGTCACGAAGGCGGCGCGGGCGGTTTCGACTTGTACTACTCCATTCCGGAAGGCGCCAATACCTGGACCAAGCCGGTCAATCTCGGCGCGCCCTTCAATTCCAAAGGCGACGACCTGGGCCTGATCGTTGATCTCAACAAAATCAACGGCTATTTCGCTTCCAACGGCAATGGCGGAAAAGGTGGCGACGACCTGTTTAGTTTTCATACCGAAAACGGCAATCTCGACGACTATTTGCTTCAAAACCAACGCGTTCCGGACCGCAACCTCGATCTGGTCGTTTCCGCTACGGAAAAATTGTCGGGTACGCCCATCGTGGCCGCCAACGTTTCTATACTCAATCTGGAAACCAACAACGCCATTGGTCGCGACGAAAACGGCAACCTGATCACCATCCAGAATGTCAACGGACAAGATGTGATGAAAGCGACGCAGCCCGACAAAGGGGTGACGGGAATGACCGATAGCAAAGGCCAGTTTACTACGGAACTGAAGCCCGGAAACTACGCTGTTACGGTGTCAAAAGATGGTTTTCAACCGAAGCAGTTCCGGATGACAATCTCCAAACCGGGCAACCAGTTGCAGGCAGCCCTGGAAAAGGTCAACATGTCGGGCAAAGTCCACTGGAACGCCACGGCTTTCAACTACGTTACCAATGCCCCCCTCGCCGGCGCCACACTGGTGCTGACCGACAAACGCACCGGCGCCCGCGATACGGTCGTGGCCGACGCCAACGGTATGGTAGACTATTACCTCAATGAAAAAAGCCAGTACAAGGTCGATTTTTACCAGGGTGGACGTATGATCGGCTCGGCCGACGTGGACACCAACGACTGGAACCTGCCCAACCAGATCATGCTGCAAAACTTCTCCGTGGCCCCGCTGCTGCCGGGTACGGTGATCGATTTGCCCAGCGTGTATTACAACTTCAACGACGCCACCTTGCGCCCGGATGCCCGTAAAGACCTCGGAATGGTCATTGCGCTGATGAAACAACAACCGACCATCACCGTAGAAATCGCCAGCCATACCGACTGTCGGGGCAATTCCGGATACAACCAGGAACTCAGCCAGCGCCGCGCCAATGGAGTTGTGGAATACCTGATTAGCCAGGGCATTCCGCGCGACCGCCTGCGCCCTGTCGGTTACGGCGAGAGCGAACCCCGCAACCGCTGCACCGATGGCGTGCCATGCACCGATCAGGAGCACGCCCGCAACCGCCGCACCGAGCTCCGAATCCTCACCGGCGTTCAAGGGGCATCGGTGGTGTACGTAGATGGCGAGATTGCCGGTAGCAACGACAACAACGGAAAAACGGAGGTAAAACCTAACGTCAACACGGCTCCGGCAACGCCCAATGGCGCCGTAGCCATTCGAAATGGCGCGAAATCAGCCTATTATGTTGTTGCCGGATCGTTCGCCTCCGAAGCGAATGCACAGAAACGCCAGGCCGAGTTGCTCCAGTTGGGGTATTCCGAAGCACAGGTTGTTCAGTTCCCCGGCTCCCCGTATTATTCTGTGAGCGTAAAAAAGCTGGATACCCAGAAAGACGCCTTGTCTTTGAAAAAACAACTGGACAGCAAGGATAAAATCGACTCCTTTATCCGCCCTGTGCCGGCTGGGAACAATTAATCAGAATTATTCTTTTTAAGAATAGTGATAAAAGTCAGGCGAGTCCGGTTGTGGCGCTCGCCTGACTCTTTTTAATTTTGCGGCAACCAAGCGTTTGAATATTTGTTATCCAATCTGGAAAAACATCTGCTGTACCAATGGCTATTATCATAACCGACGAGTGTATTAATTGTGGCGCATGCGAGCCGGAATGCCCTAACAACGCAATTTATGAAGGCGGGGTAGAGTGGGCCATCAACGATGGCAATACGGTAAAAGGAGCATACACGCTCGAAGATGGCTCAGTAGTAGACGCCGCCGTTAAAAACCAGCCGGTCTCCAACGAATATTACTACATCGTACCCGATAAATGCACCGAATGCGTAGGCTTCCACGAAGAACCGCAATGCGCGGCAGTGTGCCCGGTCGACTGTTGCGTGCCGGATCCGGATCGTGTCGAATCCAAAGATGAATTATTGACCAAAAAGGAGCGGCTTCACCTGTAAACGGGTTTACCCTCGCCCCGATCTGTCAATCACCGTCGAACTGGCTTGTTGCGTACCGAACATAAACACGTCCTGGATATTGACGTGCGCCGGCCGGGTCGCCATGAAGTAGATTACTTCTGCGACATCGGAAGCCTTTAAAGGCTGAAAATCCTCGTAAATTTTTGCTTTTTGCCGGTCGCCGTCAAATCGTGTCAGGGCAAACTCCGTCTCTTCCACGTGACCCGGACTGACCTGGCTTACCCGAATGTTGTAGGCATGCAAGTCCAGTCGCATGCCTTTGGTCAGGGCCTCTACGGCAAATTTAGTTGCGCAGTATACGTTGCCTTTGGGGTACACCTCCTTGCCCGCACTGGAGCAAATATTGATGATATGCCCCTTGCGCCGCTCAACCATACCCGGAGCAATGCACCGTGTTACGTATAGCATACCTTTTACGTTGGTGTCGATCATGGTTTCCCAGTGATCGATATCGCCTTCCTGAATAGGGGCAAGGCCCTTGGCGAGCCCGGCATTGTTGAGCAGCACGTCAATTTCCCGCCATTCCCCGGGCAAGTTGCCCAGGTACTGATTTACAGCCTGCCGGTCGCGAACGTCGAAGCACAACGGCAATACCTCCGCCTGAAAGCTCTGTTGTAGCCCGGCCACGACTTCTTGCAATTGGTCCTGTCGCCTGCCTGTGAGAATCAAGCGGTGCCCGTTTTGGGCAAACAAAAACGCGGTTGCTTTTCCGATGCCGGATGTTGCACCGGTGATCAGTACGGTCAGCGGCTTTGAGCCTTGTATTGCAACGGGCGAAGGTTCGGGGTGAATATCGACGTCTTCTTCTGTTTCTGTCGGCGCCGCGGCTTGGGGCGTTTCTTCTACCACCGGCGCCGAATCAGTAAGCGTCGGCTCAATTTCGGGAGAATTATCAACGCCCGGCAGTTCGGTTACCTCCTGAACGACGGCGTTATTCAGCAAAGACGCCAGCCGCTCCCGCACCTCAATGTCTTCCGTATTTTGCTCCAGGGCCTTATCAAGATAGTGCATTGACGTTTCGCGGTAGTCCCGAAGGTGTTGGCTGGTCATCAGGCCCAATTTGCGGTAGATACCCGGGTAGTTTGGGGAAAGTTCAGTTACCCGGTCCCAGCAAAATTTGGCGAACAGGAAATCCCCTTTTTCAAAGGCTTCGTCGCCGATTTGTTCAAAAGACCGCGCTTCGGATACATCGGGCAGGTTTGGGCTGTCGGGAGAGGGTGTCGTGCTATGCGTATCTTGTTGTTCGGGATCGGGCGTTTGTACAAACTGGCCCATCGCTTGTTCGTAATGTTTGCGCAACTCGGTGTTATTGGGGTGTTCCTCTATTGCCAGTTGGAAAACCTGGAGACCACGTTCGACATGGCCGTTTTCCAGCCAAAACCACGCATCCCGAATCATCTGGCGGATATCATCGTCGTCGTGAGCCGAAGGGGGCACGGCTGCAGGCTCTTCTTCCGGCAGATGGGAAAGGGCGGGGGGCTCCGGTTCGTGCAGCATGGCGTCGATGTGTTCAAATGCCGGAGAACCGGCATTTTCCGGCGCGGCGGCCGGTGGTTCATCTGGCCAAACCAGGGGTTCTCCGATTGCTGGCGCAGGCGCCAGCGGGCCCGATACCTGTGGAGCGGCGGCCGGCTTTTCTTCAGCCGGGGGGGCGATAGGCTTGTTCAGCAATCGGTACTGTTCGTGCCATTCCCGCAGCCCAAACTCGATGAAAAAGATCTGGAAGTCGTTGACCGTCATTTGGTCCCAGGTATACCGATTGCTTTCTCTCAGTGCGGAGATCATGTCAAACACTTCGTTTGATATGTCTCTGATGATGGCAAGATCGGCATCGAATTGTCCACGTTCTTCTTGTGGTATATGCGACTGACGGCTGCTGAGATCCAGATAAATACTTTGCCAGTAGTTGGTATATTGAATGGCATTGACCATTCGGTCGATATGAGTTTCCACCCGCTCGCCGTTGGGCCCTTTGCCATCGGCCACCACACACACCAGCCGGTGTTGCCGGTTGAGGGTTTGCACGAGGTCGAGCGCCGTACTCATGCAGCCTTTACAGCGCAAAAAATTATCAGTGACAAATAGTAGGACCGGTTCCTGCGCGCTTCTCAAGGTAGTGGAGAAGGATTCCGGATTTTGGTCACTGCAAACGACATGCTCAAACGGAATACCAAGCCGCGACAAGGGTTGGTCAAAAGCGGCGGCCAAATCGGCATTTTCCTGGCAGTAGGCGAGGATGATCTTAGTCATATTGTGGCGGGCGTTGTAATCGGGTGTTTTGTTGTAATGTACAGCAAACCGAATCCTTATTCTTTTCGAAGGGTTTCAATCAGCTGATCAAACTCTTGCTGAAATGCAGCGTATTTGGATGTAGCGGGACCGTCGAAGCCGGTGTGAATGCGCCGAACCCGGTTGTTTTTATCAATAATAATCATCGTCGGGAAGGCCATAACCTTGCTGAGTGAAGGGAAAACCCGCTCGGCCTCGGCTACGCCTGCCTTTCCGGCAAAAACCAGCTCGTAAGGAAGGTTTCGCTGTTTTTTGTACTGCAATAAGTGTGACAAGATTTGTGCCGTATCGCGCCCTCTTTCAAAAGCAAATCCGACAACTGCCAGTTCACCGGCTGCATCGGGGTTGGTTTTGAGGTAATTTTTCAAAAATTCACCCTCGTCCAGGCAGTTGGGGCACCAGGTCCCCATGATGGTGAAAATTTTTATCTTTCCATCGAACACGGGGGCGCCGGGATAGGCTATCGTCCGTCCGTCGGGGGTAGGAAGGCTGAATGAAATTTGACTGGCGCCGGATTTCAGGCTGGTGAGCGAATCGGCATGCCCCAGTGAAAATCCGGGGTCACGCCAGGCTGTCCACAGGGATTTATGGTGTACACCGGATAAAAACTCGCCTTGCAGGCTGTCGCCATGGATCGTCCCGGAGAATAGAAATGCGTGTGCGCCATCGAAACAGGACATCCAGAACTTCCTGCCCTGTACGGTACCTTCCAGAAATCGGTAGTCGCCCGTTTCCGTGCGGAAAGTGCCCTGAAGGTGGTTGCCGTTTTGTTTGAATTCGCCGATGGCCTTGTCGGGCGCATCCGTATCGATGCCGAACAAGGTGGCCCATTCGCCGCTGATGTCGGCTATCGGGGTCTCTTTCAGCGGCGTGAAGCGATGGGCCTGACCTGCTTTGGCATAGAAGGGGATGCGGTAATTTTCTTTTGTGGTCACCACCCATTCGCCTTGCATGGCGCCGCCGCGCACTTCTGCATGCAGGTACGATTGGTACTCGGGGAACCAGACCGTGAGTGTATCGCGCGCTGTGCGCCGATTGCGGCCAAAGCCCAGGCTGTCGCAGCGAATCCGTTCGGAACCGTTGATAATTTCAAGGTAAAAATGCTCGGGATCGGTATAGACAACTTCAAAGTTGAACGGCAGATCGCCTTCCTTGAATTGGTCGTAGAGAATGTAAATGGTGTCTTTACTGGCAACCGGAACCTGGTATTTTTTTAATTCCAGAACCCCTCTCCAGGGGCCGGGAGCGACTTTTGTAAAACTGTTGTCGGTCGCGATGCAGCCAGAGAACCAAAATATAAAAATTGCCCCTAAAAGGCTGTATGACAATGATTTGAAAAACATAAAAAGCAGATTGTACGATGAGTGTGGCGCCGTAGTCGCCGGGTCGCGCAAAGGTAGTATGCCTGTCGCAAGTAAACGACCCGGAAAATCGGCCACATAAAACCGCGAAAATTACCTTTGTGTTGGGAAAACGTTTCGAAAAGCCGGCTTGTCGCCGGCTTTTTCGGAACGCGATTAAGATGGTGAGAGAGCGAAAATTGCGGCGGGGGCCATTTCCCAAAAAATAACCCGTAGTGAATCATGCCCGATCTCCAAGAACAATGCCAAACTTTACACCCCGATTGACAGACTCTAAAGTCAGCCTTCCAGCCATGAAAAAACATACATTTTTGTTCGCCTTTCTTCTGCTGGCGACTACCTCGGGCGCTCAACATCATGCTCGCCTTTACGTACCGCCAACAGACTCTCTTGTGCTGAAAAACCTGCACGAATGGCAGGGGCTGAAATTCGGGCTCCTGATGCACTGGGGGACGTACAGCCAATGGGGCATTGTGGAATCCTGGAGTTTGTGCCCCGAAGATGAAGGCTGGTGCGAGCGCCGGGGCCCGGCATCGGGCAATTGGTTTGAATACAAAAAGGCTTACGAAAACCTGCAAACCTCCTTCAACCCCGTCAAATTCAACCCCGAACGCTGGTCGGATGCCGCCCGAGCCGCCGGTATGCGCTACGTCGTGTTTACGACCAAGCACCACGATGGGTTTTGTATGTTCGACAGCAAGCAGACCGACTACAAAATAACCGACCCCAAGTGCCCATTCGCCAGTAACCCCCGGGCAGATGTAACCCGGGAAATTTTTCAGGCTTTTCGCAACGATGGCTTCAAGGTAGGCGCCTATTTTTCAAAACCCGACTGGCATTCCGAGTATTTTTGGTGGCCATATTTTCCGCCGAAAGATCGAAACATCAATTACAGCCTCCTGAAATATCCCGAACGTTATCAGCAGTTTCGCGACTTTACCTATCGCCAACTGGAAGAACTTTGCACCGGCTACGGGAAACTTGACCTCCTCTGGCTCGACGGCGCCTGGGTGCGCCCGGCCGCTACGATCGACCGAAAAGAATCGTGGCAAAGCGGCATCCCGGACGGGCAGGATGTCGATATGCCGCGCATCGCCGACATGGCTCGTCGTAACCAACCAGGTATCCTGATTGTAGACCGCTGGATTCCAGGCCCTTATGAAAATTATCTCACCCCCGAACAAGGTATCCCTTCTTCGCCGCTCGGTGTGCCCTGGGAAACCTGCATGACGATGGGCGACTCCTGGTCGTATATCGTCAGAGAAAACTACAAATCGCCCCGGCGACTGATTCATACCCTTTGCGACGTAGTAAGTAAGGGCGGCAACCTCCTGCTCAACATTGCTCCCGGACCGGAAGGCGACTGGCACCCGGAAGCGTACGAGCGACTGGCCGAAATCGGCGCCTGGATGGACGTCAATCAGTCGGCCATATACGATACGTATAGCCCGACGAGCGGACAGTTTCGAAACGGCAGGTTTGCTTTCACCCAAAACGGCCGGCAACTGAACGCCATCTACCTCGCCGAGGTCGGAGAGGAATTGTTACCTGAACAAGTTTTCATTCCGGGTGTTAAACCAGTTTCCGGTTCAGAAATACGGCTACTGGGGGTTTCGGAAGCGCTTAAATGGCGACAAATGCCCAATGGCGTAGTGGTTTGGTTGCCGGCGCGTATTGCCAGCCATCCGCCCTGCCGTTACGCCTGGACCTTTACCTTGCAACTATCTTGACATTCCGCTTTTGTAAGCATATTTTTGTACACTGAAATCTTCACGCAACCTTACCACACGATGTTGCAGAATTGGTTTAAAGATTTGGTCGAGCGTCATGCTTTTGGTGTATGCCAGCATCTGGGCGAACGCATGCACGTCGCGCCGGCAGAAGTTCGCAAGTACTTCATTTATACCTCATTCATAGGCATGGGCTCCCCCCTGGTGTTGTACCTGGTCTTCGCTTTTTGGGTTAATGTCAAGCGGTATATCCGAAGGGGAAAGAATGTGATTTGGGACTAAAAAGCGCATTAAGCAATCCTGATTTTTCTGAAATTTTCACGTGCTCGCTTCACACCCTGCATTGGTGTGGTGGCATAGTGCTCCAGTTCAACGATAAAATATTCGAGCCCGGCAAGGCGCCGTTCTTTAAAGATTTCGGTGAAATTGATGCTGCCGTCGCCTACTTCAACCGTCTGGCGGGCAGGGGTTTTGGCCATGTCTTTCACATGACAAAGCCGGAAGCGCCCCGGATAACGCCGAAACCATTCAACCGGATTTTGTCCCGCATACACGACCCAGTACAAGTCAAGTTCGAGGGTCATCAGCGCCGGATCGACTTCCTGGAGCAACCATTCGTATACCATTCTGCCATCGGCGCCTTTGGTCGTAAACTCGAAGTCGTGGTTGTGGTAGCCGAATCCGATACCTGCTTTCTGAGCATACTGGCCCGCGGCCTGACAAAGACTGACGAGTTTTTGAGGCTGAGCGCGATCGGCCTCCCCGATCCAGGGACAAATGGCATAGCGCACGCCGGCCTCGGCCAGGTCGTCGAGGGCTTTTTTTGCGCGGTCAGACAAGGTCCCATTCGATTCGTTCAGGTCCTGTACACTGAGGTTGAAGTGGGTGCTGTGCATTTTCAAACCGTTGTTTTTCAATATTTTGATAAAATCGGTTAATTGCATTTTGAACATCTTACCCTGTTCGAACCCAAATCCTTCCACTTCCTTATAGCCCATGTTGGCCAGGGCTTTCAGGGTTTGTTCGGCATTGGCGGCCATGTCGTCGCGTACACTCCACAACTGGAGACCAAGGTGTTTTACTTTTTCCTGATTGGACAAAAATGGAATTTGGCCGGCGGCCCATTGGGCGGCCAGGGTCATTGCCGCGGAAGTAATAAAACGGCGTCGGGAAAAGGATGATGACATGTCAAAACTTATTTTGTACGGTGAATTGCAGAAAAAACTTCGCGCAAATTTCAAATGCCCGTGGCAGGAACAAAACCTTTGTGTGTATTTTTCCCCGAAAATAATCAGGCTGCCATTGAGGCATATTTATTGGCGGTCCCGACAATTCCATCATTTATGATACAGGTACTCCATATTTCCGCCGAATGTTATCCTGCTGCCAAAACGGGTGGCCTCGCCGACGTGGTAGGCTCTTTGCCCAAATATTTTACCAAAGCGGGCATGCTCACTGCCGCCATTTTGCCGAAATACGATCTGAAATGGATACGCAATCGGGAATGGATCACGGTTTACGAGGGCACACTCTGGATGAACTGGCGGCAAATACACTTCCGGGTACAGCAGGAAGCCGGCAATACGCAGGGTTACCCCATGTTTGTCGTCGACTTGCCGGGGCTCTACGATCGACCGGGCATCTACAACGATCCGGACGGCCGACCTTACGGAGATGAGGTGCAGCGCTACATCGCTTTTCAACAAGCCGTACTGGAGTGGCTTTTATCGTTTCCCTGGCACGACCGGCCTCGTGTGTTGCATTGCCACGACCATCACACCGCGCTGATACCCTGGATGGTCAAGTATTGCCCGGCTTATCAGCAACTGGCGCCCATCCCGACGGTATTCACCATTCACAATGGTCAGTACCAGGGCATGTTTGGCTGGTCGAATGGCGATTATTTACCACCTTATGAAGCCAGCGCCAAGTGGTTGCTTGATTGGAACGGGATCATCAATCCGATGGCCACGGCGATCAAAACAGCCTGGGCCGTGACGACGGTATCGGAAAGTTATTTGTACGAATTACACCAAAATTCCCTCGGTCTGGAGTCGCTGCTCCGGCAGGAGTGGCGAAAGGAAGCCGGCATCGTCAATGGAATCGATGCGCAGGTCTGGGATCCGGCCACCGACCCGATGATTGTGCAACGCCTTGAAAATGAAGACATTGCGGGATTCAAATTTCGCAATAAAGCAGCGCTCTGCGAATGGTTTGGCTTCCCGTTGGAATGGCCGCTGATTAGTTTTATCGGCAGGATCGTCTCGGAGAAAGGCGCCGATCTCCTGCCCGATACCTACCGGCGATTCATTCAGAATGGCGGCAGGGCCAGTTTCCTGGTGCTGGGCACCGGAGAAGCCTGGACGCAAAACGAATTCCGGCGCATGGCTTACGATTACGGCGGGCGATTCAACGCCGTGATCGATTACAACGAAGCCCTGTCGCACCAGATTTATGCAGGCTCCGATTTCCTGATTATGCCTTCGCGTGTCGAGCCCTGCGGCTTGAATCAAATGTATGCCATGCGTTACGGAACCATCCCGATTGTACGCTCGATAGGCGGTTTGAAAGATACCGTACCCGATATCGGCGAACCGGACGGCTCCGGCCGAGGCATTCGTTTTAACCAATTCAGCATCGAAGACGCTTATCATGCGTTGTATCGGGCCGTATCCATGTGGCACAACGAACCCGGAATAGTAGACTGGCTGCGTAAAAAAATTATGGCCGTTGATTTTTCCTGGGAACACACCATCGAACAATACATCGCGGTGTATCGGCGGATTGGCGCCAACATAGCACCGGAAACCTTTGTTGAACAAACCGAAGAGCCGGCGCCATTGCCTCCTGCTGAACCGACCTTGCCCCGACCTGCCAAAACCCGAAAGGCATCGAAGCCCAAGGCAAAAAAATAACACACTATCACGAACACATAACCCGCATTCCAGACGCCATGATTAAAATGATCTGTCTCATCCTCGGCGGCGGCGCAGGCTCCCGTTTGTTTCCGCTCACGGAAAAACGCTCGAAACCCGCCGTGCCGATCGGAGGTAAATACCGCTTGATCGATATACCGATCTCCAATTGCATTCATTCCGGTGTGAAGCGAATGTTCGTTCTCACACAGTACAACTCGGCTTCCCTGAATGCTCACATCAAGAACACGTACAACTTCGACGTCTTCACGCCGGGCTTTGTCGACATTCTTGCCGCCGAACAAACTCCGGGCAACAAGGAGTGGTTTCAGGGCACTGCCGATGCCGTTCGGCAAAGCCGGCAACACTTTATGCGCCATGATTTCGACTATGTGCTGATCCTGTCGGGCGATCAACTCTATCAGATGAATTTTGAGGAAATGGCCAAACACCACGTTGCATCCAATGCAGACATAACCATTGCATGCCTGCCGGTGGATGCCCGCGACGCAACGGGTTTCGGTATCATGAAAGTGAACGACAAAGGCTATATCCCGCGCTTTATTGAAAAACCCGGCACGGATGAATTACCCGAGTGGGTCAGCGAAGTCAGTCCGGCCAACGCCAAACGCGGGCGTCATTTTCTGGCCTCGATGGGGATTTACATATTCAGTCGAAAAGCGATGGAAGACCTGTTTGAAGAATGCCCGGACGCAACAGATTTTGGCAAAGAAATCATCCCGATAGCGATATCTGAAGGGCGAAAAGTAGCCGCGTACCAGTACGACGGTTATTGGACCGACATCGGCACAATCCGTTCTTTCTTCGAGGCAAACATCGAACTCACGGACCATATCCCGTCGTTCAACCTGTTCGACAATAACCGCTACATCTACACCCGCGGCCGTATGCTTCCGCCCGCCAAGTTTTATGGCGGAACGCAGATCAACCGGGCGCTTATCGCCGAAGGTTCGATACTCCATGCCCGCATGATCGAAGGCTCGATTGTTGGCCTGCGTTCGCGTATCGGAGAGAATACCGTGATCAAGGATGCAATCGTGATGGGCAACGATTCGTACCAAACCCTGCGGGAAATCGCTACAAACCCCGACGAAATCCCGATGGGCGTTGGGCATTATTGCCATATTGAACACGCAATACTCGACAAAGACTGCCGCATCGGTAATAACGTGATGATTAAAGGGGGCGATCACCTGCCCGATACGGATAATGAGCACTTTACCATCCGCGACGGGATTGTCGTGGTAAAAAAAGGCGCGGTCATTCCGGAAGGCGCCCGTATCATGTGATCCATGCCATGCAGCGATTTTGTCTTGCCCTCGACCTGAAACCGGATGCGGCCTTGATTGCTGAATATGAGGCGTGGCACCGAAAGGTGTGGCCGGAAATTATTGCCAGCATCCGTGACGCCGGCATTCGGCAACTGGAGATATACCGGGTGGACAACCGGCTTTTTATGATCCTGGAAGCGGATGATGCCTTCAGTTTTGAACACAAAGCCGCGGCGGACGCCTCAAACGCCAGGGTACAGGATTGGGAAACTTTGATGTGGAAATATCAGCAAGCTTTGCCAACGGCCCTTCCGGGGCAAAAATGGATACTGTGCGAGCGTATTTTTTCGCTGGATGATTATACATGACAAAACCGGCAGTTGGCGCTTCGAGATCAAAGCCAACTGCCGGTTGTCTTTTTAGCGGCCTCCAATGCCGAGGTGCTGGTAGCAGGACTGCAACCGATCCTTAATAAATTCCAGCGATGCGTCGTGTTCGAGAATTTCCCTGCAAACAGATGCAGTACGGTTATAATCGCCGCGTTGATAGGTTTCCTCGCAATAACGGAGCGCATATTCCTTAAACATACTGTTCAGTCGTTGTCGTTCCTTTTGGATCCAGCAATCGGGATGAGCCGCGAAATTGCCCATAAACACACCGTTATACAAACGGACAATTTCAGGGAAGACGTCGGGAGTATTGCCATGGTTCCCGGCAAGCAAATCCCTGAATTCAGCAATATCCGAACCAAGCGTCAAGGCCGGATCGATCTGGTACCGCTGGTTTTGATGGATAATAAAATCACTGTTCAGGCCCGTTTGCTCGCGAAGCGACTTCCTGATTTTGGTAATTTCCACATTCAGGCTGCGGCGTGTGCCATCCGGGCAAATTTCGTATTTGTCTGGCCAAAACACCTGGCCCAATTCTTCGCGATTGAGCGATCGGGAGCCATGATGGTAAACTAGATAGGCAAAAATTTGCTCTGCCTGTTTGGTCAGACAGATCGGTTTTCCGTTGATACAAATGCCGAAACTGCCGAAAAACCGGACGCTGATTGTCAGGGAATGCCCGCCGAAATGTTCTTCAAAGCAGTGTTGGAATTGTTCGTCGGAGCCTGGGAAAGGCAGAACATCCTGAACGCCGGAGCGCCAGATGCGATTGGTCGTTTGGAAAGAGGTGTCGCTGGTTGCAACGATGATGGGCGTTGTCGGGAAAAGCCGTTTGCACTCAGACAGATGCGACAAACCATCGACGGCCGGCGGATGATGCAGGACCATGACCATGCCGATATTCCGGAGGGAATTGGTCGCCAGATTCTGGCTGTTTAGCGGAATAACTTCGGCGGAAAGAAGGCGCGCAGCCGATTCTTCAAGTGTGTGCAGGAGACCGGGGTGGTGACCGCTAAGCAGAATTTTCAGGGTAGGGGCAGACATGTTGCTGGTGGTTGGGGGTGAAAAGAAACAGGCCATTGGCATTGCCGGCGGCAAATGACAATAACAACCTGGGGCGGCAGCATGGGCAAAACCAGCGAATCGGGAGAGTGCGGCGACCTGTTGAAGGGAAGAGATGTCAGGGTAAAATGTCGCGCAAATATTGGTTAAAATGGGGTCGCAGTTCTCCTCGGGTGGGTCAAGCCCGATTAAATTGGTTTCAAATGTCGATTACAAATGTATAAAACAAAAATTATATCAAACAAGAGCCCGGGTGACAAAAAGCAATTCATGTGTTTTTTCGTTCAAAATTTTCCCTCCAAATACCCTTTCCTATCTTTGCCGCTCACCCATCACGACAGATACTTATGATACTGAAAGGGAAAAAAGGCATTATCACCGGCGCGCTCGACGACCAGAGCATTGCCTGGAAAGTAGCCGAACGCGCCGTTGCAGAAGGCGCACAAATCGTTTTGACCAACGCACCCGTCGCCATGCGCATGGGTGTAATCAACCAATTGGCAGAAAAATGTAATGCGCCGGTCATTCCGGCCGACGCCACTTCGCTGGAAGACCTCGAAAATCTGGTACGGCAAAGTATGGATCATTTTGGCGGACAAGTCGACTTTGTCCTGCACTCCATCGGCATGTCGGTCAACGTGCGCAAAAACAAGGCCTACACAGACCTCAATTACGAATGGATGCAAAAGACATTCGATGTCAGCGCCATTTCTTTTCATAAAATGCTCCAGACCCTCTGGAAACTTGATGGCATGCGCGAATGGGGTAGCGTGGTCGGTCTTTCCTACATCGCCGCGCAACGCGTATTCCCCGATTACTCCGAAATGGCCGAATCCAAGGCGCTTCTGGAGTCATTTGCCAGAAGTTTCGGCTACCACTACGGCACGGCCAAAAACGTCCGGGTAAATACGGTGAGCCAGTCGCCGACCATGACCACTGCCGGCCAGGGCGTAAAAGGATTCCACGAGTTCTTCAATTATGCCGATAAAATGTCGCCCCTGGGCAATGCAACCGCCGAGGCCTGCGCCGACTATTGCGTGATGCTGTTCAGCGATTACACGCGGTATATCACCATGCAGAACCTTTATCACGATGGCGGATTCTCCACTATGGGTATGAATCCCGCGGTAATCGGCCTTTAACGACTCATAGCGGGCAACGAAAGGGCCGGCTACGAACGTTTGAGAGAAAAGTGTGCAATTTTGAAAGACTACGGCATAAATCGATACCCGCATCAATTTCCGAAGCTGCTCATGCGGCTTCGGAATTTTTGCTTTTTTCTGTGCCTGTTGCTGCCGGGCACGCTATCGGCACAAACTCGGGACTCCGTACCGACTCCACCTGTGGCAATCCGAGCAGCTGTTGATACGCTCAAACCCCTGGTTTATGTATTGTCCGCCCAGCCTGAAAAAATCTGGCCCGGTCCCGATAGCATGCCCGGATTCCAGTTCCGAATGTACGATCCGGCCCGCCGGCAAACGCCGGACTGGGCAACACTGGGCAATCTGGGGATGGCCGCCCGGCCTTTGTGGTTCGGCCCGGTCGCGCGTTTGGGTTTCGATGTCGGCGCCAGCCCCTTTGCTTTATACCGCTTAAAAGCCGAAGAGTTGCGTTTTTATCAAAATACCCGCTCGTTCAGCGAGGTGTTTTTTTCACAGGGTCAAAATCAGGACAACCTGATGTTTAACGCCCAACTGGCACGCACTTTCTCCGGCGGCGCCACTTTCGCTTTTGAATACCGGACTTTCAACAACCTGGGGCAATTCCGTTTTCAACAGGCGCAACACAACAGCATGTCGCTTGGCCTTCGAATACCTGTCGGTCCGCGTTATGAGGGTTATCTCGTGTTTTGCCAGAATGTTTTCCGACAGCAGGACAATGGCGGTATCGTTACCGACACGATCTTCGGTCAGGGGCAATTCAGCGGGCCCATCGACGCCGAAATCAGATTGCCCGGAGAAAGCGCCCGAACCCGTAATTCGGACTGGACCATCCAATTGACCCAGCATTACAACTTTACAGGGCAAAAAGAAGGAAAAAGGGCGCTTCGCGCTACGCATACGCTGGCCTGGTCTAAGTCGTTCTGGAAGTTTTCCGACACTGAAATCGATCAGGACAGTCTTTTTTTTGGAAGCTTTTTGACAACTGACCCACGCGGGCTACGACATCAAATTACGCAAAAAAGACTGGACAACTCCTTTATTGTCAGTACTTTTAAACAAAAAGCACCCGGCCAGCCTTCCGATCTGCTGGCGTTTGGCCTGACGCATTCCTGGTTTGATTTGTACCAGGAACCGCACGACTCGGCTTTTTCCAACCTGTTTCTGACGGCTCAACTTGGCATCACGCCTTCCGAGCGCTTCGGTTTTACGGCGCGCGGCCATCTGGGCATGCTGAACAATTTCGGTGAATATCAGCTAAACGGCGCCCTCGTTCTGGGGCTGGGCAATGCCGGGCAGTTTCGCGCCACTTTGTTGAGCCAACGACGTCCGGCCAGCCTTTTACAATACCGTGCGGTGGTCAGTTATCAGGATCTGTGGCGCAACGATATGGAAAAACCGCTGGAGACCTCCGTCTCTGCTACTTATGCCATTCCCCAAATCGGATTGTCGCTGAGCGGCCAATTGCACCTGGTCAACAATTTTGTATATTTTGATCAACAATCAAAACCGGTACAAACCACTGCGCCGGTACAGGTCAGCCAACTGCTCGTGACCGAGAACCTCCGCTGGCGGGCACTGCATTTTGACAATACATTGGGGCTCCAGCAATTCAATCGCACAGACGTGCTGCGCCTGCCGAGCTGGTTTTCCAAAAACAGCCTCTACTACGCCGGCGATATTTTTAAAAAACGCATGCACCTCAATGCCGGCCTCGATTTCCGGCTCAACGGCGAATTCCAGCCGGAAGCATACCAACCCCTGCTCTGGCAATTTCATTTGCAGGACTCTCTTACGCAGAAGCCCTATCCCTGGCTCGATGTATTCATTGCTTTCAAGGTCCGAACCTTCTGCTTTTTCTTCCGCTACGAGAATTTGACTGCCCTTTGGCAACCCGATCAGGTCTTCTATCAAACGGCCTACCACCCCCAGAATTTCAACACCCTGCGAATGGGCATCCGCTGGCGATTTATGGACAGCAATACGCCCGAACAGAAAGGCAAATCGGATAGCAATACCAGCAACGGACCACCTTCGGGTCCGATTGGACCGAGGGGGTTTTAGTTGCATGCAGAGACGCAGAGTAATTGCCTGTGGTGTATGATTGTTTTCTCAGCGCATTTTGCTCCTTTGCGTGAAACAACTCTGCGCCTCTGCGTCTCTGCGTGCAACAAATAACTTTGCGCGCTTCGCGTGAAACACAAGACCCCCCGCGTGAAACATTATTACGGCGCTTTGCGATTTTACTGCCTGATGATCTTTTCCATATCGACAAGCAACTGCTTGCCGCCAGGGGAAAAACGCGAAGTAACTACGGGATTCGATTTTGACTGCATCAGGAAGGCGAAGTTGTCGGCCAGCACCTCATCCGGGTGAATGATATAGCCGGTGTTGTCTTTAATTTGACGGTAAAAATCAGGTAAGTTGCTCACATTCAGGGTGCTGGAAAGCCCGTCGGCTTTCGTGACCAACTTCCAGTGCCCGTCTTCCTGCGCCTCAATCGGGAAAAGGCTGAACTGGAGATAGCTGAAAAAACTGGGTTGCTTGTCCGTAAAGCCCTGGTGATTGGCGTAGATAACCGGAACAGCGTAAATCGTTCGGCCGTCTTCCATTTTCAGCGTGATTTTTTGGGCGTAATCGACGCCATCCGGGTTGTACAGCACTCTCGATGCCAGGGGTTCCGGCAGGTGAAGGCTCGACAGGCCGATACTTTCAAAACCAATCAGGCGGTACAGGGCAGTTCTTTTTTCAGGATTAAGCCTGGAGTACACGTGAAACAACTCATGGTACATGGTAGACGAAAAAGCCGTGCGATTGCGGGCGCGCAAGGCATCGGCGGGTATGACGATACAATTGGCGCGGGTGTAATACACGCCGTCGCCGTAGTGCTGCCCTTTTGTTTTAATCAGGACGAGGGTGTCGGGGCATATAGCGGGCGATACAGTCTCACAATTAGTGTAGATATCGCGCATGATTTTTTCCACAAACTGGCTTTCCGCCGCAGAAAAACCCTCGACGTCGGTACGCAGAAATGCCTGATAGTCAGCGACCATTTTCAGCCGGTCATCCTGGCCGGAGAGCGGCTTTTTCATTTGTATCGACATTTCAACCGGATTGATCAGTTCAAAAAAACGGTCGTATGGATCTTGTACGATCGTTTGGGCGGCCTGTGCGCTGTCGAGCAAGAGGACAACTTTGCCGGAGAGATGAATGACACTGACAGGGGTCTGCTGGGCAGAACACGAACAGACTGTCAGCAACAGCAAGGAAAAGAGGGCATTGCGAATCATGGGAAATGACAGGTTAATCCGGATGCACTTGTTCATCCGGGTCAAGTAATAATGGAGAATAGAAAGGAAGGAAAGCGGATTCGGCTTGGGAATTATGCCGCAAGTGTCGGGTATTTTTTTAAAAAACGCGGTATGACAGAGATGTTTTCCGGCACTTAAAATCAGAAAATGGTCGAAAACCTAAGTGAAAACACGGCTCCTCGGGCAGGAAGATTATCGACCGAGATGGCGACTTTGTGGAGTTCCAGGATACTTTTGGTCAGTGAAAGTCCGATGCCGCTGCCTTTGGTATTTCGTTGTTGGGTGCCGCGGTAAAAAGGTTCGAAGATCAGGGTGCGTTCTTCGGGCGGAATACCAGGGCCGTTATCCGAAATGTCGACCCGATGCGCGCCACCTGCATCGAATACAGCAACAAGATGGGCCCGGTGATCGGGGGAGTATTTGCAGGCGTTGTTCAGCAGGTTGAGCAGAGCGCTTTGCAATAAAGGTTCATTAGCCGACACGAGCAATTTGTCGGCATCCTCGGGCAGGTTATAAAATTCGATATTGACCTGATAATCAGGATGGTTTTTAAGTAATTGCACCTTTGTTTGCCAGATCAATTCGTCGAGTCGCAGTTTTTCGAAATGAATGCCGGAAGGATCGTTGTACAGTCTTGCCAATTGCAATAATTTCTCTTCCAGCTCAGAAATTCGGGTCACATCGTCGAGAATACTGTCGAGCGCCGAGCGGTAGGCTTGCGGGTTGCGCTCACGTTGCAGGGCGACTTCGATCTGTGCGCGTAAGGCGGTGAGCGGGTTTTTTAACTCGTGTGAAACATTGGACAAAAACATACGCTGCATCCTGAAGGCATTTTCAACACGGTCCAGCATTTTATTAAATGTCTCGGCCAGCATAGCTATTTCGTTGGTTTCACCCTGTGTTTGCAGGCGTTGTTCAGGATGTTCGGGCGATAGCCCATTTATTTCCGACATAAACCGCGAAACGGGGCGAAGTGCTCGTCCGGCAAAGTACCAGGTACCGGCCAGAAGAATAAATAAGCCCGCCAGATAACTGATGATCAACAACTTTCCTAGTTGCCTGATGCCCGATTGCTCATAAAAACCCTCGGCAACGACGACATAAGGTTGGTTGCTTCTGGAATAACTCAATATAGCCAAGGCTTCCAGATTGTGATGACTAAAGCGGGACTCTTCGCCCCCCAAAGCCAATTGAAGCACACGTGCGCCGACCTCCGGCGCATCTGCCTGTGCGCTGAATACCCGGCGGTAGGATTGATCGTACAAGCTGATGTTGTCGCGGTAGGGGAGTGTATCCTCTTCATTGCCCAGGGTGGCTGCCAACGGTATCAATTGATCAGCCTCCGGCATCAGCGCCTGAGCCGACACGAGCGCTTTTGAGTGCAGGTTTTGGTAAAATAACTCATCCGAATCTTTTTTGAACGCCCAGTAAACATACGCGAACAACCCTGCCAGAATACAGGCTGCAATGCCGAAAAAAGCCAGACTAAGTCGCGTGCGAATTTGCATGGTCGGCGCTCAGGTCGGTAACAAGCCGGCTACCTTTTCGATCCCGGTAGACGCGGGCTGGGCAACAATCGTCAGGTTGTCCAATAGCGAAAGAGAATAATTGGTCTGCGGATTGGGGTCGACATAAAACACGGGTATATCCGGCGGCGCATACGACATAAGCCCTGCGGCAGGATATACCTGCAGGGAAGTGCCTACGATGAGTAAAATATCGGCTTTTGAAGTGATTTCGGCCGCTTTTGACAGCATGGGTACGCTTTCTCCAAACCATACGATATGTGGTCGCAATTGGGCGCCTCGTTCGCATTTGTCGCCCAGATGCAGGTCGGCGTCCCATGGATATACCAGGTTATCATACCGTTCGGAGCGCACTTTGCGCAGTTCCCCATGCAAATGCAGCACGTTTTTACTGCCGGCCCGTTCGTGCAGATCATCCACGTTTTGCGTGATGATTTGTACTTTGAAACGGCTTTCCATGCCGACCAATGCAATATGGCCTGCATTAGGCTGAACCGATAGTAACTGTTTGCGGCGCTGGTTGTAAAATTCCAGCACCAAGCGGGGATTGCTTTGCCAGGCTTCGGGTGTCGCTACGTCTTCGATCCGGTGATTGTGCCACAGACCGTTTGCATCCCGGAAGGTCGGGATGCCGCTTTCGGCCGACATCCCGGCGCCCGTCAGTACGACCAGATTTTTCATACTTTTCAAGTTTCCTGCCGTTTCAGCTTGCTGTTTTTGTAGCCATAACTGAAATAAATCGCCAGACCGATCACCAGCCAAACGAAGAATCCGAACCAGCTTTTGGCCGGTATCTGGGCCATCATGTAAAAACAAAAGACCAGCCCGAGAACCGGGATCAGCGAAAGCCGGTGCCGGAAACTCCAGACAACCAGCGCAAGGCAAGTGAATACAAACAGCCACATCGGAATCTTGTGCTGAAACAACGCCCAGCCCGATTCATATTTTTCCTCCTCGGGTATGGGTAATTCTGCCACGGCAGCCGTGTATGCCTCGTCGTTCATGTTTTCCAAATAGGCATTCAAATCACCTCCGACCCCGGCAAATCCGGCGCTGTCTTTTTGGGCATACATGCTTTTAATGCTTTCGATCTGGGGCTCGCTCAGGCGCCCGAACAAAACGTCCGACGAGCAGAGCTGGGGCGTGTTCGACACCCAGTCGCGGGTATCTTTCGGGTATTGCATCCACAAATACAGACCTGCAGCCAAGACCAGTGCCGGAAAGATAAATTGTGCGTTGATGTAGGGCGTTTTGAATTTGCCGCGCGGCGCGTCGGGTGTAAGTTGAAGTTTTAACACCCCTGCGCACACGAGCACGAATGCAAACAGGGTACCCATGCTGCACAGATCAAGCACCGTATCGCTCGGAATAAACAACATGGGAATTACGACGAACAAGCCGGTGATGATGGTGGAAAAATCGGGCGTGCGGAAGCGCGGGTGAATACGCGCAAATTTTTTCGGCAGAAGCCCGTCGCGGCTCATCGTCATCCAGATGCGCGGCTGGCCCAGCTGGAACACCAGAAACACACCGGCCATCGCGATTACGGCGCTCACGGCGATGATGCCGGAAAACCATTTCAAACCGATTTGATCAAAAACAAAAGCCAGCGGATCGTCGACTTTCAGTTCGGTGTATTTGACCATGCCGGTCAGCACCAAAGCGATCAGGATGTACAACACCGTGCAAATGATAATGGAATACACCATCGCTCGGGGCAAATCCCGCTGCGGATTTTTACATTCTTCGGCCGTGGTCGACAAGGCATCGAAGCCGATGTAGGCAAAGAATACCGACGATACGCCGGCCATCACACCACCGAAACCATTGGGGACGAAGGGGTGCCAGTTGGCCGTATCCACATAAAATGCGCCCACGATGATGACCAGCAGAACCACGATCAGTTTCAGCACAACCATGAGATTACCCGCGTTTTTCGACTCTTTCATTCCGATATACACCAGCCCGGTAATGAGAATAGACATGATGATGGCCGGGATGTCGAGGATGAGCCGCAGTCCGCCGATCATGGGCGCATTCGACCACGCGCTGTAACCCTCCTGCTGGTAGTGGCTGAGTTCGCTCATCGGCGTCCCCGCTTTCAACAGGCCGCTGACCTCGTCGTAAACAAGGTGTGCGGAAGGGTAGTCGATGGTTGCCCAGGCGGGAATGTGCCAACCCGCGCTTTCGCATAAACTGGTAAAATACCCCGACCACGATACTGCCACGGTGATATTCCCCACGGCGTATTCCATAATCAGCGCCCAACCGATGATCCAGGCGATCAACTCGCCAAACGCCACGTAGGAATAGGTGTAAGCGCTACCCGAAACCGGTATCATCGATGCAAATTCGGCGTAGGCAAAGGCGGCAAATCCGCAAGCCAGGGCAGTAAATACAAACAAAAACAGCACCGCCGGACCGCCTTCAAAACTGGCTTTGCCGATGGTGCTGAATATGCCGGCGCCGATGATGGCCGCGATGCCTAGTGCAGTCAGGTCAGTTACGCCGAGGGTTTTGGCCAGGCCGCTGTGTTCGGAAGGATCGGCCGATGAAATGGCATCAGCCACGGTTTTTTTGCGAAAAAGATGGCGAAAGATCGACATTCGGGTTCGGTGTTGAGCCCCTTGTTGTACAAAAGGACTTGGGTGAATCTTGACAAATTATCTCGTAAACATGGTTTTTGAGGCGGGAAAAGTAGGGCTTTCGAGAAATTTGCCGCACAAAAATTCACGCTTTTACCGCACGAATAGAGTAGACCATAGGGATTACGTTTTCAAGGCCCCGGATCCGATAGTTGCCATCGTCGCCTTTTACCGTTTTGTCGAAACAATCGTAAGGCGAATATGGGTACTCGTTGAGCATTTCGATGCGCAGCCCGTGAGCGATCAACGTATTGATGATTTCGCTCAAACTATGGTTCCAGCCGTACTCTTTGTACTCGATGTCCGCGTAGCGCTCTGCATAAGTGCCTACCTGTTCGGTTTCGATCACCCCGGCATTGTGGTAGGGATATTTGAGCATCTCCATCCGGTCGTCGAGCATCCAAAGCACCGGATGAAAATCGGCGATGTAAAAAACGCCGCCGGGCCGCAAAAAGTGGCTGATAACTGCCCCCCAGGTGTCGAGTTCGGGCAACCAGCCGATGGTGCCGTAAGAGGTAAATACGACGTCAAACTGCCCTTGAAGATGCTCGCGCAGATCGTATACGTTGCAACAGACAAACTGAGCCGGCAAATTCAATTCCCCGGAAAGTTCGCGGGCGTACCGGATGGCCTCGTCCGAAAGGTCGCAGCCGGTCACCTCGGCGCCCAGGCGGGCCCACGACAGGGTATCCTGCCCGAAATGGCATTGCAAATGCAGCAGTTTTTTTCCGCTTACATCGCCAAGCTCGCGCCGTTCGATTTCGGTCAGACTGATTCCGCCTTTTTTCCAGTTTTCAACGTCGTAAAAAGCGGAGGTTTTGTGTACTTCGGTGCGCAGATTCCAGCCCTGCCGGTTGGCCTCAAAAAGATCCTGGTGATTGTTCATGGTCTTGTTGTTTTGGCCAATGTAATGCTGAAGTCGAATTAAAAGTTCCTGATGCGCGCCACGAACCGGCCCTTGGCCTGCCATAAAGGGTCGTTGTTTTGCAACCTTTTTTGAAGAATCAACGAAAAACCCGAGAGATTGGCGTAGGCCTCCGCCCGCGCTTCCACAGCATTTCCGAAATTGTACGTTTTGAGGGCAAACGAGAGGTCGGCAATTGCGTCAGGCAGGTCGGGTAGGCGATAGGTGACGATCTGGCCGTTGCTGCCCGGCAACAACACTTCCCAACGAATGCCCGGCAGACCAGTGAAGGAGCGCGTAAACGATACCGCATCGATATCGCCCTGACAACTGGCAGCGGCATAACGGCTGTTGGCAGGTACGGACGCCGAAATATCGATATTCGGCGCCGACAAAAAACTGGGGAGTGAGGTGTAAAAACCGTCGCTGGCGTAGCCATAACCCGCCTGGCCGGGAGGCGCTGACATACGAATCCGGTAGCCGTTGTAAGGCCGCACTTCGGGCTCAAATACGGCCAATTGCTCAAAAACAGGCACCGCACCGCCCGGCGCCCGCAGCAAATCGCCGAGCGGCATGAATTTATTCGCACTGGTGTCGACAAGCCCTTCGATCAGATACGACCAGGGCCCATTGAACGGCAAACCAATGTATTTGCTGGGCGCATTGAACATTTTGGGTAAAATAGTGGCGTCGATAGAAGCCGTTTGATTAGGGCCTTCAACGTTGTCAAAAAACATGTACCGCCAGGTGCTTTCGCCGTTGATCAGAATACGTAACCATACTTTTCCGGTATGCAGAATTCGGTACTGCCCCGTAAAATTGTTGGCCGGCTGCGGTCGGGCAAAGGTCAGTCCGTCGGGAACAATGATCGAATCGAGGGAATTAATGTTGGTAAACTGGATCAGCAGGTCGATGCTTTGCCGGTATTCCGGGTCGTGCAAATTAATGGATTGACCATCCGACAGTTGGGTGTAGGTGGTCAATGAAATAGTCGTATCAACCACCCCCGAACCGGAGGCGTCGATGTTGGTAATTTTGACGATCGTGCAGTCGAAACGGTCGGTTTGCGCACTGCCGGGCACGCTCAATGAGGCCGTATCCCGACCGGGCAGCCAACGGAAGGCGCGCATCTGCCCGTCGGCGTCGCTCAAAAAGACGGCGTACCGCGCTTGCAGTTCGTTAAATTCGTTGTTGAAAAACAGCGTGAAATCAGGGGTTTGGGGAACGGGAGCGGGGTCATCTTTTTTACAAGCGGTAAAAAACAGCCCCAATAGCAGAAGGCCTGCGAGTATACGAGTCGGCATGGGAAAGTTGTGAATGTGGGTTACGAAAAGGGGATTATCGGTTCAAAATACCCTGCAAAAATAGCTCCCAAAAGAGAACTGCCCGGTTTTTTAAGCCAATTTTAAAGATCCACTTTTTCGTCTCACAACGACGGTTGCGGCATTTTTTTCGCACAATTCGCAGGAGATACGCAACCTTGCCGCTCTCATTTCCGTGTTTGATTACAGTGAGTTACTCCGATCTCGACGAAATACTCGAGGGCTGCCGGCGCAGCAACCGTTCGAGCCAATACCAGCTGTTTAGCCGGTTTTACAACTACGCCATGTCGGTTGCATACCGCTACGTGTCCAATACCGAAGCGGCCGAGGAAGTAACCAACGACGCTTTTTTCAAAGTATTCACCAAAATACATTTGTTCGAACCGCGTGATGAAGGAGGCTTTCGCGCGTGGCTGCGCCGTATTGTCATTAATACGGCAATCGACAGATTGCGTTCCTCCATCAACGCTCCCGCTACCCAGGAGTGGCGCGCTGACATGGACTCCCCCATGGAGTCGGGAATTGTGGAACAACTCACCGAAGAACAAATTTTTTCCCTGCTCGACCAACTTTCGCCCGCCTACCGGGCTGTCTTTAATCTGTTCGTCGTGGATGGTTTTTCGCATGAAGAAATTGCCGATACACTCGGCATCAGCATCGGAACCTCCAAGTCTAATCTTGCCCGCGCGAGAAGCCGGCTGAAAACCCTTCTCGCCGACGAACTTGACCTAAGTTACAACGTATGAAAGACTTCGACCAATTCTTCCGCGATCGCCTCGACGGGGAGCGCCCGTTCTCCCGACGCGATGAAAACTGGCGACAATTATCCCGTCGCCTTGAAGCATTTGATTCGGGTATTCAGGACGCTCGGCCCGTATCCAACATCCGTCGCTGGACGACGCTGGCCTGGAAAGTAGCGGCATGTGCAGCAGCGGCTGCAACCATTTGGGTGGGTGTGCAGAACTATTCCCTTCGCCGTCAGAATGTGTTGCTGAACGAACTGCTGACCCAAATCAAGGCGCAACAAACTAACGAGCCGGCAACTCCAGCAACACAAATTTCTCCCCTGGAAATCGCCGCTATTCCCGATATGCAAACGCATTTGCTGTCCAGCCAAAACGATATGCCTTTGCAGGGTATGGAATCTTCGGTCGCCAGCAGCAAGAGCGATTCCCGATCCGTGCCGTCAGAAAATGTTTCGCTTTACAAACCTGCCCCCATCTCGCCATTTGCTGCTGGTAATGCCTTGCCGGTTCAGCCGACAATCACTTTGCCTGCCCAAATTGACGAAAATGTAGGAAAACAGGCCATGGTTGAATCTGCAAGGCCCGCGACACCTGCCCCGCAGGAAGGAGAAATGTCGGAGGTATCGTTTGTATGGGAAAAACTACCCATACCCGATTCTATCCTGTCGAGGCCGATAACGACAACGCTGGCGTATGGAAAAGCGAGCGTTCCGGTATTACCCGAACTTTCGATCGAAGCCGCAAAGGAAAATCCGCCGCCGGCAAGACTCCTCACCAAACCGGTCAAAGACGTATCGAGGGTTCGGGTAGGAATTCAGGCCGTGGCGGGCACCGCAACACCTGCTGAAAGCGGCGTCTCCTGGCACAAAGGCCAGTCTCTGACAGCCGAAATTCGAGTCTGGAATCAAATCTGGTTGGGTGCTTCGGCCGACTTTGTCCAGTTTGAAATCGATGCCGACAATAACCCGGATCGGTTTCATTTGCCCGAACAAATGAATCCCGATCCACCGGGCGGCCCCGTTTCACACCACCAATATGATCTGGTCAGGCTTCAAAGCGAGCAACGGCAGCGTCGGTTTGCAGCGGGCGTTCGTTATACGCTGCCCGTACGCGGACGAATCACGCCAAGTGTTCAAGTCGGATACGTTTGGGCACAGATGCCGGCCTCTTTTGTGCAGTACGAGTTCAAGAAGAAACCGCATGGCGGCGGTCACCCAAACCCCGATCCATTCGACAACAAATTCTTCATCCGCAAAACCGAAAACCACTGGGAACAGAACATTTGCCGTTTCGGCGCTGGTGCGGACTATGCGCTCGGTCGTTGGTCGCTGGGTTTGACGGCTCAATACGACAAGAATTTTACGAACAAGGACCCACTCTTCGATATGCTTTCGTTTAAACTGGGGGCTTCATATCAATTTTAACAATTCTACCACAAAATTAATTGGATCATCGAGCAACCCGACTGCCGCCTTTCCCGTGTTGAAATATTGAACGGGTAATTTCGCCCGGAAAATATTTACAGGTTCCTTTTATGAAGAACATCCTTCTTTTTGCTTTTGTCGGGTTGCTTGCTGCTTTTTATTCTTCTTGTCAGAAAGAGGCGCTGACGGACGCCTACGCCAGTGACGGGTCCTATGTCAGTGAGCGCGGCGGTGGTCGCCACGGTCATCATTTCGGCGATTCGCTGCACCATGCCTGCGATTCGCTGCACAATGACTCCCTGGGGCATCCTCACCACCCGCATGATTCCCTCTGGCACGACTCGTTGCACACCCATCATCCGCACGACTCCCTGTTCGGCGGCCCGCACCACGGCCCGGACTCTTCCTGGACGGGTGGCGGCCATCCTCACCCTGACTCGACCGGTGGCGGTCATGGCGGTCACGGTGGACCTGGCGGCGGCCACGGCGGTCACGGCGGCGGCCACTAATTGAGAACTGGAATTCCTTTCATGTACTTTAAGTGATAAGTGCCGTCTCCCGAGTGATGACTCGGGAGACATTTTTTTCTAGCCCGCTTCAAAAACCAGCGCTTCGTGGCCCAGTTTGCGAAAATCGACGGGGGTCACTGCTGAAACGCCCTGTTCGGGCATGTAGACGCCGTAAATGGTGTCGACAGCCGCCATAGTCGCCTTGTTGTGCGTGACGACGATAAACTGGGAATCCTTGGAGAACTCGCGAATGATGCGGTTGAATTTTTCAATGTTGGCATCGTCGAGCGGAGCGTCCACCTCGTCAAAAATACAGAATGGCGCGGGTTTGAGCAGATAAAGGGCAAACAGCAGGGCGGTGGCGGTGAGGGTTTTTTCACCGCCGGATAGTTGTGCAATGGTTTGCGGGCGTTTTCCTTTGGGTTTGGCGATGATGTTGATGTCGGATTCAAGCGGGTCATCGGGGCGTGTCAGCAGCAGATCGGCTGTATCTTCCTCGGTAAACAGGGTGCGGAACACCCGAATGAAGTTTTCGCGCACTTGTTCGAACGACTCCAGAAAACGTTTGGTAGCCGTTTCTTCGATCTCCTTCATGGTTTGCAGGAGATTGTCTTTTGCCCGCAAAATATCGTCGCGCTGTCCCGCGATACTGTCGTGGCGCTCTTTGATTTCGTTGTAAGCCTCGATGGCGAGCGGATTGATCTCTCCGTAGGTATCCAGCCGTCGTTTGAGGTTGTTCACGTCTTTTTCCAGGGTGTCGCGGTCGAATGCCGGGTTGGGTTCGTCGTTGATGACGTCATTGACGCCCATGCCGAACTCGGCGCGCAGGCGTTCGCCGATGGCCGTGATTTCGAATTTCACGTCGTTGAAACGTTCTTTCAGGCGGTTTACCAGGATTTGCAACTCCTGTTGTTTCCTGAAATTCTCCCGGGTAAGGTTCTCCAGTTCGTGGATCTCGTTCCTGGCCTTGAAGTAGGTTTGTTCCACTTCGGAGAGTTCGGCTTCCTTGCTTTTTTTCTCTGAATAAGCCGTCGTGAGTTCTTCTTCCAGGCGGGCGATTTCGCTGCTGACAAAATCGATTTCTTCCTGATTTTTGGTTTTGGTGGTATCGTTCTGCGTCACCTGGGTGCGCAATTCGGAGAGGCGTTTTTCCCGGAAGCTGAGTTCCTGCTGAAAGGTACTGACCTTGTTTTGCTGCCGGATAAACTCGATATGCTGCTGGTTGTAGGCTGCGCTGGCCTGACTGAGTTGTTCGGCAACATCCCGAAAACTGCCGTCGGCGTTGGCCAGTCGTTCTTTTACGGCGCTGGCTTCTTTTTGTTTGACGCCCAGTTCTTTCTCGATGGCAGCATTGGATGCCACGAGTTGTTCGATCAACTGGCCGCTTTCGCCCGCTTTGGCATCAAAATTTTGCACAAATGCCGCGATGTTTTCGTGGCGCGCGCGCAATCCCGCGCTTTCCTGTTGCAGCCTGTTGAGCGCTTCGCGTTCGCGCTGCAGCATTGCGCTTTGGTCGGCGTTTTTGAGCGATTGAAGGTGCGTTCGGAGCGTGGCGAGGCGGTTGTTCATTTCGGCCTCGCTTTTTTCCAGTTTTTTAATGTCGGCCTCGAGTATTTCCAGGTTTTTCTTCCGGCCGATTTTTTTGCCTTCAAACAAGCCGACCGAGCCGCCGGACAAGGTGAATTTTTTACGGGCAAAAGTGCCGGATTGTGACAAGATGACCGCATCGGGAAAATCCTTGAGCAGGTCGGCTCGCGCGGCGGCGTTGTCGTCGTGGGTGATGAAGACGTTTTGAAGCAAATATTCGAGCAGGGGCCTGTAACGGGGTTCCACTTCCACCAAATCGGTTGCGCGGATACCTTCGGGGGCAAAGAGAAGGTCGTTGGCGACCATCTGGAAAGCATCCAGCAGGAAAAAATTGGCGCGGCCTTTTTGGCTTCGGCCCAGTAAATGGATGGCTTCCACGGCCGTAGCGGCGTCGGGCACCACGTAATAGCTCAGGTACTGGTCGAGGTAGTTTTCGATCACCACCCTGTATTCTTCCCGTACGTACAACAGGTCGCTGAGCAAGGGACAATTTTGCGCCCATTCCTTTTGCTGACTCAAAAACTTAATGCTTTCCGGGAAGCCTTCCAGGCTTTCGACCATACTTTTGGTCAATTTGAACTCGTTGCGTTTGGCGTCGAGCTGGCGGTGGCAGTCGGCAATTTTTCGGGTGAGATCATCGGTGTTTTTTTCTGTCTCCGCGATGGCGTTGCGACGCTTTTCCTCGGCACTTTCCAGTTCGTAGATTTTGGCGGACTGTCCAGATTCCGCTTTGGATACCTCTTTGATTTTCAGGTCGATGGCCTGCATATCCTCCCTTCTTGCCGCCACATCAGCCAGGGTTCTCTCCTGATCGCGGCGCAGGTTATCGATCTGGTTGGCCTGCACGGCTTTTTGTTTTTCCAGTTCGACAATCGTGCGTTCGATGGCTTGCTGGGCCTGTACGAACTCATCGAGGTTGCCTTTCAGCAAATTGTGGTCGCTGCGCACCTGTTCGAGTTTTTGTTTGGCTTTTTCCAGTGCGGCATCGAGTTCGGCTTCCAGGCTTTTCTCGTAGTTCAGGTCGGTCTGGTAGCCTTCGATTTCGCTTTGTAACTGCCGAATCTGATCGGCGGCTTTGGCCAGCTGATCGTCGATGCGGCGGATATCCTGCTGTACAAAAGTCAGTTTTTGCGCCAGCATGTTTTTTTCATTCTCCTTGCCCCGTATGCGGCCGGTCAGCCGGTTGACCTCCTGTTGTTGTTCGCTCAGCGAAGTTTCCTTGTCGGTGTGGTGTTTGCGTTTTTCCTCGATCGCCGCGTCCATTTCGCGGGCTTTTACTTCTACTTCGCGGTAGTTGTTTTCTTCCCTGGCGATCTGGTTTTCAAGTTCCTTGTAGGTTTTTTTATGCCGGGCGAGGTTGTGAACGGCCAGTTCGACAGACAAACGTTTGTACTCGTCTTTGAGTTCGTAAAAGCGCTGGGTGCGCTGCGCCTGCTTTTCCAGCTTTTTCAGTTGGTCTTCAATTTCAAAAAGCAGGTCTTCGATACGGTCGAGGTCGGCGGTGGTCGCCTCCAGTTTTTGCTGGGTTTCGTGTTTTCGGGCCTTGTATTTGGAGACGCCGGCAGCCTGTTCGAACATTTTTCTGCGCGCCTGTTCGCGGTCGCTCAGCAGGTCTTCCACCATGTTCAGGGCGATGATGGCGTATGAGTCGGCGCCGATACCCGTGTCGAGAAAAAGAGAAGTGATGTCTTTCAGACGGCAGCTCACGCCATTCAGGCGGTACTCGCTTTCGCCGGAGCGGTACAGGATGCGGCTGATTGTGACGGTCTGATAGTCGACGGGCAGAACGTTTTTGGTGTTTTCAAAAGTCAGCGACACCTGGGCCATCTGGGCCTCTTTGCGTTTTTTGGTGCCGTTGAAAATCACCGAGGCCATTTTATCGAGGCGCAACTGCCCGGTTTTTTGTTCGCCCAGAACCCAGCGGACGGCGTCGACCACATTGCTTTTGCCCGAGCCATTGGGGCCCACGACGCCCGTGACGTCGTCGTTGAAATGCAGCACCGTTTCGTTGGCAAAGCTTTTGAAGCCTTTGAGTTCCAAGGTTTTAAGTCGCATACTCCTCTATTTTTCAGCGGAAAACGGGCGAAAGTAGGAAAATACGCCCAAATAGCCCGTCGTTTTCATTTACAACAGAATTCGTTCGGGACAAGTGTACACATTAAATCGCTCCCCGCGCAGAAAACCGATCAGGGTCAGGCCGCCCGAAGCGGCCAGTTCAACCGACAAACCCGAAGGGGCGCCAACAGCCGCCAGCAGGGGAATACCTGCCATGGTGGCTTTCTGAACCAGTTCAAATCCCGCCCTGCCGCTTACCAACAGCAATAAATCCTTGAACGGGGGCAAAATACCTTTCCGAAAAGCGGCTCCGATCACCTTGTCGACCGCATTGTGCCGTCCGATGTCTTCTCGAAGCAGTAGCAAACTGCCGTCGGGCCGGAACAACCCCGCTGCATGCAATCCGCCGGTCAATTCAAAAGTTGCCTGTGCTTCGCGCAGCAAGCCGGGCAGACGGTAGAGTGTGTCGGGTTCAATTTGAGGATAACCCGGAGTGGGGTAGTGGCAGGTAACAGTATGCACAGCGTCGAGCGAAGCTTTGCCGCACACGCCACAACTCGAAGAAGTGAACAAATGCCGGGTCAGTCGTTCGGCATCGACGGCAAGATCGGGGGTGAGTTCTGCAAGCAGGGTATTTTCATCCAATTGCTTGATATTCAGTATTTGCGAAGGCTGGGCAATAATACCTTCGGTAAATAAAAAACCCATGGCAAGTTCTTCGTCGTCGCCAGGCGTGCGCATGGTAACGGCCAGCGACAGGCGTCGGCGCATGTTGCCGAAGCCATAAGCGATACGTATTTCCAGCGGATCTTCCAGCGCGAGCAGGTCTTCCCGCATCTGGGCGCCGGCAGGGGTGACGGTTTGCATCGACAAGCGTTGGGTTTTCATGCGCTGTGTTTTTCTTTGGCCCAAAATTGCACCGACCGCGTAAGAGTACCAAGGTCAATCTCAACTGTCTTTGTATGGCAATGCCCAATCTGGAACGACAATTCAAACAAGGGGTGCGCTGGTCGATGATTGGTTCGGTAGGCGGTACTTTGTTCCAGTTTTTGCAAATGCTGGTATTTGCCCGGCTGGCAGGCCCCGAAGACGCCGGCGATTATGCGCTTGCCGCGACCTGCATCGGCGTACTGACGCCCATGGCCGAGGCCGGGTTGAGCCAGGCAGTAGTATCATCCAGAGCCTTGAATTCCAGGCAGTTTGGCGCGTTGTTTCGGATCAATTTCGGCATTTGTCTGGCAGCGATAGCCGGTTTGTTTTTAATGGGCAGCAGTATTGCTGACTGGTACGAACGGCCTGTATTGGCAGGGTTGCTGCCTTCGATGGGACTGGCCTTGCTTTTTACACCGTTTGGCGCGCAATACGGCGCACTTTTGTCGCGCGACTTGCGCTTCGACGATGCGGCAAAAATTCAGGTCGGATCGGGCGGAGCCGGCTTCCTGCTGGTCGCATTTTTGGCCTGGAAGGGCTGGGGCCCCTGGGCGATGGCCTGGGGCTTTGTCGCGAGGAGCGCGCTGGCCGCTTTAGGTTGCTGGTGGGTCGCCCGCGATGTTTTTTCTTTTCGTTGGATGGAATCCTGTTCGTGGAAAGAACTGCGCCCCTTGCTGCGCTTCGGCCTGTTTGACCTTTCGGCGCGCTGGGCCGATTTTCTGGCCAACTGGCTGGACAAACTCATCGTCGGTAAATGGCTGGGGGCGGCCGCGCTGGGCTTTTACAACCTGGCATTTACCATCGGTACAATTCCGACAGCAAGAATCGGATACGTGGTTACCCGCGTTTCCTTTCCGCTATTTGCGAAGGCGGGCGACGATCTGGACCTCCGGGAACAGATTTTTCAAAAAACAACCCGTAACGTCGTATTGATACTTTATCCGGCGTATCTGACGATGGCCCTTTTTGCAGAGGAGTTAGTCCTGTTGTTGTACGGCACAGCCTGGCAGCCCGCCGTGCCGCTCTTGCAAGCCTTTGGCGCGGCAGGACTCATCAGAACCCTGGCGGCAGGTTTCCCCCAACTGACACGAGGAATCGGCAAACCGCAATGGGCGCTGCTCTGGTTACTGCTCTGGGCCGCGGCTGCCAATGCCGTACTGGCCGTGTGTCTCTCGATCGATCCCGCACCTGAAACGGCGGCATGGAGCAGGGTGGGGGCGAAACTGTTGCTTGAAATTCCCCTGTTGGCATGGCTGGCTCAGCGCTGCGGGGTTTCCTTCGGTGGTTTGTTGCAACACGCTTGGCGATACCTGATTTGGCTGTCGCCCCTTTCCCTGGCCGTGTATATTGCAGGCGAATGGTTGACGGATTTTTGGCAGGGGCTTTTTGTCAAAACACTGATATGGGCAGCCGGCCTGTCCTGGGCATTGTGGAGGGGCCCGTTAAAAAATGTCAAGCGAATGAATTAAGGCCTGTGTTTCACTTTCCAGACAGCGGGTTTTTGGTGGGCGCGCCGTTCATTGGCAACCAGCCAGGCAGAGCCTTTCCAGTACGTAACCGACTCGAACTGCCTGGCAATCATACATTTGGGCAGTTTCTTCCGCTGTTTTTTCCCGGTAAAAAAATTGCTCCCCCGAAAATTGCTGAAAGAAATCAGATCTGCTTTGGTATGCGGTATAAAGCCCCATTTTTTCCGAACGATATAGGAGGTGAATATCAACGTTTGGCCATCTGGGCTCATCGCGGCGCCGGTAACCACCCGGTCGCTGATGACAATACTGTCGCGCAGTTCGGCGACGGTTTCATTGCTTTGATCCGCCTGGTCAAACAGTCGGGCGGGGAGCACGTATTGTTTGCAGATAAAGTTTCCTTTAAAACTGTTTTTGGAAAAAATGTGGAGGCTGTCGCGGTACCACACCATGGCTTCACAATTAAAATTCCAGTCTTTTTCAGCGGCGGGGGGAAATACCTGCTGGTCAGGATACCGGAACAGCAAAGAGTCGATTTTGCTGCTGACCGGATCGTAACGGTAAATGCGCAGATTGCGACGGCCGTTGCGGTTGTTGCCGAAATCGCCGATATAAAGGCGGCCCTGTGGATCGTGGGTCAGGTCTTCCCAGTCGCGATTGTTCAGCGGCAGGCGGCGCGTTTCGAGCAGATTTCCGTTGATTGGGTCGAAGCGAAACAATTCCGGCGGATTGCGGCTGTCGTTGAGCAGCCACAGATCACCGTTTGGGCACAAGGTCATACCTGAAACCTCGCGTATCGATTCGGGAAGAATGGATCGCCGGGGAGGTTTTGACTGGGCGGAAACGTGGAATTGAAGCAGGGATAAGGTCAGGAAAAAAATAAAGGACAAGCGCATTTACAGGTAGTCGTCGATCAGTCAAAAATGAAATGGAGATTGAAAAATGCCTTACGGGGCACTACTCAATCTCCATTTATCAATATCAAGATAAATTATTGTTTCACCACGCGGGTCGTCCAAACTGCACCCTCTTTCACAAACTGTACGAAATAGGTTCCGGCAGACAGTTTGCTCAGGTCGACACGGCTGGTTTGTTCCGGATTATTCTGGCTGAACAGCAGTTGGCCCGTGGTCGAGAACAACTGGATGCGATCGAAACGAATATCAGTCAGGATCTGCACAAAATCGCCGGTCGGGTTGGGCGAAAGTTTAACCTGTGCGCTGAAATCCGCGTTTTTCACGCCCACGAGCGGAAGCAGGTCGGCGGTGTAGCGCGGGGCGATCTGGTAGCCGCTGGTGTAGGGGTTGCTGCTGTCGAATTGGCCGCCGATACCGATCAGGTCGAAGGGGCCCGTGGGCGCGGGTTCGTTGAAGAGGGTAACGTCGTTGTCGACCCGGATCAGTACCGTATCGAGCGGATGGTCGTCGGAGACTGCGCGGGCGCTAAAGCCCGGGCCTACGCCATTGGTCCATTCTACCGGATCGACGAGGTGCAGGTTGCCGATTTTGAGCAAACGCGATTCGGTGGCTTCGGAAGGCGCAACGACGGTTTCGGGCTGGGCCAGCGGAGCGTTCTGTGATTGCACAGCGATATTGACCGGCGAGATTTGAATCAGGCCGTTGAACTGGCCGATGACGCCACTGATGGCAATCACATCGCCTTCGGTCACGGTATAGCCAAAAGACTGTTGAGGGCTGAATACGTTGATTCCGGCAGTATTGTCATCATCGATCAATGTAAACTGGATGCCAGACAGGGAAGCACGCGTGTTGACGCCGTACACAGTGCCAACCAGTTGACAGCTGACGTTGAGCGAATCGGCCACGCCATCGGCATTTTCGTTGCTGATGGCAGCGATCGACAGCGGCGTGAAACATTGTACATTGAGGGAAACCAGCGCGGTGTCGCAGCCACCGGCATCGCAAATTTGGTAGACGAAAGCATCCGGCCCGCAGAAACCTGCATTGGGTGTGTAGGATACAGTGTTGTCGGGATTGACCAGCGCCGTACCGTTAGCGGGGTTACCGGTAATCATCATGCTCAGGATCGGTGGGCTGGGCACAACGTCGTTGCCAGTCACAACCAGGAATGAGGTGGTGCCCTGTGGCACAAAGAAGTTGTCCGGTTTGGCGTTGATAGCGCTGCTGCAACTGGAAGCAGCACCCGGGTTGGCCAGGATTTCCTTGCCATTGATCGTAACGCCGGTAGAGGTGCTGGCATCCTGCCAGTTGGACGCCAGGGTATTGTCGGCATTGACGTCGCACAGCACCAGCGACGCGCCGTTTCCATTGGCGCCGATGGGCCAGGGGGCTGCGTTCATGTAGTCGACGTAGTCGATCACGTTGCCCGCGGCGTCGCGCAGTTCGATGTCTTCACCCGGGTTGTTGGTCAGGGCGCCGTTGATGACCCAGATGCCGTAGGGTTGAAATCCGAAGACGTTCTCGAAGGCAGAGGCGGATTTGGCAATGACGATATAACTGTTGGGGTTGATCGTGCTGCTGGCTGGGAAGACGAATTCAAAACCCTGGGTAAAATTCCAGCCCGAAACATCGAGCGGCGAGTTGGATTTGTTGAAAAGCTCAACGTACTCCAGGGAGTCGGTGCCGCTTTCCGGCGGGTTGTACATGATTTCTGTAATCACGACCTGGGCCGATGCGGAGGCCAGGAAAGATGCCAGGAAAAGGAGGGTCCAAAGTGTTTTTTTCATGCTTGTTCGGTTGTGCTGGTAAGCCATTAAATAAAAATTACAGGCCCAAAAGTAGGGAATTTCTGCCGCCAGCCGGTGCATTAATCTATCCAAACTTAACTGGAAATTAATATCCTCTGAGTAATTTCGCCGGAAAATTCGCCGGCTATTTGCAGCCGGAAAAATTCACTAAATCTGCTTTATTGTATGAACAAAATGATTTACTGTCTCCGTTCAACAAAAGCGCTTCTTACCCTTGCGCTGATGTTGATGGGCCTGACGGCTTTTGCCCAGGTGACTACCTCTACCATTTCCGGTACGGTATCCGACACCAAAGGAGAAGCCCTCATCGGCGCAACTGTTGTTGCCGTGCACGTTCCGTCAGGAACCCGCTACGGCACTGCCACCAACGCGGTAGGCCGCTACGTATTGCCGGCGGTTCGCGTGGGCGGTCCATTCACCGTGACGGTCACCTACACGGGCTTCGAGTCCATGTCGCGTGAAAATGTGTACACCAACCTTGGCGTGTCGTCGAGTGTCGATTTCCAACTTCAGGAATCGGGTTTGTCGATGGAAGAAGTTGTAATTTCTGCCAATCGGAACGACATCTTTTCAGACCAACGCACGGGTGCTGCGCAGACGTTCAGCAATGCCCAGGTCACTTCCCTCCCGACTGTTGGCAGCCGCTCGATCAGCAGCATTACCAAGTACAGCCCGCAGGGCAACAGCAACGGTTCGTTTGGCGCACAAGACAGCCGCCTGAACAACTTTACCATCGACGGTTCCGTGTTCAACAACGGTTTTGGTCTGGGTACGGATGCGCAAGCAGGTGGCCGTACCGGCTCCACGGCAATTTCGCTCGATGCCATCGAAGAACTCCAGCTGAACGTAGCGCCCTTCGACGTTCGTCAGTCCGGTTTCGTCGGCACGGCCATCAACGCCGTTACGCGCAGCGGTACGAACAACTACGAAGGCTCCGCTTATTACAACTGGCGCAACAACAGCGACTTTTTTATCGGCAAGGAAGCAGCCGGTCAGAAAGCCGCTATCGGCGAATTTGACGAGTACGTCGTCGGCGCCCGCTTTGGCGGACCGATCATTCAGAACAAACTGTTCTACTTCGTGAGCGGCGAAATTCAGCGCCGTACCGAGCCCGGCACCACCTACGTGGCCGACGGCTCTTCGCTCCCCGGCACTACCACTCGGGTAAAAAAGAGCGATTTGGACGAACTGAGCCGTTTCCTCAAAGAAAATTACGGCTACGAAACCGGTCCGTACGAAGGCTTCAACAACGAAACCACGAGCGACAAGTTCCTCGTTCGCCTCGACTGGAACGTCAACGAGCGCAATAAGGTAACGGTTCGCTATACGCACCACAACTCACTGGCCGACCAGCCGATCTCCAACAGCGCTTCCCTGGGCGCCGGCAACCGCCGCTCTAATCTGGACGCCATGTCGTACCAAAATTCGGGCTACCTTATCGGCGATAACACCCGCTCGATCGTTGGCGAATGGAACGGTACCCTTACCGACAAAATCTCCAACAACCTGATCGTAGGCTACGACTACCAGAACGAAGACCGCAAATACAAAGGCGAGGTATTCCCGACGATCGATATTCTGCAAAACGGCGCTACCTACATCTCCGCCGGTTTCGATCCGTTTACGCCCGACAACAAACTTGACTACGGCACCTTTCACGCCACCAACAACCTGTCGATCTACCTGAACAAACACACGGTAACCGTGGGCGCCAACTACGAGCGCTACCAGTCGAACAACCTGTTCTTCCCGGGCTCGCACGGCGTGTACATTTTCAACTCCCTGCAGGATTTCTACAATGCCGCCAACTTCGGCATCGACAATCCGGGCGCCGATACCAGCGACACCAAAATTCGCCGTTTCCAATACCGCTACTCCGGTCTGCCCAACGACGAGAAACCCCTTCAGGTGTTGAAAGCCAACAAGTTCGACCTGTATGCCCAGGATGAAATCCAGATGGGTAAAAACTTCCGTCTGACTGCCGGCGTTCGCGCCAGCCTCATCAGCTTCGAAAACACGGCACTGACCAACGAATCGCTGTTGAACAACAACGTTTTTTATAACGAAGAAGGAGACAGCAGCCTGGTTATCAATACAGGAACCATGCCGGAGTCCAAAATTCTGTGGGAGCCGCGCCTCGGCTTCAACTGGGATGTCACCGGTAAAAAGACCACCCAGATCCGCGGCGGTACGGGTATTTTCACCGGCCGTCCGCCCTACGTTTGGGTCTCCAACCAGGTTGGCAACAATGGTGTTTTGACCGGCTTCCTCGACGAGAACAAGAGCGGCGGCAGTAACAAATACGGCTTCTATGAAGATCCGTCCCGTTTCAAACCTGCAACCTTGCTGGGCACGGTGGAAATCGCTGCTGCCGATCCGGACTACCGCTTCCCGCAAATCTGGAAATCGAATATCGCTGTCGACCAAAAGCTGCCCTTCGGCTTTGTCGGTACTGCCGAATTCCTCTACAACCGCAACATCAACGCAATCAGGTACTACAATTCCAACCTGAAGCCCAGCAACGCACAGTTCTCGGGACCCGACCAGCGCGACCGCTGGACCTCCGGCGACCGTCTGTACAGCGGTGTTTCAAGCGCCGTAATCATGACCAATACCAATGAAGGCTACTTCTGGTCGGCAACTGCCAAACTGGAATACCCGGCCCAACGCGGCCTTTATGGTATGGCTGCCTACACTTACAGCCAGGCCAAAGACCTGATGAGCGCTGGCTCGATCGCTGCCGGCTCCTGGAGCAGCGTCAAAACCGTAAATGGCAACAACGACCTGAGCCTGGCTTATGCCGACCAGGACATGCCGCACCGCGTGGTTGGTCTGTTGGGCTACCGCGTTACCTACGGCAAATCCTTCGACGGTGCTACCCAGTTCTCGCTCGGTTATGTCGGCGAACGCCGCGGCTTCAACCCCGGCGCCGGCATCTTCACGTCCCGTTATTCCTACTCCATCGCCAACGACATGAACGGCGACGGCGTACGCGGCAACGAACTGATGTTTATCCCGGTAAATGCAAGCGACATTACGTTCACTACGCTTACGGTTCGCAACTCGCTCGGCCAGGTGATCGCGACCTTCACACCGGAACAACAATTGGAAGCATTTACGGCCTACATGGCTCAGGATGAATACCTGAACAGCAACCGCGGTAAATACGCCGACCGCAACGGCGCTATGTTCCCGATGCTGCACCGTTTCGACTTCTCGGTGATGCAGGAACTCGGCGTAAAAGTGAATGGCAAACGCAACGTAATTCAGGTACGCGCCGACATTCTGAACGTTGCCAACCTGCTCAGCAGCGATTGGGGTGTCAGCAAAGTGCTGGTTACCGATCAGCCGCTGCGCTATGCTTCGACCGACGCCAACGGCGTACCGGCCTTCACGCTGGCTACCCGCACGGTGAACAACCAACCCGAACTGGTCCGCACCTCCTTCATCGACGGCGTTTCCGCTTCCGATGTTTGGGGCCTGCAGATGAGCGTTCGCTACATCTTCAACTAATCCCTGAAGAGACAAGTTTTGGAAGCCGTACCGGACGTTTCCGGTGCGGCTTCTGTTTTTTGTCGGTTTTGATCGGCAGCTGAGCCGGTCTGCCTATTTTCGCAGCGATAAAAATTGAACGTATGCAACGACTGCTTTTCCTGCTCCTCTTTTTTCCCGCATTGCTACACGGCCAGGGCATGTGGCTCCCTTCATTGCTCGAAAAAAACAACGAAAAAGACATGAAGGCCATGGGGCTTCGCCTCGATGCCGATGACATTTATTCACCGACTCAGCCAAGTATTAAGGATGCCATCGTGTGGTTCGACGGCGGCTGCACAGGCGAAATTATTTCGCCCAAAGGCCTCGTGCTCACCAACCATCACTGCGGTTTCGATGCCATTCAAAGCCACTCCACACTGGAACACAACTATGTAGAAGATGGCTTTTGGGCTAAAAACCACGGTGAAGAAATACCCTGTCCCGACCTCTTCGTCATGTTTGTCGTTCGGATGGAAGACGTGACAGCAATGGCCCTGCAAGGCGTTGCAGAAGGTATGTCGGAACGCGACCGGCAATCGCTGATCGATAAAAACCTGAACCAACTCAAAGTCCGGACGAAAAAGGAAGCCTGGGAAGACATTATGTTCAAACCCATGTACAACGGCAACCAATATTACATGTACGTCACGGTGACCTACACCGACGTCCGTCTGGTGGGTGCTCCGCCGAGCAGCATTGGTAAATTTGGCGCCGATACCGACAACTGGGTCTGGCCGCGGCATACCGGCGACTTTTCCCTGTTCCGGGTGTATGCCAACAAAGACAACCAGCCGGCCAAATATTCGGCCGACAACCAACCTTACCGCCCACGCCATTTCTTGCCCGTTTCGCTTGATGGCGTCGACGAAGGCGATTTTACCATGGTGTACGGCTTTCCGGGCAACACCAACGAGTATCTACCCGCCGTTGCCGTACAACAAACGGCAGAAGTACTAAACCCGGCAAAGGTGTCGATCCGCGATCGCGCCCTGAAGATCATGGATGGATACATGCGTCGCGACCCGGCCATCAAAATCGCCTATGTCGCCAAATACGCCAGTATCGCCAATGCCTGGAAAAAATGGCTGGGCGAGATGGAAGGTTTGAAAAAATACAAGGCACTGGAGAAAAAACGCGCCTACGAAGCCGAATTCAGCCGTCGCGTCAGTCTGAACACCAACTGGCAATACCGCTACGGCAACCTGCTGCCCCGCCTCGAACAGAACTATCGCGAACTCGAACCCTATGCCAGGGCTCGCGATTATTACCTCGAAATCTTCGTCCGCAACACCGAATTGCTCTCCCTGGTCGCTTCCATGAACAACTGGATGAAAACATACGACGACCAGGGTCTCTCGGCATTTGCCGCCAAAATCCCGGATGTAAAAGGCAGTTTGCCAGGTTTTTATAAAGATTTCCGTCCCGAAGTCGACCAGGCTGTTTTTGCCGCCCTGATTGAAATGTACGCCGAAAACGTGCGCGACGAATGGGGTTCGGGCTACATTAAAACCGAAGCGGCCAAACACGGTGGCTATGCCGGACTGGCGGATTATATTTACAAAAACAGCGCATTGGCGCGGCAAGACAAGGCCGAGGCCCTGTTTGCCGGCGATGCCAAAACCCTGGCAGAGAGTTTGAAACAAGACCCGGCCGTGGTGTTCTGGCGTGGCGTAACCAGCGCTTATCAAGCGAATGTTGCTCCGAAATTGCAGGAAATTCAACCGCAAATCACCATGTTGCAACGCATGTACATGGCGGCTCAACTCGAAGTGTACAAGGAAAAACGCTTCTTCCCCGATGCCAACAGCACGCTGCGCCTTACCTACGGGAAAGTCAAAGATTACTCCCCCCGCGATGCCGTCGAATATGAAGAACGTACTTATCTGGACGGGGTTATAGAAAAATACGTGCCCGGCGATTATGAATTCGACGTGCCGAAAAAACTGATCGATCTCCACCAGAAGAAAGATTACGGCCCTTACGCCGATTCGGATGGTCGTATGCCGGTCGCTTTTATCGCCAGCAATCACACGACCGGCGGCAACTCCGGCAGCCCCGCCCTCGACGCCAACGGCAATCTGGTGGGGCTCAATTTCGACCGGGTCTGGGAAGGCACCATGAGCGACCTGAACTACGACCCTGCCATTTGCCGCAACATAATGGTGGATACGCGCTATATCCTGTTCATCATCGATAAATACGGCGAAGCGCATTGGCTGATCGAAGAAATGAAACTGGTGAAGGGCCAGAAGCGCAAAAAAAAGCGCGACCGGGATTGACGTTATATTATTATAATTTGCGCTGAATCATGAATTTAAGTGAAATTCTCACGCATCTCGGCGAAGACCGGGAGCAATATTTCAATGCCGTGGCTCCGCCGGTCATTCAGTCGAGCAATTTTGTCTTTCCGGATCTGGCCGCTTTTCGCGAGGTGTTTGCCGACGAGTTATCCAACCACGTGTACACACGCGGCAACAACCCGACGGTCGAGATATTGCGCAAAAAACTGGCTGCCCTTGAAGGCACCGAAGACGCACTGGTTTTTTCGAGCGGCGCCGGCGCCATAGCGGCAGCCGTGCTGGGCAATGTGGCGGCCGGCGACCACGTGGTGTGTCAAAAAGCGCCCTATTCGTGGACTTCGGCGTTGCTGCGGAAGTTTCTCAGCCGCTTTGGCGTCACGCATACTTTTGTCGACGGGACCGACTTTGAAGCCATCCGGACCGCCATTCAACCCAATACCAAAGTGTTGTTCCTGGAAAGCCCCAACACAATGACCTTTGAATGTCAGGATCTTGCGGCATGTGCCGAACTGGCGCGTCAGCACGGGCTGGTGACCATTATCGACAATTCGTACAGTTCGCCGGTATACCAGAATCCGGCGGCGTTTGGCATCGACATCGTGGTGCATTCCGGCACCAAATACCTCAACGGCCACTCCGACGTCGTTGTCGGCGTCCTATGTGCGAGCAGGGAAATGGTGAAAAAGATTTTCGAATCGGAATTGATGACACTCGGCGGCATTTTAGGTCCGCATGATGCCGCATTGGTCATCAGGGGCTTGCGCACATTGCCGCTTCGGATTCAGCGCAGCGATGAAAGCGCTCGTTATTTGTTGCAAAAACTTGAGCATCACCCCAAAGTGGAGCGTATCTGGTATCCGTTCCATGCCAGTTTCCCCCAACTGGAACTGGCCAAACGCCAGATGCGCGGCTGTGGCGGCTTGTTTTCGGTGCAGTTTAAAACGGATACGCCAGAGAAAATGGAGGCTTTTGTGCACCGGCTTCGACGGTTCCTGATGGCGGTGTCGTGGGGAGGGCACGAATCGCTTATTATGCCGAGTATCGGTTTTTACAAAATATCCGGCCGCCCCGACAGCGCCATGCCCTGGTCGTTTTGCCGTTTTTATATCGGTCTGGAAGATCCGGACTGGCTCTGGGAAGATCTGGAGCAGGCCTTGGAAGCCTTGTAGGGTTGTGTAGTATAATGAATAAAAAAAACTCCGGCGGGTCATTCCCACCGGAGTTTCGACGTGTTGTATGATCAAAGCGTCAGCGACGGATTAAGCGCGCTGAACGTTAACTGCATTCATACCTTTTTTGCCGCGGGCCGTTTCGAAGGTAACTACGTCACCTTCACGGATTTTGTCCACGAGGCCGCTAACGTGCACGAAAATTTCCTGCCCGGTGGCGCTGTCGACGATGAAGCCAAAACCTTTGGTTTCGTTGAAGAACTTTACGGTTCCTTTGTACATTGTAAAAAATTTAAAAAAGAAAAAATTGATGCTATTGGCCATAAGCCGAGGCAAAGGTAATTGAAATTCGGGGGGCTGCCAAAAAAATACTTCTTTTACAGCCGTTAAAACGCGATTTGCAACTTATGCTTGACCGACAAAGGCGATTCCAACTGGCTTCAATTCTATTGTGCGCGGGTGTCTTTTTGTTCCATTTGTTCACTTTGAGCAGTGGGACCATGTGGGGCGACGACTGGACGATGTACGTCAATCATGCCATGAACATGGCGCAGGGACGCTCTTACACATATCCGGGATATATTTTCAATCCGATGTACCCGACCTATGCACCGACGGCTTATCCGGCAGGATATCCCTTGTTGCTGACGCCGGCCGCGGCCATTTGGGGACTCAATCTGACGGCATTTAAAATAGTGAACTTACTATGCCTGGCCGGCGGACTCTATCTCATCTGGCACTGGCTGCAGAGCAGGGTTCACCCGCTGACGGCATTGGTTATTCCGTTTTTTATAGGCATGTCGCCTTATTTTTGGTACATGCGCGATCATATCCTCAGTGATGTACCGCACATGATTTTTACCGTGCTCTTTTTTATTCTCTACGAACGCTGGCAGCGAAAAGGCGATTGGCGTTCGGCAATAGCGGTGGGTCTGGCGCTGGTGTTTGTGTGTATGTTGCGCTCGATCAGTCTGGTATTGATCGCGGCTTTCGGTCTGCACTGGATCATGGGGCCGTTGCGATTGCGCAAGTCGGGAGCGATGGCACTGGGCCTGGCCGCCGGGATCTGGCTTTTGCATAATGCATTGGTGCCCTCCAACAGTTATTTTCAAATGCTGGCCGGTTTGAAATTCAGGGTAGTCGACCGTCTCTACGACGGTCTGAGACCTTATGCCCAGGATTTTGACGCGTTGTTCAGGTTGTGGGAGAAGAACGACCTGATGGCTTTTGGAAAAATTATGGCCACACTGATACCCGTTTTCAGTTTGGCGGGCCTGTTGTCCATTCGACGCTGGACCTTGCTGGAAACTTATGTCGTGTTATACGTACTGGTCATTGCGTTTTTTCCGGGTTTCCAGGGCTTCCGTTATCTCGTCGGGATATTTCCTTTTTTGCTGTATTACATGGCCTTTTTTCTGGAAAATATTCCGGTAAAAAGACTGCGGCTGACTGTTTATTCGATCGTGCTGATCATGACAACGGCGGTAACGGTTCAATGGTACGTGCAAAACCGCAATGCCCCGATGGTGGGCAATGTCCTTGAACAAAATGCCCAGAATTTCTTTGCCTACGTCCGCGACAGTTTGCCGTCCGATGCCATCTTGGTCGCCGACCGGCCCAGAATACTGGCTTTGTATGCCAACCGCAAAGGGACGGTTTATCCGGATGCCAACCATGAAAAAGAATGGTTGGATTGGCTGAACCTAAACAACGTCACCTATGCAACCAAAGCAGCCTGGGACAACGACAAGCCTGATCGCTACTGGGCGCGTTACATGGATGAACACCCGGACCAATTCAAAAAAATATTTGAAGACCGCGGCCTCCAGGTGTATAAATATACCCGTACGTCCGACTAAGCATTCAGTTTCACCATCAATTCTTGCATCCAGGTCGGGGAATCGGCCTATTTTTGCGCCTCATTTTGAATATCGAACAACGCAATGACCGCAACACAGAACATACTCTCACAACGTGTATTAGGCCTGGCCGAATCAGAAACCTTGAAAATGGCCCGCATGGCCCGCGAATTGCGCGCCCTGGGCCACGACGTAATCAGCCTTAGCCTTGGAGAACCGGATTTTGACACCCCCGTACATATCAAAGACGCCGCTTATCAGGCTTTGAAAGACGGCTACACCAAATACACCCCCGTGGCAGGTCTGATCGAATTGACAAAGGCGATCAGCGAGAAATTCTGGCGCGACAACAAACTGGAATACAAACCCGAGCAAATTGTCGTCAGCAACGGCGCCAAACAAACTGTTTACAACCTCTGCCAGGCTTTGCTCGATCCGGGCGATGAGGTGGTGGTGTTTGCCCCATACTGGGTATCCTATTGGGAGATCATCAAATTGTCGGGCGGCGTACCGGTGCCCGTTTATGCGGGGGTCGAACAGGATTTCAAACCGACTCCGGAGCAAGTTGCGGCTGCCATTACGGATAAAACAAAGTTTGTTCTTTATTCTTCTCCCTGCAATCCGACGGGTTCGGTATTTACCCGGGAGGAGTTGCAGGCCATCGCAGCAGCCATCGAGCCGTACGAGCACGTGTTTGTTGTGAGCGACGAGATTTACGAATACATCAATTTTACCCACGAACACGTCAGCATTGGCAGTTTTCCGAACATGAAAAACCGCACGATTACGATCAACGGCTTTGCCAAAGGCTTTGCCATGACCGGCTGGCGACTGGGCTATATGGGCGCTCCGAAGTTTATAGCCGATGCCTGTGCTAAAATTCAGGGGCAGGTCACCAGCGGCGCTTCTTCTTTTGGCCAAAAAGCGGGCGCTGTTGCCCTGAGTTCCGATCTGGAACCCACGTTCTCCATGCGTGAAGCATTCCGCGAACGCCGGGATATTGTCATTTCCATGCTGGAAGAGATTCCGGGGATCAAGACCAACCATCCGGACGGCGCTTTTTACATTTTCCCCGACATCAGCGCCTATTTTGGCAAAACGGATGGCAACGTCGTCATCAACAACGGCGATGATTTTTGCGATTACGTTATGTCACAGGCTTACGTCGGACTGGTTTCAGGCGCCGCATTTGGCGACGATCGCTGTTTTCGCCTGAGCTATGCCGCTTCCGAAGCCGAACTGCGCGAAGCCGTTCGCCGTATGCGCGACGTATTGAGCCGTTTGAAGTAAGGGCGAATCAGGAAAGACGCGGGGGCGGATTGTTGAGCAGGAGCGTGTTTTCCCCAAAATATTCTTTGAATGCAAGGGCAAACGTACCCGGATTGCTGAATCCGACCAGTTCGGCAATTGCCTGGGGTGTGCCGGCGCGTTTTTCAAGCAGAATTTTTGCTTTTTCGAGACGCATTTCCCGAATAAGCTGCACTGGCTCCTTGCCGGTCAGCACGCCGAGCTTTTTGACAAAATGGTGTCTCGGCAACTGCATTTTTTTCGCCAGATCATCCGCCATGAAGTCCGGATCGGCGAGATGCTGCTCAATCAGTTCCATGGTTTGGTTTAAAAAACGGTTGTCGGGCATTTCGCGATGGTCGGTAAACCAGAAGTGGAGGACACGGGTAAATCGGTCGTGGTTGTCTTTGCGGGCATCGAGCAGGCGCTGCACGGAGGCGCCGAATTCGTCGTCGAGCACCGGCCGGGTAAACCAGGCTTCGGCGCCGGCGCGCAGGGCATCGAGTTTGCCTTCGTTGCCATAGCGGTCGCTGAGCAGGATTACGGGAATATGGTTTGTTTTCTCCGATAATTTGATTTGGCGGGCCACGTCGATCCCGGTTTTGCCATTGAGCACGGCATCGCACACGATCAGGTCGGGCAGCAGGTCGGCCGCGCGTTGCAAGCCTTCATTTGCGCTGAATGCCGTTTCGACGCGAAAACGGTCGCTGAGCAGCGATTTCAGGTAGATGACCACTTGCCGGTTGGGTTCGATCAAAAGCGCGATTTTGTCCGGAGAACCCACGTTGTCTGGCTGGAAAGAGAGCGGTTCGGGCGTTTGTTTGGCAGGAGGCATCGGCGTTTCGGCCAGCATTTTTTCAAATACCTGGCGGTCGTTGGCGCGCTCAATCTCCATTTCCAGTTCGCGTTGTTGCAAACGTTTGCGCCAGCGCGAACCGGTTCGACCAATCCCGTACAGCAAGAGGAGGAAAAGCAGCAGGCAAGCGCCTGCTAATGCAAGAAGTTCCTGTTTTTTAAATTTGATCACTTCCGTCGAGCCGTACCCATCAAGGGCGTGGACGCTTTCGAGCGAATCCAGTTTTTGTTGCAGGTAGAAAGTTCGCGCCGCGGTGGAACGGGCCGACAACGAATCTTTTACGATAGCCAACTGGCGGTAATTGGCCAGCGCCCTTTTGGGCTGCCCGACGCGTTCGCAGGCAAATGAAATAGCCGTCAGTAAAGCGGCTTTTTTTTCCAGTGCAGTTTCCAGGCGAGCGTCCCGTTCGGCTGTTTCGAGGAAACGCTGACTGCTGGCCGTATCTTTGTTGGTTTGAAAAATGTCGGTCAGCACTGCAACCGAAGTCGAGGGTGTGGGCAGCTTGTGGCGTTGTAAAAAGGCCGTGAACGACAAGGCCTCCACCTGGGCTTGTTCGTTGTTACCCGCCTTGTAAAGGGTTTGCAAAAGACTGAGCCGCTGGGCCAGGGAGTCCTGAATCAGTTGATTTTGTGCTGTCAGGCGACCGGCGCATGCGCTCAGCAACAAAAATAACACGATCTGGGTGGCGAATCGGCGCATGGGGAGTCTCAAGTCTTTTGGCAAATGTAATGGCAAATGCCTGAACCTCCGAAAGTGAATTACTCGACCAGTACATTTTTCGTGACCGTTTTCGGTCTTTTCCAGGGTTTGATCACCAGGCGCAGGCTTTGGTCGTAGGTGAAATAATTGGCCACCCAGTTGATAAAAACGAAAAGCTTGTTCTTGGCGCCCAGCAAGGAAAACAGGTGAACGAATAGCCAAACAAACCAGGCAAATGCGCCCTGAAAGCGCCAAAAAGGCAAGTCGGCCACTGCCCGGTGACGTCCGATAGTGGCCATCGAGCCCAAATCGCGATACCGGAAGGGCAGGGGAGTGAGCGATTTTTTCCAGCGTTGCAAATTGGCTGCCAGGCATTTCGCCTGCTGTAGTGCGACCTGCGCCACTTGTGGGTGCCCGTTCGGATATTTTTCTTCGCTGGTTTGCAGCGCGATATCCCCCAGCGCAAACACATTTTCCGTTCCTTCCACCTGATTAAAGGCATTCACTTTCAAGCGATTGCCACGCGTGTAGGCATCGGCAGGCAAACCTTCGATCCGGTTGCCGGTGACGCCCGCCGCCCAGATCACCTTGTCGGTGCGGATGGTTGTGCCGTCGTTGACAAAAACTGTGTGTCCATCGTAATCGGTGACCACTTTATCGAGCCAGATTTTTACGCCCATTTCGCGCAAAAAGGCTTCCGCTTTGGCCGATGCCTGGGCCGACATGCTGTTGAGCAGGCGCGGATCGCCGTGGATCAGGTGAATGGCGATCTCATCTTGCCCCAGATTGCCATAATCCTTTGGGATCACGTATTTTCTCATCTCTGCCAGCGCACCGGCTACCTCAACACCTGTGGGGCCGCCGCCTACAACCACAATATCGAGCAGCGGCTTTCTGTCTTCGGCTTGAGCGGCCGTCACGGCGCGCTCGTAATCTTCAAAAATAGTATTGCGCAAATAAAGGGCTTCACTGACCGATTTCATCGGAATGGCGTGTGCGCGAACCCTTTCGTTACCATACCAGTTGGTGTCGGCGCCTGTGGCGATCACGAGGTAATCGTAACGCAATTGCCCGATGCTGGTTTCCAGGATATTTTGCTCGGGATGAACCGATTGCACTTCGGTCACCCGGATGAAAATATTGGATTTTCCCTGGAAAAGTTTGCGCAGCGGGAATACGATGCTGGAGGGCTCCAGACCGGCCATGGCAACCTGATAAAAAAGCGGCTGAAACTGGTGATAATTGTTTTTGTCGATCAGAACTACCTGGAAATCAGATTTTTCCAGTTTGCGGGCCAGGGTGAGTCCGGCGAATCCGCCGCCGACGATCACCAGTCGTTTTTGATTCGTATCCGGGATATTGAAAGGCATAACAGGATGTTTTGGTTGATAAAAGGTCGCAGATATGTAACTGCGAAGGTTTCAATCAAAACGCCTGTCCGGATCACAAGGTTTGCCAAAGGGGCCACTATTTTCAATTTTTTTTGAAAATAAAAATCGACCACTTATTTAATTGATTATCAGTCATGTAAAATATATGCGGATGGGCGACTTACCGCCCATCCGCAGAGAAAACTCATTTACCGATAAACGCGACCACACCGAAGTTCAAGCCCAGCGTGTTGAACCCGCCGTCAAATTCTTCAAAACCTTGCGTGCGCGAATAACCCAGTACGCCTTCGATTGCCACCCTGTCGTTGACGAAAAAGTCGACGCCGACACCCAGTCCAAGTTCCCAGAAGCTTGTTCCAAAACCATCCACTTGTTGGTTTTGAAATCCAAGGCTACCCTGGCCGAAATAACGCGTATTGCCCGAGCCGTTGAAGTAATAACGAATCAGGGGGGCCACACCGATAACCGTTTGATTAAGCCCGTCTCCTGTTGTGATGGCAACGTTGACCCTGCCGCCCACTGCCAGGCGGTTACTGGTAAAATAAGCCGCGGTAGGCGACAAATTGATCACGGTAAAGCCGTCACCTTCTTCACTGTAATTATTAAATCCAACCGTTCCACCCAGTAAAACGGTGCCTTTTTGCAGCTGAGCAAAAGCCGTCGTGGCGAAAAGCAATGCGAGAACAAAGAGTGTACATTTTTTCATGATGAATATGGTTTAAGTGAATAAATCAACGACCGTTCAGGCGTGACGATACCACATCAACACGGCTCCGAAAGCCGTTATTAACACCAGCAACACGGTCGCCATCCGGATGGAATAGCGCATGTGCCGGATAAACGTCTCGATCTCCTGCCGGAATTGCGGGTAACGCGGCAGAATTTCCTCTTCGAGTTTTTTTCGGTTAAAAATATGCGCCGCGCCGAACTCGACGCGATTGCGAACAAGCACACCGTACACCTTGAATACCTTGGCGCGGAAATACAGATTCAGGAAGAGCAGCGCAACAAAAAGACCGGCGATGATGGAAACAAGCAGTATAAACATGGGTCGGACAATCCTGGGTTCGTGACCTGCAAAAGTCATAAAAAATCGGCTCCAACCTTACTTCCTTTTCCGGCGCTTGTAATTTTCGAGGACGAATGAACCCAGCCCTTCCAGCGAGGAATAGAAGGCTTTGCCGTTGTTGGTTTGCGTAAAAGCCTCAACAAACCGGACGAGATAGGGGTCTCGTGCGATCATGAAAGTGGTGATCGGTACGTTGAGTTTGCGGCAACGCATCGCCAGATTGAGGCAGCGGTTGATGATCTTGCGATCGAGCCCGAAGGAGTTTTTGTAATAGTTTTTGCCGATTTTCAGGCAAGTGGGTTTGCCGTCGGTGATCATAAAGATCTGTTTGTTGGCGTTTCTGCGCTTTTTGAGCAGATCGAGCGCCAGTTCGAGTCCGGCAACCGTGTTGGTATGGTAGGGGCCAACCTGAAGGTAGGGCACGTCTTTTAATTCGATGGGCCAGGCATCGTCGCCAAAAACGATGATGTCGAGGGTGTCTTTTGGGAAACGGGTCTGAATAAATTCCGCGAGGGCGAGCGCAACTTTTTTGGCCGGCGTGATACGGTCTTCGCCGTACAGGATCATCGAGTGCGAAATATCGATCATCAGCACCGACGACATCTGGCTCTGGTTGTAGGTTTCGTGCACTTCCAGATCGTCCTGCGTCAGGTTGAACTCATCTATACCATGGTTGATGTAGGCGTTGCGCAGCGAATTGGTCACGGCCAGTTGTTCGAGGCTATCACCGAATTCGTAGGGTTTGACGTCGGCGGTATGTTCGTCGCCCTGCCCGATGCTGCTGGTATTGTGTTTGCCGCTTTTGGCTTTTTTCAGGTCGCCGAAAATATCATCGAGGCTTTTTTGCCGGATGCTGATCTCCAGTTTGCGGGTAGGCCCCGGGCCGCCTTCGCCATCGCCGTCGCGGCGGATGTAGCCGCGTTCTTCCAGTTCACGGATGAAATCGGCCATGCCGTACTCATCGGTCGTAAGTTTGTATTCGCGGTCCAGTTCGTTGAGCCAGGCCAGGGCTTCCGGTACGTCGCCGGAAGTGTACAACATGAGTTCCTGAAATATTTTGAACAGTCGGTCGAAGACCGATTGGTTGGGGTCGCCGGTATAGTCGGAAAAACGGAAGCCAATCATAGTTCGGTTTAACAGTTGCGCTGCTGCTTTGTTGCTCCGTTGGCAGGGGAAATTCGGCTCTTATTCCGCAATAATTTTCACACTTTCCTGCTTGCTTCTCCCGGCAACCAGATCGATGGTTTGTTCCCGAACGCCGTCGTTGATCAAAACCATGGCCGTGTTGGGCTCTGCTTTGCCGAAATCGTCGGCGAAAACGGTGAGATAATGCTCTTTGCCGGGCGGCAGATCGATCTCAAACTCGTAGGGTTTGGTTTTGAGATAATGATGATCGAGTATTTTCTCGTTGTTGAGGTAAATGGAGATCACGTCGCCGTCTTCGATCTGGCTGTCCCAGATTTTGATCTTGACTTTTCTGCTTTTGACTTTAATGGTTTTGTTGACCTGGACGTCTCGGCCCCCGATTTTCGAAGGCGGCTCTTGGGCTGGCGGCGGCGCCGACGGAGGTGTAGGTTTGGGCGTTTCTTTCGGTTTGGGCGGTGCAGCAACCGGCTTTTTCTCCTCGTCGCAGGGAAGCATGGCGGTGCCGCCGAAGCGAATGCTGAATCCCGGGCCTTTCGTCGTTACGTTGCTCACCAGGATCACATATTTTTCACCGGCCACGACGCGCAGCGGCGCCAGCCAGGCATTGTCGCCGATATCGGCGCAGCCGGCGTCTTCACTGCTGTCGTTTTCGCCGTCGCGCAGGCCTGTTTCGCCCATGCAGGAACTGGTCAGTGCCCGGTCGGGGCTATCGCCCGCGGCCATGCAACGCACGATCTGTTTGTACTGGCAATTGCCGTCGGCAGGTAGTTTGAATACAACAAAATCGATATCGTCGTCGAGGCGGTGCGGCGTGATGGCGAAAGTGAGTGTGCCGCTTTTTTTGACTTCAAAACGTATCCAGGTCGAGTTTTCCTCCGCCTGGCCGAAATTGTCGCCGTTCATAAAGCAGGAGGTGAAATCTGCCTCCTGGTTGTTGGTGCCTTCTCCGCCGGCCCGGTCGATATGGTACACTTGTTTTTTACAAATTTCCATGGCCGTCCAACAATCGGCATTGGATTGGCCCGACATGGAAAAGGCTAGTAAAAACAGGGGGAAAGCGATTTTTAGTCGAAACATGAGGTTAGTTGCTTGATCCGGCTTGTAAAACGCAGGAATCGGGAAAAACGTTTATTGCAGTCAAAATGGCTTGTACAACAAAAAACGCCGGACGACGAATCGCCCGGCGCTCCATTGTTGATGATGTCTTGAACAATGTTGGATGCCTTATTAACGTGCAACGGAGAGTTTCGTT
>JAEUUU010000180.1 GCA_016787345.1 Saprospiraceae bacterium | reverse complement strand
ATCCTCGCATCCTCGCATCCTCGCATCCTCGCATCCTCGCATCCTCGCATCCTCGCATCCTCGCATCCTCGCATCCTCGCATCCTCGCATCCTCGCATCCTCGCATCCTCGCATCCTCGCATCCTCGCATTCTCGCATCCTCGCATCCTCGCATCCTCGCATCCTCGCATTCTCGCATCCTCGCATCCTCGCATCCTCGCATCCTCGCATCCTCGCATCCTCGCATCCTCGCATCCTCGCATCCTCGCATCCTCGCATTCTCGCTATTAAACCGTTCTTTTCCCAAAAAAACGCCCCCGAACCGGCTTCATCCGGTGCGGGGGCGAGGGGAAAGGGTAGGGGGGATCAGGCGCCCAGGTAACCTTTCAGCAGTTTGCTGCGGCTCGTGGCGCGCAGTTTGTTGATGGCTTTGTCTTTGATCTGACGCACGCGTTCGCGGGTCAAGCCGAATTTTTCGCCGATATCTTCGAGCGACATGGGGTGTTCTACACCAATGCCGAAGTACAGTTTGATGACGTCGCACTGGCGGTCGGTCAGGGTGCTGAGCGAGCGTTCGATTTCGCGGCGCAGCGAATCGGCGTATTCCAGGTGCGTATCGGTGCCCGGCATGGAGTTGTTTTCCAGCACGTCGAGCAGCGAGTTGTCTTCTCCTTCGACGAAGGGCGCGTCCATGGATACGTGGCGGGCGGCTACGCCGAGCGTGGTTTCCACTTCTTCGGTGGTGATTTCGAGCAATTCGGCGAGTTCTTCCGGGCTCGGTTCGCGTTCGAAGTTCTGCTCGAGTTCGGAGAATGCTTTATTGATTTTGTTGAGCGAGCCTACTTTGTTGAGTGGCAGGCGCACGATGCGGCTTTGTTCGGCAAGAGCCTGAAGAATGCTTTGGCGAATCCACCAAACGGCGTAGGAAATGAATTTGAAACCGCGGGTTTCGTCGAAGCGCTGAGCCGCTTTGATGAGGCCGAGGTTGCCTTCATTGATCAGGTCGGAAAGGGAAAGGCCCTGGTTCTGGTATTGTTTGGCGACGGAAACGACGAAGCGGAGGTTCGCCTTGGTCAGCTTTTCAAGGGCGATCTGGTCGCCTTGTTTGATGCGTTTGGCGAGATCAACTTCTTCTTCGGGGGTAAGGAGGTCCACCTTGCCAATTTCCTGAAGATATTTTTCAAGCGACTGGCTTTCGCGATTGGTGATGGACTTCGTGATTTTTAATTGCCTCATGTGCAGACTGCTGTTGAAAATTTTCGCAAAGGTACAACATGAATACCCCCGGTGTCAAGAAAAATTTTCATCGACACCGGGGGAAATCAGGAGATTTTGAAAATATTTGGAAAATGAGACCTTAAACGTCTGTAATTTAATTTTGTTTCAAGGCCAAAGAAAAGCTTGTCTGGAGAATTATGTTCTGTTGGCAGGCTTTCATTCTCCGAATCGCACTTAGCGAACGATCAGTTTTTTAACCGTAACCCGGTCGCCGGCGCGCAGTTCCACGAAGTACGTGCCGGGGGTGTATGTGGCCGCATCAAGGAAGTAATTGCTGTTTCCGGCCGGTATCTGTCCTTCAAAAACCGTTTCGACGGCTTGCCCAAGCGTGTTTCGGACGATAATTGTACCGTTGGTTTTGCTCATTGCGCTGACGGGAATACAGGTGATTGCCCGGGCGGGGTTCGGATATATATCGAGCAAAAGGCTGTTGGGCGCCTCGCTGACCGAGCTGGCGGCTTTGATCTTGAATTTCCACCAGCCTTCCGGGGCCGGCAAGGGCCGAACGCCCGTTTTGCCGCTTACTGCGTTGGCTTCGATATAATAATACACGGTTGAGCCGGCTGCTTGCTGGGGAATTTGGGTTGCCCATACGAAAGCAGTGTCGTCGTTTGGAAAGTCGATGGCGGCCATATCAACCGATTGCCAGGGCTGGGCCAAATCGGTGGTGTACCACACTTTGGCGGTACTGACGCCGCTGCGATGCTGAATGCGGGCAAATACCGGGTAGCCGCTGACATTATTGTCTTCCACGTCGGAGAGGCGTTGGTGCACGATGTGCAGCGGGTCGTTGACGCCGATTTCCTTCGTAATGCAGTGAATGGCGCCGAGCGAGGGGATAATCGCGTTGCAATCGATGCCTACGATATTGTAACCGGGCATGGATTCTTCCCAGATACGCTGTGCAGTGGTGTCGAACTCCTGTTCGTAAAAGGGCACGATCACCGTTTTGTTGACGAAAACCGCGTTGGAATAGGTGCGGTAGTCGCCGTTCGTATTGGGGTAGGCATTGCTGTAATCGGGCGGCATGGGGATACGAATCACCCGGTAAGGCGTGCCGAACACAGAGTTGTAATTGCTGAGGACGTACTGGATGTTGGCTTCGATCTGCGGGCCGTCGGCGATCCCCTGCGGATACTGGCCCACGAGCAGGGTCTCTTCATCCAGCAGTTTCATGTGCATATCGATGTGGTGGATCGCATCGTAGGGCAGTGTGGGCATTTTGATGTAGCGCTGAATGCCCATGAAATCGTAGAGAATATCGTCGATCTGTTCTTCCGACTTTACACTCACGTTGTACGGGTTGCCCATTTCGTTTTCTTCCAGGATCAATTCGGAGGCGAAAGCGGTACCCATGCCGTCGGACATAAAATTGCCGCCTGTATTGACCAGGTCGGTGGGCGACGAAACGGTTTCGAAGAGCGGCAGGTTGAGATACGGAGCGATGGTGCGGGCCAGCGTATCGTCTTTTTTACGGTTGGGGCGGTTGTAAATCCAGTCGACGAGGTAGAGGGAGTCTACGTCGTTGGCATACACGCAATTGGGGCCGTAGTCGCGCACCCAGATACTGTCGTTGGGAACGACGACAAATTCGACGTTGCTGGAAATATCGACCCCGGCATTGGTCAGGGTTGTTTGCGCCGAAGTGACGGTGGTTTGGGTGTTGCAGCAAATGATGACCCGGCATTCTTCGCGGGCGGCGCGCACGATTTCGGTGAGAATGGTCGGGTGTGAGCGCCAGGTAATGATCAGCGCCTGGAGTTCTTCCCACTCACCCATATGGCGTACGGGTTCGGAGGGCGGGTTGGTAAATCCGGTAGCCAGAACCGGGGCTGGCGGCTGGCTCCAGAGCAGGGCTTCTTCTTGTGCGGTCATGTACCGCGGCAGCTCGGGCTGCACTCCCTGTGCAAAAAGGGGAGCGGAGGTCAGGGCGAACAGGAGGAGGTAGAGGTAACGCATGCTATTGTGTTTGGATGTTGTGGAATATGAATGTTCAAAGTACTGGTTTTTTGACCAGGTAAATATCGTGTTTTCAATAAAATGCACATTCGCAGCAAAACAAAAAGCGGCGTGCCGTTGCACGCCGCCCGTTACAAAACCCATTCTATCGTATGAAGCAAAACTGTTTTCAGGAGAATTTTCAAACCGCGAGCGGCAAGGCGTTCAGGTCGCGGAACAGTATCTTTTTGCGATTGAAATACAGGATATTGGAACGCTTCAACTGATTGAGCACCGCTGTTACCATTTGGCGGCTGGTGCCCGTCAGGTCGGCGATATCCTGATGCGTCATATTGTGTTTCACCAGGGTTTCAAACCCTACGCGTTTGCCTTGTTCGTGGCCCATTTGTTGCAGAAATTCCAGAATTCTGCTTTTGGAATCCTTCAACACTACTTTTTCAAGTTGTGTTTCGGTGTAGCGCAATCGGGCGCCCAGGAAATGGAGCAGCGATTGCGCGAAAGCGAAATTGCGACGCATCACGTTCAGCACGGCCGCCACGTCGAGTTCAAGCACTTCGGCGAATTCATCCATGACGTAGGCGAAATCGCGTCGCTGGTTGTCGCCCGTCAGGCAGGATTCGCCGAACAGGCTGTCGGGCCGAACCACGTACTTGATAATGTCTTTTTTTTCCGCATGTACGGTTACCTTGATCAAACCTTTGAGCAGAAAATAGACCTTTGTTGCCGTTTGGCCAGGTTTGTAAATAACCTGGTGTTTGGCGTAGGTTTGTATGGTGGCGGTTTGATGGAGCAGCAGGCGCTCTTCGTACGTCAGCACCGCGAAAAGCGGCGAGTGTTCGAGAATCGGTAAAGTAGTTTTCGTGTCCATGCGTTGCGTTAAGTAGTGTTTATCTGTCGCTTTGGTCTGTGTGGTAAAGACAGGGGCAGACACAAAATCCCCTATGCCAGGCGCCAAAAAATTTTATCACGGTCAGATACCTTTCCGGGTTCTGATTTGTTTTGTACAGGTTTTTCTAAATAATATTTTTGTAAAGCCGTTTTTTGAATTAATCATTTTGATTGGGGTTAAAAAAAGTTCTTTTGACCAAATAAAAATTTTTTATTCCTTTGTCCGATATTTAAAACTTTGGAGCCGCTTCCCGACATATCCGCAACGCCCGACCCGCTTGAGCAAAGCTGGCTCGACGCCATGCGCCGGGGAGATGAATCGGCCTTGCGGCGGATTTTTGACCGCCATTACCCCTTGTTGCTCGCCGACGTTTACCGCCTGGTACCCGATGAGTCTACCTGTCAGGACATTGCCCAGGACGTATTTGTCGAACTATGGCGCAAACGCGCCGAACTGGATATCCGCATCTCTCTGCGCGGTTATTTGCGCCGATCGGCCGTCAATCGCGCTTTGAACCATATTAAAACCCGTAAACGCTTGCTGCTCGAGTCGCCGGATGAATCGACCCAGCATGCCGAGGATACATCCGGTTGGGAAATCGATCGGAAAACCTCGCAGGAAAACCTCGAAACGGCCCTTCATGCTGCCATCGAAAACCTCCCGGAAAAATGCCGGCTGGTTTTTTCCCTGAGCCGCTTCGAACAACTCTCCCACAAACAAATAGCCGATCAACTTGGTATTTCTGTCAAGACCATTGAAAATCAAATCACTAAGGCAATTAAACTGCTTCGTGAAGCCATGACGCGACACGCCGATTTGTCGCCGGCTGTCATTTGGCTGCTAAAATGGTGGACAGGGGAATAGGGGATATTGCCCCGCAGGTTGTCTTAATACCGAAAACCGACTACCCGGAAAAAAGCACAATATGAAAGAGAACGACTACCTCCTTTTACTATACAAGCGCTTGAATGCCGAAATCGGGCCCGAGGAATCGGCCCGGCTCGAAGCATGGCTGCTTGAATCGGCGGAGCACCGTCGGCTTGCCGGGGAAATGGAACAGATATGGGCTGCCACAGGCGCCTATACCCCTTCTCTCAACGTCGATCTGGATAAAGATTTTTCCCTTCTGCAAA
>JAEUUU010000166.1 GCA_016787345.1 Saprospiraceae bacterium | reverse complement strand
ACCAGCGCATAATCCGGCACATCGCGCGTGACCACTGCCCCGGCGCCGATGAATGCATATTCACCGATGGTGATGCCGCATACGATCGTGGCATTGGCGCCGATGGTCGATCCTTTTCGCAACAGCGTGGGGCGGTATTCGCTTTTTCTTTCAATAAAGGCCCTCGGGTTGCGCACGTTGGTAAACACGGCGGAAGGGCCGATAAACACCTCGTCTTCGCAGCGTACACCGGCGTATAGCGACACGTTGTTTTGCACTTTAACGCCGTTGCCCAGCGTGACGCCGTCGGCGATAAAAACGTTTTGGCCGAGGATACAACGCGCCCCGATTCGGGCGCCGGGCATCAGATGGCAAAAGTGCCAGATTCGCGAACCGGCGCCGACAATACAACCTTCATCGAGCATTGCAGTCGGATGGACATAGTAATCGGTACTCATCGTTTAGGTTTAATTATGCTCTTAATCTTTCGGGTTAAAGATCATGTCTTCCGGAAAGGTTTTCAAACGATAAAAATTGCCGGACTTTTCAAGATGCTCGTGCAGGAACGATTTTTTGCCATCCACCAGGATCGGATCGCGATATTGATTGAGGTACTCCAGAAAGCCCTCCATGGTGGAGCTTTTTTGAAAAAACTGCACGAAGCGACGGAACAGTTTGGGCAAAATAATCGCTTCTGATTGGATGGTATCGGGGTTCCACAAGCGAAAACCGTGCGTGCGGTCGATTGCCCACAAGCCCCTCGCGTTTTTTCGGGCTTTTTTGGCCACTTCGCGCAACAGGTTGATCAATTCGGGTTCAAGGCTGGCGTAAAAAGTGGGATACACGATCGCCTCTTTCAACAAAAAATAGTTGATCGATTTTTCAACGGGTAGTTCAGCCGCTGGAACTTCGGCGCCGTCGGTTAGTTTGGCTTTCTCGGGAAAAACGAAACAGATAGGGCGGTTGAATTTATCCACCGAGTTGGAGGCGATAAAGCCAGGCGTGCCGTCTTTGGCATTGGTGATGCGGGTCACCAGCAGATTGTATTCAATATCGCTAATGCCAATGAGTTCGAGTATGCGTTCGAGGGCAGCCACGGCAAAGGACGACGGCTGGCGGAGTTCCTCGTAGTGCGTTTCGAGCGAATCGATGGCTTCTACCCGAAGTTGTTTGCGTTTGGCCTTTCGGGCCGAGGCAGTTTGCCATTTGAAATAATCCCAGTGCTGATCATTGTCGGCCTGGAAGCGGATGGAATCGCCATCGGGGGAATAGCCTTTTACGTGGAAAGTACCCCTGATGATTTTATAATTGCTCATCGATCATAGTTTACCGGCAGGTTAGGAAAAATGTAAAATTCAAAAATCAAGCGCCTGTCTCCAAATATTGAGCCGGATTCCGCCGCCCACGATAAAATTGCGTTCATCGAGACTGTCGTCCAGACTGTTTTTCTGCCGGTACATCAGATTTGCATCGATAAAAAGGTTGTGGTAAAGGGCCCAGGAAACGTCAAGACCGGCGATGAAAAGCTCGTTGCGTACCCCTTGCCCGATGCTGTTGCCGTAGTCCTGCACGCGGTCGCGGTTGGGGCGCAAAGGGTCGGCGCCCCAGTTTTGAAGGACTGTGTCATCGCCCTGCTGCGCTGTGACGATACGGGCATTGAACGATAGCCGCGGGCAAGGTTGGTAGCGCACCAACCCCACCAATTCTTTAAAATTGGCGCCAAGCGGGTGCCCCAGTGTTTGGTTGTAATGCGTCCAGCTGTTGAGCGAATCGCGGTGCGACCAGGTGTAGGGCCGGGCTGCGTTCCATTCAATTTGAAGATCGAGGTGGTCGATTCCGAAGGCGTCGACGTATTTGCCGCCGAGTTGCCAGGCGAATTTGTTGCCCCACCAGCCGCGCTCACGGGGTTGGTACAGTGCGTCGAAACGAAATTCATCGAATAAAAACTGACCGTAAAATTGTACCCGTCTGAACAGGTTCCATTTTCCGTCGAACCCGATCAACACATTGTCGGGGCTGCCGAGTGCAGCTTCGACGGTGCGGTATAAAATGATCGGATTGAGGTACTGGAGTTCGAATTGCCCGCTGCGGTTGAACACCGTCGCTTCGAAGAACCCAAACGAAAGCCTGGGCGTCGCCTTGAAATTCAGGTAATGCACGGCGGCGTATTTTTTGGGCAAAAGCCGATTGGGCCGTGCCGCATCGGCTGAGGTCGGGTTGAGTTCGAAAAACAGGTTTTGATAGTGGAAACGCCACACCTTCGTGCTGATTTGAAGAAAAAAACGCGGCGGCCCGAAGTCGGACAAAAAGACCGAGCGGTAGCCATTGCCGATAAACTGCCGGCCGTGCCCGAATTGAACGCCGATGTGTCGGGTCGCATAAAAACCAATAAAAGCCTGTGCGACATTAAAGTCGTACCCCCGGGTATTGCCGAACAACTGACTTTTATAATCCTTGTACCGCAAGGCCCCCGGCACGGCATCGTATTGATTGATACGACGGTCGACATAACTGGCAAAACGCTCCTGTGTTTCGAGTATGCTGGTATAAAAATAGACCCTGCGGTCGACGTCGCCCCGAATCTCAATCCCGCGCTGGTTGGCAAAAAGCAACTGATTGCTGTCGACGTCCCGCGCAAGGTGAACGTTGAGCAGGGGATTGGCTTTCAGGCGAAAAAAAGGCGTATTGACTTCAAAAAAGTTGGCGGGTGTACGATAAAAAATACCAAAAACCGGGCGCTCATTGGCGACAACCCTCGGCCGGGTATACCCATCGGGCCCTGAAAGCCGGTAAAACGTGCGTGAACTGTCGGTATAAACGGGCTGCCTTTCCTGCCACATATCCGTTTGCGAAACCCCTGCCACCCATTCCTGGTTGTCGTTGAAAAGATATTGCAGGTCGCTGCGCGTCTGTTTCGACCAACTTTGTTCCGGCGTATCACAGTGCATGGCAAATGCGGCAGCATCGCGCCGGGAAAAAGGCTTGATCTCTGTGTGCAAAAAACCGGAAGCCCCGCCGAGAATATCCAGGCGGTCGATCAGGTGATACGAGGTCGATTGCAAGGGAATGCCACTGTCTTGCCCAGGCACAACAAGCGGGCAAAACAGGACGGCCGTCAAAAAAAGGTACAAGGTTTTCATCATCAGGAATTTACGAAGGAGGTGTACACCGGTTTCCAGCGTTTCCAAAAGTAATCGTTCAAAGAGGAATTGTGCCAAAGCAGGGTAAAAACGCCCCGGTGCTTTCGGACCTGACTGCGAAGTTCGTTTAAAGATTGCAGGGCTTGTTCAGGAGTATCCCTGCGATACAGGGCGAAACTGACGTCCATGGCTATCAGCGGCAACTCTTTGAGATTGAGTTCTTTGCGCGTCAGAATATTGAACACCGGGAAAGGTTTGCAGGCGCCGCAGCGAAACCCCGGCGCTTCGGCAAAGCCCAGGGTGCTGTCGGTTTCAAGTCCTGTATTTTCCCAGATTTGCCAGGTATGGGGTGCAGCAAACCGCAAATAATGCTGTCTTCCACCGCGAAGAGGCTGGCCGACGACTTGTTGCAACGACTCCAGTTCGGTTCGCAATATTTTCGGCTCTTCAAATGATTCGTAAGAGGGGTGAAACCCGATTTGATGTCCCCTTTGCTCGATTTTGTCCATCAGTTGTTGCACAAAGGGATGCCGGATCGGGTACCAACAGTCCGTGCCGGCCGGCCGTTCGCCCATAAAATTGAACTGAGATACCAGCGCGTTTTTTTCCGACAGGTCCATGATCCAGTCGAACGTATCGAAGGGGTCGTCGGCGCCATTTTGCAGCCAGAACAGGGTTTCTTTCAAATCCTTTCTGGCCAGCAAGCTGCCAGCGAGGGTTCGCCACCTGTCGCTTTTTTTCCACCAGAGCAAGGGGTGATCGACGTCGTGCGAGAGCTGGAGTCGGTATTGCTCGCCGGATGGCGGCAAAATCAGGCCGGCTCTTGCCAGCAGATATCCCAGCAGGGCTGCGTATTCTTCCACGACCGGACGTTCGAGAAAACCGGCCTTTGTAGCCAGCGCCGCCGATGCGGGAAAACGGCCGTGCCGGTCGCGGACGGGCACGGCAAATTCTTCCCAGCGTGCGAGCATAAAAAAAGCGGAAGCCACCAGATCGAGGCCGCAGGTTTTTTCATCAAAATGAGGCCGCCCAAAAATAATGGTCAATGATTCGTTTTGTTCAAAAGGGTGGGGGACCCTCTGCGCCGTTTCGGGAACATTCCTGGCGTGCAAATAATGCTCCGGACCGAATTTCCCGAAAAAGTGGTCTTCAACAATCACCCGGTTTCCGTTGGGCAGCCCGATTACATAATGTTCACAACCGTCTTTGGGTTTGATTTGAAAAGACAGCCCAAGCCGTTCCCGCACCAAAACGCCGAGGGCGTAGGTTTTCTCCGGCAAAAAGTCAGGGGATGTTTCGACGATCAACATGGGGCAAAAATCCACAAATCCGCTCATCCTGCGCTATTTTTGAAAAATTCGTGTTCTGACGGGTTGTGTCATTCTGCGCCATTTGTCCGCCGAATTCCATTTGAAAAGGAGCGAAATGCCGGGCTGAATCTATCTTTGCCGCCGCCAAAACAAATTTTCACATGCGTCTACTGCTAACTCTGCTTTGCTTCAGTCTTTTTTCCGGATCGCTTTTCGCCCAAAAACCCGATAAAGGCACCATCCGGGGCACCATATACGACAAGGAATCCACACAACCCGTTTCGTTTGCAACCGTTCAATTGGAAGGTGCGACCATCGGGGTAACCAGCGATATCAACGGCTTTTTCACCCTGGCCAATATCAACCCTGGCCAGTATCAACTGCTGGTAACTTACGTAGGGTATGATTCCTCCCGTACGGCTGTGACGGTTAAAGCAGGAGAGATTCTTTATCAGAATATTACGATCAATGAAGCGGGGTCCAAGCTCGGCGAGGTCGTCATCAGCGGTCGTAAAGAGCAGGCCCGCAACGACGTTCAAATCTCCAAACTTTCCGTCACCCCCAAACAGATTCGCTCCCTGCCCTCCACCGGAGGCCAGGCCGACATCGCCCAGTACCTGACGGTATTGCCCGGGGTTATTTTTACAGGCGATCAGGGCGGTCAGCTCTACATCCGGGGCGGTTCCCCGGTCCAGAACCGTATTCTGCTCGACGGGATGACCATCTTTAACCCTTTCCATAGCATCGGCTTCTTTTCGGTTTTTGAAACGGAACTGATCCGCAACGTCGACGTACTCACCGGCGGTTTCAACGCCGATTATGGCGGCCGTATCTCGGCAATTGTGGACGTCAAAACACGTGAGGGCAACCGCAAGCGCCTGTCCGGCCTGGTATCGGCCAGTCCCTTCCAGGCCAAAGCCCTGATCGAAGGCCCGATTGTGCCGCTGAAAACCGAAGGCGGCGCCAGCGTTTCGTTTGTTTTAACCGGTAAAAAGGCCCTGATCAACCAGACGGACAAGACGTTTTATTCTTATGTAAATGATACGGTAGGCATTCCCTTCGATTACCAGGATGTGTACGGCAAACTGTCTTTTCTGACCGGCAACGGCAGTAAACTCAATTTTTTTGGCTTCCGCTACGACGACGGCGTGAAATTTCCCATCACCGAATACGGTTGGCAAAGCGGCGGCGGCGGTTTCGATTTTACCCTGATTCCGTCCAATTCCAACACCATTGTCAGCGGGGTGCTCACCTTCACCAATTACAAATCCAATATAGTGGAGGCCGACCGCAAACCGCGCAGCAGCACCATTTCCGGCTATAATGCGGTGTTGAATTTTACCAACTTCGGTCGCAACAACGAAGTGCGCTACGGGCTCGAAATGAACGGATTGCGCACGGTATTTGAATATGTCAACTTCCGCGACTACGATTTCAGCCGCAAAGACGACAATACCGAGGTGGCCGGCTTTTTCCGCTGGAAATACAAAAAAGGTCCGTTGGTGATCGAGCCCGGTTTCCGTATCCAATACTATGCATCGCTGCCTTCCGTATCGCCGGAGCCGCGCCTGGGTATCAAATACAACCTGACCGATTACCTGCGCATCAAGGCTGCCGGTGGTCTGTACTCTCAGAATCTGTTGTCAACCGTCAACGAACGTGATATCGTCAACCTGTTTGTCGGCTTCCTGACCACGCCCGACGAGCAGGTGTACGACCCGGTTACGCTGCTGCCGAAAAGTGATCGCCTGCAGAAAGCATGGCACGGCGTAGGTGGCGTGGAAATCGACGTGTCCGACAATTTTGACCTCAATGTCGAGGGCTATTACAAGGATTTCACCCAACTCGTTGCTCTCAACCGCAACAAGACCAAAGCCAACGACCCCAATTACGTTGCTGAAACGGGCGAAGCGTACGGGATCGACTTTTCCGGCAAAATCGAATGGCGCAAAGCGTACCTGTGGGCTGCTTATTCGCTGGGTTACGTCACCCGCTTCGACGGCGAACAAACCTATCCGCCTGTCTTCGACCGTCGCCACAACCTCAACGTGGTGGGTACCTACCAAATGGGTAAAAAAGACGAATGGGAGTTTGGCGCGCGTTTCAACTTTGGCTCAGGCTTTCCTTTCACGCTGACCCAAGGCTTCTACACGTCTTACAATTTCGACGACATCCTCAATACGGATATTTACGGCGGCAATGCCGATTACGGGATCATCTATGACTCTGTTCGCAACGGTGGTCGCCTGCCTTATTACCACCGCCTCGACCTGTCGATCAAACGCACCTTTGAGTTCGGCAAACACGGCAAAGCCGAAATCACGGCTTCCTGCACCAACGTGTACGACCGCCCGAATATCTTTTACTTCGACCGGGTGCGCTACGAACGGATCAATCAGCTGCCCGTATTGCCCAGTCTCAGCTTCACCGTTCAATGGTAAAAGCGACCATGTCCGACTACAAACTGACCCAATATTCGCACGGAGCAGGTTGCGGCTGCAAAATCGCGCCCAAAGTGCTCGACCACATTCTGAAAAGCCATACAGCGCATGAGACCTACCCGGGTTTGCTGGTTGGCAATGAAGAACGCGACGATGCCGCCGTGCTTGACCTGGGCGACGGCACGGCGGTGGTGAGCACAACCGATTTTTTTATGCCGATTGTCGACGATCCGGAAGACTTCGGCCGTATCGCCTCCGTCAACGCCATCAGCGACATTTATGCCATGGGCGGTACGCCTTTGCTGGCCATCGCTATTCTGGGCTGGCCGATCAACACCTTACCCCCGGAGGTGGCGAACAAAGTGATCGAAGGCGGCCGGAAAGCCTGCGCAGAAGCGGGTATTCCGCTGGCCGGCGGGCATAGCATCGACAGTCCGGAACCGATTTTCGGGCTGGCAGTGACGGGTCGTGTACGACTGGAGCACTTGAAAAAAAATGGCGGCGCCACACCAGGCGCCCGCTTGTTTTTGACCAAACCGCTTGGCGTGGGTATCCTGACGACCGCCCAGAAGAAGAATTTGTTGCAGCCGGAACATGCACATTTAGCGCCCGACAGCATGAAGAAACTGAACAAAGCGGGCGAGGTTTTCGGTAAGTTACCTTACGTACAGGCAATGACCGATGTGACCGGTTTTGGACTTTTGGGGCATCTGGTCGAAATGTGTGAGGCCAGTAATACCAGCGCCATTGTCGAGTTTGATAAAGTACCGGTGATGAACCCCGAGGTGATCCGCTTTTATCTCGACCAAAAATGTGTCCCCGGAGGCACCCATCGCAACTGGGACAGCTATGGCGACAAAATTGCCGGTGCGGAGGACGAAAAACGCTACATCCTGTGCGATCCGCAAACCAGCGGCGGCTTGTTGCTTGCGGTGGCGCAGGAACACGAAGCGGCGTTTCAGCAGGAGGCAGCCCGACAAGGTTTCGACATACAGGCCCTGGGTTTTATGATCGAGCGCCAGGACGTGGTTGTGACGGTGGTCTAGCCAGCGCCAGAAGTTTCCGGATGTCTTTTTTAGTCAGGCACTTATTTTCGCGCTGTGATCGCCCTGATTTTTCGTCGTTTGGCTTATGGCTTGCTCGTCATGCTGCTGGTTGTCGTGACCATTGCCGGCATTATTTTTCTTTCGCCGGTCGATCCAGCCCGACTGACGTTTGGGCAACGCAGTGATATTTCCACGGTAAAAGCCAAAACCACTGAATTGGGCCTCGATCAGCCCCTTTACGTACAATTGGGGCGCTATTTGTCCGACCTTTCACCCGTCAGCATTTTAGAGAACACGCCTGAGAACCGGCGGAAATACAGTTTTTTACCCTTGTTTTCCATGACCGAGGGGCAACAGATAATCGTCCTGAAATGGCCTTATTTGCGCGAGTCGTTCCAAAGTGGCCGGAAAGTTGCCGAGATACTGGCCGACGCCATACCGGCCACTGCCTTGCTGGCTTTCAGCGCCTTGTTGTTTGCCGCGCTTTCAGGGCTTTTACTGGGCGTTTATTCCGCTTTGCGGGCACACAGCTGGGTCGACAACCTGATTTCCGTACTGGCCGTGCTGGGATATTCCCTGCCGTCGTATGTCGCCGCCATGTTGTTGGCCCTGGTGTTTGGGTATTGGCTGGAAGGCTGGACGGGCCTGGAAGTACAGGGTAGCTTGTATGCGCTGAATGATTTTGGAGAATGGGAGCTGCGCTGGAAAAACCTGATTCTGCCGGCTATTGCGCTCGGCTTGCGGCCTGTTGCTTTGATCGCTCAGCTGACCAGAAGCGCCATGCTCGACGTGTTGTCGCAGGATTACGTCCGGACGGCACGGGCAAAGGGATTGCCTGGAAGGACCGTCATCGTTCGTCATGCGTTGCGAAATGCCCTTAATCCGGTGACCTCGGCCATTTCGGGTTGGTTTGCCGCTTTGTTGACGGGGGCTTTTTTTGTAGAAAACGTTTTCAATTTCAAAGGTTTGGGCGACGTCACGGTGACGGCCCTGCTCAATTTCGACCTGCCTGTGGTATTGGGATGCGTGTTGTTCACATCGGCGGTATTTGTCGTGATTAACCTGCTGGCCGATCTCTTGTATGCCTGGCTCGACCCGAGGGTGAGTGCCGGGTAAGGCAGTATTCCCCAATAAAGTGTCACGCCAAGTTGCAAAGCGCGCAAAGAATCAAACTCTTTGCGCGCTTTGCAACTTGGCGTGACAACTCATATTTCTAAGACAGTGGTAGAGCCGGAGCTGTACGACAGCCTCAGTACTCGTGAGGTAGCCGGTTAGCCCGGCAGAATTTACCGTTTGTTTTTCTTCTTTTCCTCCTGGAAGCGCATGACCTCCTCCATCACTTGGGGGAGTTGCTCGGCGCCAATGCGCTTCATGAGAATTTCGTGGTTGCGATTGAGGATGAAGATTTGCGGCGTGGTTTTGACGTCGTACAACGTCTTGTAGCGGCTCTGGATATAGGGGTCGTAAGTATTGAGGAAAAGGAAGTCCGAAAATCCTTTCTCCTCGATACTTTTCCAGCATTCCGGCCCTTTGTCCGACACAGCAGTACAAACAGCGAATACTTTCACACCGCGATCCTTGAATTTGGTGGCAAAGTCGACCATAAAAGGCGCCGATTTTTTGCAGTGGCTGCATTCGGGGTCCCAAAAGAACAACACGGTGTAATCCGCATCGACGTCCCAGAGCGTAACGGGTTGGTTGTTGCGGTCTTTAACCGTGATGTTCGGCGCGATTTTGCCGATCAGGATGGGTTCGAGCCGCGCGGCATTGTCGCAGATTTTTTCCAGGTCTTCTTTCTTCATCCAGGGGGCCTGGTTGGTGCAGTAGTAGTTTTTGGCCAGGTGAACGTAACAGGCGTCCATGCCGACGAAGGTCGACTTGGCGTAGTAGTTCAGGAAGTGAATCAGGAAGTACTTGTAGTTTTCAGGCGACGATTTCATTTGCCCCAGCACATAGTCGAGCGCCATATTAATGCTGTCGGGGTGCTGAGGGATCATTTTGTTGACGTAATAATCCACTTTACTGAACAGGATGGGGCTGTGCAGCAGACAATCGTCGTTGAGGGGCAGGTTGTCAAAATAGTGTGCGCGCGCCCAGTAGTATTTTTTCCGTTGCACCTCTTTCTCGTCGCCTGCAAACTCCGGCACTTCGGGCTCCATCGAGGCTTTGATAATCTTGGCGCTAAGCGTTGAAGGGTGTTTGGCGATGAGATCGGTTTGGTACTTTTTGACTTTTTTATCAATCGCCAGTATTTGGCCTGCAATTCGGGTGGAATCTGCCGCGTTGCCTTTTGCCCGTGACAGTTGTGCGCGAAGGGTATCCGATTCCGGCCGTTGTTCGTTGAGGAAACGCAGATAGTTGTAGAACAGTTCGTTGTCGGGTGAGCCCTTTATTTTCAGGGTGCTGACGACGTTTTTGGCGTCTCCTGTGATGGTCAATTGCTGTTCGTCCGAATTGATGAGCAGCTGCACGAAGTTGTTGTCGGGTTTCAGGACCAGCAGATAGACACCGCAGGGCAACATCGTATCGGCCTGAAAGGTAAACCAGCCGTCGGCGTCGACCGCGACCGTGTCTTTTACGTATTGTTTTTCGCCGTAGTGCCAGCCAAGAATGAGTTCCTGCTGGGGGTAATTGTCGAGTTTTACCCGGATTTTGTAGCCTTTCGCGTCAGGATTAGTGGCGGAAAGGAACAGGATGGAGAACGTAGCAAGAAGGAATGTTGCGAATGTGCGTTTCATTCGAGACAGGTTTTGAACAATGATAATTTGGTAAATTAGACGGGCAAATATCCCCAAGTCATTTGATCTGGTACCGGGGTTTGTCAAATGTTAACACCCGATGCGCTTCAAGATGCTCGCAAAACAAGCCGCGCTGCCGGGCGGGTGTTAACAAAAAGAAAACGGCGGCGGCTTTACTGAAGGTTGTACTCCTTGATTTTCCGGTATAAAGTTCGTTCCGAGATTTTCAGTTCTTCGGCGGCTTCCTTCCGGCGGCCGTTGTATTTTTTCAGCGCACGGCGAATCGCTTCCTTTTCAATCTCGTCCATGGCCAGCGGGGCGTCTTCCACTTCCGATTTGTCGTAGTGCGGTGTCGTTCCGTTGCGAACCGGGTCGATGATGATCGGGGTGACTTTGTTGCTCGGCTCATCCGACGGGAAATAAGCCGGGCGCTCCACCGGCTCGAAGTCTTCCTGAACGGCACTGCCGAGCCCGTGCTGAATAGAGCGATAATTGCCCAGTTCGGGCATGTGAAGATTGTTGCTGCGCACGAGTTCGTAGATCAGCGATTTCAAGTCGTTGAGGTCGCTTTTCATCTCGAACAAGACTTTGTACAGAATTTCACGCTCCTGAAATTCGGACCCGGCCGGGCCGTGTCCGGAGCCCTGATCGATGCGCATCGGCAGGTTTCTGGTAAACATCTGCGGCATAATCTGCTGCAGCGATTCCGCCGTGATGGATCGTTCTTCCGAAAGGACGGAAAGTTGTTCGGCGACGTTTTTCAACTCGCGGATATTGCCCGGCCAGCGGTAGTTTTCGAGTACCAATTCGGCTCTATCATCGAGGCGCACGGGCTGCATGCGGTATTTTTCGGCAAAATCGGTGGCGAATTTCCGGAACAACACTGGTATGTCTTCCCGGCGCTCGTGCAAGGCGGGAACCCTGATCGGCACGGTATTGAGGCGGTAAAAAAGGTCTTCCCTGAATTTGCCTTTGCGCACCCGCTCCTGTAAATCCACATTGGTGGCGGCGATCACCCGCACGTCGGTGCGTTCGACACGGGAAGCGCCGACGCGGATAAATTCGCCGGTTTCCAGCACGCGGAGGAGATAGGCCTGGGTATCAGAAGGCATTTCGCCGATTTCGTCGAGGAAAATCGTGCCGCCGTTGACGGTTTCGAAGTAGCCTTTCCGATCGCTGACTGCACCGGTAAAAGCGCCTTTTTCATGTCCGAACAACTCTGAATTGATCGTGCCTTCGGGTATGGCGCCGCAGTTGATCGCGATAAAATCGCTGTGCTTACGGGCGCTGAGCGCATGAATAACCTTGGAGAATACTTCCTTGCCCACACCACTTTCTCCGTTGATGAGCACAGTTAAATCCGTTGGCGCAACGCGGACGGCCGTTTCCAGTGCCGCATCGAGCAAGGGAGAGGTGCCGACTATGCCGAAGCGGGCCTTTATGGATTGGAGGTTGATTGCCATTACTAAAAATACTGATTGCAGGTTTTGAGGTGCTGATACGCAGTGGTTAATCCTGATCGACCCCGAGATTTTTGGCGACCTTATCGGAGAAAAAGAAATAGGTGATTTTCCATTTCCCTTCGTAGCGATAAAAAATGAACTTGAAGATCAGCGGCAATTTGTATTTAAAAACGCAGGTGTAGGACATGACACTTTCGGAATGTTTGGTCTTCTCTACAATTTCAAAACCTTCACAGTTGCCGTAATTGTCGTGAACATACCGGAACTGACCATTAAAGTTTTCTGTCGACTCCTTGTCGAGATTCAGATCGGTCAGGTACATGGAAGTCACTTTTTCCGGGTTGTCACTTTTGAGTATCGTGACGATGTCAGCGATTATTTCTTCCGGATTTTTCGACTGTGCAAGGGCGTTGCCATGCAGGAGCAGTCCTGCGAAAAGGATAAGGGTAAGTGCTTTCATAATCGGATATTGGGTTGGTTAAATAATGTCGCCCAGTAACGTTGCGCTGGTCGTATCGCGAATTTTGACCATTGCATATTCGCCGGGTTTGAGTCCTTCTTTTTTGGGGAACACGACCATTTTGTTCTGGGTATTCCGGCCGCAAAAGTCAGCCGCCGATTTTCGCGAGTCGCCTTCGATCAGCACTTTGAACGTTTTACCGATGTCTTGCTGGTTGTGTCGCAGCGAGATGGCGGTTTGCAGGCGGATCACTTCGTTCAGGCGCCGTTTTTTGATTTCTTCGGGGATGTCGTCAGCGTATTTGCGCGCAGCGAGGGTGCCCGGCCTTTCGGAGTAAAAGAACATGTACGACATCGAATAATTGGCCCATTCGATCATCGAGAGGGTGTCTTGATGTTCTTCCTCCGTTTCCGTGCAAAAACCGGTGATAATGTCGCTGGACACCGCGGCGTCGGGCAGGATACGGCGGATGGCGCGGATGCGGTCTTCGTACCAGGCCCGGTCGTAGGTGCGGTTCATCAGTTCGAGGATGCGGGAATTGCCCGATTGTACCGGCAGGTGTATGTATTTGCAGATGTTTTCGTGGCGGGCCATGACATGCAGCACCTCATCGGTCATGTCTTTGGGGTGACTGGTGCTGAACCGCACGCGCAGGTCGGGGTGGATATTGGCCGTCATGTCCAGAAGTTGGGCAAAGTTGACGACATGGCCGGTCTCCGGATTTTCCCATTTGTAAGAGTCGACGTTTTGTCCCAGCAAGGTGACCTCACGGTAGCCCTTTTCGAACAAATCGGCTGCTTCCGCCGCAATGCTGAACGCATCGCGCGAACGTTCGCGGCCGCGCGTAAACGGTACCACGCAGAACGAGCACATATTGTCGCAGCCCCGCATGATGGAGATAAAAGCCGTTACGCCGTTGGATTCGAGGCGTACCGGGCTGATATCCGCGTAGGTTTCTTCCCGGCTCAACAGCACGTTGACCATGCGATCGCCGTCTTCGGCGCCGCCGATCAGGTTGGGCAGGTCGCGGTAGGCATCGGGACCAACGACCAGATCGACCAGTTTTTCTTCTTCGAGCAGTTTCTTTTTCAGGCGTTCGGCCATGCAGCCCAGAATGCCGACCATGGCGCCCGGGCGTTCTTTTTTGACTGTTTCAAAAGCACGGAGTCGTTTCCGAACGGTCTCTTCCGCCTTTTCACGGATTGAACAGGTGTTGATCAGAATCAGGTCGCTCTCCTCTACATTTCGGGTTGCGACGTACCCTATGTCGCCCAGAATGCTCGCAACGATCTCCGAATCGCTGAAATTCATCTGACAACCATAACTTTCGATATAAAACTTGCGCAGTCCGGGTTGTCCGGCGCCGCTCATCTGATCTTTAAAAAACACACTTCCTTGCTTGATCTCGTCGATTGTTTTGATGCCTTCAAGCGTCGGGTTGCTGTCGTACATAGTCTTTTTTCAAATTTAGCGGCGCAAAGATAGGGGAATAATCCGGGCAAAATGACAAAATGTCAGCCTCATTCTTCCCAAACCAACAGCCGGCTTTGCCGGTGGAAGGGCGGCTGATGAATGATCACCCAGTACAATCCGCGGGGCATTTGGGGCTGCAACAGATTGTCGCCTTGCGCCAGACGGGAACTGAACGTCATTTTCCCCAGGGTATTGAATATCTCAACCCGGCAGTCGGGTTGCCCCACCGAAACCATAACCTGATCTTTGGCGGGATTGGGACAAAGGTGGAAAACCAACGCCGCGGTTTCCGGAACAGAAAGCGCTTTCCATTCATTATAAAGGGTTTGCAAAGAGTCGATGGGCTCCATACCTGCCGGCAGCGAAGCGACATTGAGGTCGAGCATGAGTTGCTCGTCTTCGTCGGTCGGGGCGGCTACGCGAAGGAAAGCAGAGAGCGAGGAGGTGCCGTTGTTGGTGCAGCGCGTATCGGCGCCGACGACGTTTGCCCCCTGCAAAGCGGCCATCAGCCGGTCGGCCAGTGTACCGGTAGCGGCCAGATAACGCGCCTCCATGCTGTCGACAATTTCCGGTCCGAGCAGAATATTGCCCTGAATGGCATAAGTCGGGCCGGTGCGGTGGCCCTTCCAGTCGAAACAACTGTTGCCGGTATAAGCCGCCGAACGGGGATTGCCCTGCGGATCGAAGTCAACAATGCCAAACTGGCGCTTTTGCGCGCCGAACAGGCCTTCCGGGTCGTTTTGTTTCAGCCATAGCAAAATTTCTTCGGGCGAAAGACCTTCCTCCATTTTCTGGCGGGCGTTGGCCTGGTTGGCTGCCAGCCAGAACGATTGGGTATGAATGGCGCCGCGCCCCGGCAAAATATCGCTAATGATAATGGCGCCCCCGCTGCCCGGAAAGGTGATGTCGTCGAGACAGGAAGCGCCGGCGCTGCCGATTTCGCCGGTCAAAGTATCTACAGCAACGATTGAAAAAGTATGCTGCGCTGTAAGCTGGATGCCCGACAGGAAGAATAAAATGAAGTAGAGTGATTTCATGTGTGTAAGCGTTTAATGGTTATCGCCAAATACTGTTAAGGGAGCGTATCGACCCGCGCACTAATTGTACCGGTTCTTTGTCGCTGTAAAGTTCGATTTCGGTGAAATGCCCGGACGGGAAAAATATTTCCGTCATCGTGGTTGCTCCTTCGTCGGCAAACAATTCGCAGGAAGCATGGTCCAACACAATTTTAAGGTGCAAGGTTTTGCCAGTTTCGATTCGGGGGGCAAAGTGAACACTGGCGCCAAAAGCCCTGGAAAAAGTATTGGGCCCGGCGAGCCTGCGATCGCTGTAAAATTGATTTTGTTTGGCATCGAAACCGATCCGGTAAATTTCCCCGTTCGGGTTTTTTAGCCGCAGGCCAAAATCTGGCTGTATCCCTTCTTGCCAGGCAAATTCGAGGTCCAGCAACGCCGGTCCCTTGCCCAGTCCGGTGGTTTGAGTAATATTGTAGTTATCCTGTATGGCTAACGGACCGATCACTGCTTTTTTGCCATAAAGCGCCTGTATCTCTTGCACAGGTTGGCTGTACAATCGGTATCTCTGAGTGGCTTTACGCAATTTAAGCGAACGGGGAAGGGTCATGGCACTTCGCCACGATGCAGTCGGTACGACCTGGGCATAGTCCCAGTTACTCATCCAGCCGATAAAAAGCCGTCTGCCGTCTTGTTGCGGAATATCGGACCAGGTAACGCCCGCATAGTTGTCGCGCCCGTAATCGACCCAAAGGCTGCTGTCCGCGTCAAAACCGGGGTCGGGTACAAAGTTTTTGCCATCGTACTCGCCGACGAAATACTGGGTTGCCGAACCTCCGTTGGGGCCGCCTGGGTTAATACTGACCAGCAGTACCCACCGGGTTTCGGAAGTTCCTTCTACCTGAATGGGAAAAAGATCAGGACATTCCCACACCCCGCCGTGCGCGCCGTGATTTTGTCCGAATTGACTCAATAATGTCCATTTTTTCAGGTCTTTCGACCCCCAGAATTCAACGTGATCTTTCACGGCCAGGGTCATTACCCATTGCTCGCGAAGTTGATCCCACATCACTTTCGGGTCGCGGAAGTCTTTGTATTTACCCGGATTATGCAGTACCGGGTTGCCTGCATATTTGACCCAGGTGCGCCCCCGGTCGTTGCTAAACGCGAGGCCCTGATTTTGAAAATCGTGTTTCCCGGCTTTTTCTGCCGCCATATCGTGATAGGTAAAAAGCGCTATGAGCGGAGGTTCGCCATCCTGCCCCAGACCGCTGCTGTTTTGCCAGTCAACCACGACGCTTCCCGAGAAAATATACCCGAGCGAATCCGGATACAGCGCAATCGGTAAGTGTTTCCAATGTACAAGATCGCGGCTTACGGCGTGGCCCCAGTGCATCGGGCCCCACACGATGTCGCCGGGGAAGTATTGATAAAACAGGTGGTATTCTCCTTTGAAATACACCAGACCATTGGGGTCGTTCATCCATTTGGAAGGCGGAGAAAAATGTATTTGAGGCCTGTACGGTTCATCGGTTTGGGTTGCATTTACCGGTGCGGCAGGTCGGGGAACACAGGCGCAAAGGGTACAAAGCAGGATTGTTCCAAGCGTGAAGGCTCCGGTTTTCATACAAATTAAAAGACTTGGTTTGAAATAAATCAGCGCGCCAGTCGCTTGTCCAGTTCTTCCAGGGGCACACCTTTGGTTTCCGGCATCATTCGCCAGACGAACAACAATTGCAGCGCCATCATAAAAGCAAAAAAGCCAAAAACAGGCGCCGCTCCGATATGTTTGAACAACAATGGAACCAGCGAAGGAATGATGGCCGCGAGTACCCAGTGTACCGAACTTCCAAAAGCTTGTCCGCTGGCACGCAGATGGGTTGGGAAAATTTCAGAGATAAAAACCCAGATCACAGCCCCCTGGCCGATCGCGTGTGCGGCGATGAATAAAAACAGAAATGCCGGTACGGCCATCCCCTTGACACCCAGGGCAAATGCAGTGGTTACCAGCGACAGCGAAACGATATAGCCCACAGAGCCGATATACATCAGTTGCCGGCGCCCGTAATGATCGATCAGCGCAACGCCAAGCAAGGTGAAAACCAGATTAGTAATGCCGATACCCACGCTGCTGAGCAAAGCAGCGCTTTTTTCCAGGCCGGCTATTTCAAATATCCGCGGCGCATAGTACAGAAAGGCATTGATGCCTGAGAATTGGTTGAAAAAAGCGACCAAAAATGCCAGCATCAACGGAAACCGATAACGGGCACTAAATATGGTTTCTCCGGCATCGGCATCGGCGTAATCGGCTAAAATCCTGTTCATTTCAGCATCGACATTCATATTCGGATCAATCAGTTGCAGCGTTGCGGCAGCGCGCGTGCGGTCGTTTCGTTTGACCAGCAACCAACGCGGGCTTTCCGGTACACCCAGCACCATCAGGGTGTATACGAGGGCAGGAAAAGCCTGCACGCCGATCATCCAGCGCCAGGCATCGTCGCCGATGCCGCTGAGCAGGTAATTGGACAAAAAGGCGACGAGGATGCCGAATACGATATTGAACTGGTACAACGCCACCAGTCTGCCCCTGCTGGCCGCAGGTGCGATTTCGGTTATGTAGGCAGGCGCCGCAATGGTGGAGGCGCCGATCGCCAAACCACCCATAAATCGAAAGCCGGCAAATACCCAGGGATCATTGGCCAACGCGGAGCCCACCGCCGAAACGAGATAAAAAACGCCTATCCACAACAAGGTGTTTTTCCGCCCGATACGGTCGGTGGGCCATCCGCCAAAAACAGCGCCGACTACCGTGCCCCAAAGCGCGGAAGCCATCACGACAAATCCATGAAACACTTCACCACGTGGCCACAAAGCCTGAAGAGAAAGATCGGCCCCGGAAATCACTACCGTGTCGAAACCGAATAAAAATCCGGCAAGGGCCACCGTAATGGACCAATAAAGAATTCGGCGATGTTGCATGGTTTGTCGTTTTGAAAAAAATTACGGTCACAAAGCCCCGAGTACGATCGGAATCAGGGTTTTGGCAACACGAATGGCTACTTTCTGCGCCAGTTCGTCAAATTTGGCGCGGGAAACAACAGATTGTTCCAGGATGTGAATCTTCGCTTCCGCAGCGCTTTGTTTCACAAGCATTTCGAAAATCTCCGGCGTGATCTTGCCTTCGGCAAGCAGTTCCGTAAATTCAATGGTTTGCTTTTCGATCCTGTTGCGCAAATCCTGTGCGGCTTTTACGAAGGCTTTTTTACGACGGTTGATAAATTCGTCCACCATGCCCTCGATCTGATTGTCTACATCCGACAAGGCTTTTTTTATGTCGGATTCGCTGTATTTTCTTTTTGCCATGATTGTTGAGTCGTTTGTAAAATCAGGAGAAAATTAATTGTTCGTCGCAGGCATGGTGCATTCGCCGCGTTTGGCTTTTTCTGCCCTTGAAATGGAGGCCAGACTGCGTTCTACCGAGCCTTTGGTTAAGCGTACGTAGTCGGCGTCGAGCTTGCCTTTACTTTTCCACATATCAAAGAAGGGCTTCACAATGTCGTCCTGCAACAAGCGCCACATCTCGGCGGAATCTTTGTTGCGGGGCGTGTTTTTAGCGCGTTCAACCATGTCGGCAAGCGGTTTCAATACCTTGTCGGCGGCTTCCTGGTTGAATTTTTTGCTGCTGGCCATCTCCATCAAAGCAGGCAGCTCGGTGGAAAGATTGGTCGCCGTGGTGATGGCGTCGGGGTCGCATTTGGGCGAGCAGGACGTGAGTGAAATGCTCAAGCCCGCCAACAACAGGCCGAAGGTGAAAATCCAGCCCCGAAGGCCGGCAGAGCGAAATACGTGTGTCATAACTTGGGTTTTATGAATGGAAAATCTGTGGTGAAATTAGATTTTGAACGGCATACCGTCGGAAATTTTTTCCAATACCTTTTCGATCAATTTGGCAACGGCGCGTTCCGGATCGTGGCTGAAAGTTCCATCTGCCCGGTTGGCCAGTACGACGCTCAGGGAAGCCGCCCTGTGCCCCAGTACACTGGCCAGACCGAACAAGGCAGCGGTTTCCATTTCGAGGTTGACGAAGCGTCTTCCCTCAAAATTAAAACTGCTCAACACCTCCAAATAATTTGCCAGTCTGTTCTTCGCTCTCAGTTGCCGGCCCTGCGGCGCGTAGAACCCCGGGTTTGTTGCTGTTAATCCGGTCTGAAATGCCGGGGCAAAATGCCGCAACAAATCCCGGTCGGTTTCGGCAAAATAGGGGGGCAACGGAAATTGCCAAGGACCCCGTTGGGCTGCATGCTTGCCCAAAGCGGCCAGCAAGGGATGCTCCTGCAACGCGGGCGCTTCGTAAAATTGCAACAGGCCGTCGAACCCAACGGCGCCATCCGTGGCAACGAGGCTGTCGACCGGCACATCGGCTTGCAAACCGCCCGTAGTGCCCACCCGGATCAGGGTCAGCGGCGTATGGGCGGGTTTGACTTCTCGAGTATTCAGGTCGATATTGACCAATGTATCCAGTTCATTCATGACAATGTCGATGTTGTCGGGGCCGATACCCGTCGACAAGATGCTCAAACGGGTTTTGCCAAGCCGCCCGGTATGCGTCACGAACTCGCGATGCTGAACGCGGTGCTCGACCTTGTCCAGCATTCGGCTGATTTTTTCCACGCGATTTTGGTCGCCAACCGTGATGATCAGCGGCGCCAACTGCTCGGGCCGCAGGGCCAGGTGGTATATGCTACCGTCCGGCTGAATGATGAGTTCTGATTCTTTTATCTTCATTTTACTCAGACAAAAATTTCTTTATTGGGATTTTTATAAACAAAAAACAAATCAACTTCCGGCAAGTCTACGACAAAGTTCCCCAACCTATCTTGCGAGCCATAAAAAGCCTTTACTTTCGGCAAAAACCTCGCACATGCGCAAGAAAAATGACCTTTCCCTGAAAGAAGCTTTGCAGGAAATGCTGCAGGAAATGCGATTAAAACCGGGCCTGGATGAGAGCCGGGTCAAAGCTGTTTGGGAGAAAGTCATGGGCAAAACGATCTCGACCTACACGGCCAATATAGCGGTGCGCAAAAATGTGCTTTATCTGACGATCCTATCCGCGCCTCTGAAACAGGAATTATTGTTTGGCCGCGAACGGATCAGAAAACTGATCAACGAAGAGATGGGGGAGGAGTACATCAAAGAAGTGGTTATACGCTAATTCAGCCAACCAAATCCTTTTCGTCTTGTTTTCAGGGCCATGGAACGAAAAATCGCCCTTTGCTGGCTTCGCCGCGATCTTCGGCTCAACGACCAGGCTGCACTGTATCACGCCTTACGCTCCGGCTATCCGGTTTTGCCGTTTTTTATTTTTGATCGCGAAATACTCGACGAACTCGAACCGGACGATGCCCGTGTCACGTTCATCCACCAGCAAATCGAAATGCTGCAATCACAACTAACGGGTTTGGGCAGTAGCATGATCGTTCGCTACGGTAACCCGCTTGAGGTTTGGCCTCAAATTCTGGATGAATTCAAGGTGGCAGCAGTTTTTACCAACCGCGATTACGAGCCCTACGCCGTACGGCGCGACCGCCAGGTCGCAGATTTACTCGAACAACAGGGCGTTTTGTTCCATATGTTCAAAGACCACGTCATTTTTGAAGCGGATGAAGTGCTGAAAGACGATGGCAAGCCCTACACGGTTTTCACGCCGTATAGCCGGAAGTGGCGCGCCAGGCTGGATTCCCGTTTGCAAACCGGTAGAGACGGCCAAGCCGAATCCTTTTACCTGAGTTCCTACCCGACAGAGCAATACTTCGGTCAATTGCTCCAAACCCCGCCGATGCCGGTTCCTTCGCTGCACGATATGGGGTTTAAGGTCAGCAAAATGGATTTTCCGCCGCCCTCGATTCCCAGCGGCGTGGTGCGTCATTACGACAAAACCCGCGACCTACCCGCACTGGAACAGGGCACTTCCCGTCTGGGTATTCATTTCCGGTTTGGTACGATCAGCATCCGGGAAAAAGCCCGCGCGGCGAGGAAATTGAACGATACCTACCTCAACGAACTCATCTGGCGGGATTTTTACAGCCAAATACTGGCTCATTTTCCGCAGGTGGTCGAGGGGCCGTTCAAACCGCAGTATGCCCGGATACCCTGGCGGGAAGCGCCCGAGGATTTTAAAAAATGGTGCGAAGGGCGCACTGGCTATCCGCTCGTCGATGCGGGCATGCGTCAACTCAATACCACCGGGTACATGCACAACCGTGTGAGGATGGTGGTGGCCAGTTTTCTCACCAAACACTTGTTGCTCAACTGGCAACTTGGAGAAGCCTATTTCGCTCAAAAACTGCTCGATTTTGACCTCGCAAGCAACTCCGGCGGCTGGCAATGGGCTGCCGGTTGCGGTACCGATGCAGCGCCGTATTTCAGGGTGTTCAATCCGCTCGAACAGGCCAAAAAATTCGATCCGGAGTACAAGTACATCCGACGCTGGGTGCCCGAATTCGGCACGCCCGCCTACCCGGCGCCGATGGTGGAACACCGTTTTGCCCGCGAACGTTGTCTGGAAACCTTCAGCAAGGCTCTGGGCGCCGGCGAAACATAGCATCGAGAAAAAACTTGGTCGCCCAATTTGGGTAACGGAAACGAAGGTATTTGCCCCAAACCGGCGCAGAACCTGGCAGTGCGCCGCGAAACCCGGAAGGCGCTTTCAAATGCTGGCATTTCATAATCTCCGCCAGCATACCCTCCGACGCCTCCTTGTATTTTATCTGGCCCGTTGCACTAAAAAGTTTGTCGTAAAAAACGGACAGCTGCGCATGCCCCGTTGCGCAACGAAAGGAATAATCGCCTCTCCAGTTTTCGTCAAAACGGCCCGCCAGACGCCCTTTTTTTTGCCAAACACACAGCAGTCGGTCGGCGGAACAAACGATTTTGTCCCGGATGTCCGGATGGCCAAGCAGCCGCGCCGACTCCCAAAAACCTTCCAACGTATAGGCGATCGTATGGGTAAATGCCGGCTTGCCGGGGTAAAATCCCCAATGCCTGACAGCGCCGTTGGGCAAGAAAAGACGGCTGTAATAATCCAGTGCCTTGTGCATGGCAGCATCGAGGTTCTCATCGCGCAGCAGCGAATTCGCAGCAAGAACACCCCATACTGCCCGCGTGTAATAAGCTGGCACAAATCCATTCACGTAAGCTGCGCTGCGCCACGCACCATCGGGTTCTTGGATGGAGATGAGCCAGTCGATGGTTCGTTGCATAGCTGCCTGATAGCGTGGTATGTCAGTTCCCGGCTGTTCAATGCAGTGTCTTGTCAAACCAATCAAAATCTGGGTAGAGTTGAACACGCTTGGCCTCGGGGGGGCATCCACTTTTCCGGCCGGGAAAGCGCCGTTCGGCAATTGTGTCGTGAGCAGCCAGTCGGCCTGCGATTTGGCCAGACCGCGCAGGTTTCGTTCGGGAAAAAAAGTGGCATAATCGTAAAGCGTTTCCAGCAAATACCCCGTCGTTTCGGGGTAAGCGGCTGCCCAGCCGGTCCAAATCGAGAAACTGTGCGACGAGCCCCGGGCGCCGGTGACCCGAATGCTATGCGCTATCCAGTCGAGCGCAGCCTGTACCCTGCGATTCCATTCTCCGGTACTGAACATGGACGAAAATTATGTTCTTTTGTCTGAAAATAAAGTCTGCGATGCGTCTGGCCGCTTTGATTGTCGTTTTTTCCCTGGGGCGAACCCTGCTTCCTGCTCAAATGTGGAACGGGCAGGATACCTTGTTCGGCAACGAATGGATCAACTATGATCAGTCTTATTTCAAGATTAAAGTCGCCGACGATGGTATTTACCGGGTAGGTTATCAGGCGTTGGCAGCCGCGGGCTTTCCGTTGGGTGAAATTGCCGGTAGTTCACTCCGGCTGTATCGAATGGGCAGGCAAGTACCTTTGTTCGTAAGCAACGACGGACTGTTCGGCCCTGATGACTACCTGGAATTTTACGGGGAAAAAAACCGCGACGAACTGGATCGTTACCTTTTTGACCAGCCGGATGCCGAAATGCTTAGCCCTCGTGTCAGCCTTTTCAACGACACGGCGGCGTATTATCTGGGCTGGTCCGACCTCGCTCCGCCGCTTCGTTTCAGCACACAGGCCAACGACCTGAACAACCTGCCGCCCAAAGAACTATTCTGCTGGTCGACAGCCGAGGCGACCTATCTGACCCGGCACCTGAAACGGCGTATTTCCGAAGAAATCACCTATTCCTGGTTCAACGGAGAGGGTTTCGGCAGGGGACTGAACCTCGCCACAACCGTGCCGCTACCCATCAAAAAACTATATGCCGCGGGCCCTCCGGCTACCGTTTACCTGCGTTATGCCGCCGATCTGGGCGATCACCAGCACCGGGTAACGGTCAATGATTCCCTGTTTTTTACGGATGTTTTTAACGGGTGGCAGGTGGTAGAGCACCGGTTTTCGGTTGGCAACAGTTTGCTGACCGGCACAACCCGCGTCGAGGTGGAATCCGTAACGGGTGGCAGCGACCGGCATGTGGTGAGCGGCGCGGCGATACGGTATTCCCGGCAATTTGCTTTTGAAAACGCAGCGTTTGCAATATTCGAACTGGACTCCTCCTCTACGTCTCAATATCTTGAAATACAGGCATTTGATTTGAATGGCGGAGCGCCGCTCTTGTATGATTTAACCCGCCTGACCCGCCTCGCTGGCACGCAATCGGGTAATCTGGTCAAAATTCACCTGCCCGCCGATACGCAATTAGTCCGGCGTTTTATCCTGGTCAACCCGGTAAGCGGGATCAAAACGGTCGGCGAAATAGAGCGTATCGGTTTTCGCGATTTCCGTCCGGAAAACGCGGAATACATCATCCTGAGCAACAAGGCGTTGTATAGCGACCCTGCCATGAATGGAGCAGATCATGTCGCAGAATACGCGGCCTACCGAGGCAGTCCGGCCGGCGGTTCGTTCAAGACGACTATTGTGGATGTCGACGAACTTTACGAACAGTTTGCCTACGGCGTTCGGTATCACCCTCTGGCGATACGGAATTTCTGTCATTACGTCGGCCGCGAATGGGAGAGCCCCCGCTACTTGTTTATTATTGGCAAAGGCTTGGATTACAGTCAGTTCCGCGATCCTTTGGCGCAAACGACCTACGGCGATTCGCTGTTTTTCCTACCCGCTTACGGTACGCCGGGCGCCGATATCCTGTTCGTTATGCAGGGCAATGGCGTAACAACGCCTTTGTTTCCCGTAGGCCGGCTCGCCGCGACACGCCCGCTGGAAATCAGGGCCTATCTCGATAAGGTGATCGCCCACGAACAGCAACTTTCACAATCGCCGCAAACCCTTGCCGGCAAAAGCTGGATGAAACGTGCGCTTCACCTGAGCGGCGGACTTGCTGCCGAATCCAATACGATCAAGAATTTTTCACTCGATATGGCCGGCGTGCTGGCTTCCGGTCGCCTGGGCGCCGATGTACGCACTTTTTACAAAACATCCAGCGACCCGGTGCAACAATCGGGTTACGAAAAAATCCTGCAAACCGTCGACGATGGGGTAGGGCTGTGGATGATTTTCGGACATTCTTCGGCCAACGCCATCGATTTTGATATTGGTACGCCCGACGCCTACCATAACACGGGCAAATACCCTGTGATGATGGTTATGGGTTGTTTTTCGGGCCAATGTTCCAATGTGCAACAGGGACTGGGCGAGCAGTTCGTGCTGGCGCCCGGGCGCGGTGCAATTGCCTGGTTTGCAGCGGTTAATTACGGTTTGATCGACGCCCTGCATCAGTTTGGCCGCCGATTTTATGAATTGCAAAGCGGACCTGATTATGGCAAAAGTGTGGGAGAAAGTTTGCGCAACACCATCATCGATCTTCAAAATAACAACTATACGGGGTTGAAAGCCGTGCTGCACCAAAACCTGCTGCAAGGCGACCCGGCGATCCGGCTGAACGCGCCTCCGGGCCCCGACTACCTGATCGATCCACAATCGTTTCGGGTTACGCCCAACCCGATCGGACTTGAAACTCCCGGTTTTTCGGTCCGTTTTGATGTTGTCAACCTGGGTGAAAACACGGGCGGACCACTGCCTTTTCTCCTCGACCAACGGCTGCCCGACAATACCCTCATTCCGCGCCTGCGCGACACGATAGAAGCCCCGGCATGGCGTCAAACCCTTGATTTTACCTTTCCTGTGACCGGAAGCCAGGCAGGCATCAATCAGATTTTATGCACCCTCGACCCTGATAATGTCGTACCGGAATTGCCTCTGACGGCGGAGATGAACAACGAACTCGCCGATGCTTCAGGCGTGCCCGGCGTTGGCGTGTTGTTTTATTCCGACGATGTGCAACCCCTGTGGCCGACAGACTTCGGTATCGTGACGCAACAAGAATTGGTTCTCAAAGCATCGACCCTGAACACCGGCCCTGCTGTTCGTCGCTATCTCTTTGAGTTAGACACTTCGGCGTTGTTTGACAGCCCTTCCAGACTATTTTACAGCCTTGAACAAAGGGGAGGCTTGCTGGAATGGAAGGCGCCGCTGGTGTTGGACGACGGAACCGTCTATTACTGGCGGGTCGCGCGCGACAGTCTGGTAAATGGCTCGGTCGTCTGGCGTTCCCGTTCATTTACCTGTCTGAACGGAAGTAAGCCCGGCTGGAATCAACAACATTTCGGGCAATGGCAACAAGACAATTTTACCAACCTCAATCTGGATTCGCTCACCCGGCAGTTCGAATTCCCGGATAATGCCGGTTTTGTTTCCGTCAATGTGGCCTGGCGGGGCATGAACCGCAATCCTGGCTTGCAAAATATTCATTACGAGGGAAGTACAGGCGACTTTGGCTGGAATCAGGAAGGCATACAGCGGGGCGTGTTGCTGATGCTGCAAGACCCGAACAGCGGGCACGTCGTGCTGAATCCGGCCGGCGGGCCATACAATCCCGACACCGCGGAAAGCAAGTTTTTTTTCTGGTTCAATACGGCCGACACGATGCAGCGGCTGGCGTTGATTCAATTTATCGAAGATCAAGTTCCCGAGGGCTACTACGTCGGCTTGCTGGCATTTAACCGACCCGCCGACACCCTGGGCTACGCACCGAGGCGCTGGGCCAGCGATTCTTTGCTGGTTGGAAAAAACCTGTTTCAGGTACTGGAAGGGCAGGGCGCTCAAAAAGTACGCGCACTTACCCAATACCCCACGGCGCCACCCGCTTACGGTTTTATTTTCAGAAAAGGCCATCCGGAGTTTTTGTCCGTCGATACCATCCTCTTTAATCCTGATTCGGCCGCTCAGATACGCCGAAATTTTACGGCGAAATGGGCACAGGGGTACTTCGAAACGCCGCCGATCGGTCCGGCGATCCAATGGGAATCCTTGCTATGGGAAACGGATGGCCCGGATGATCCTTCCGATCAGGTCCGGGTTTCAGTATATGCAATACGCGCCGGCCAGCCGGATACTTTGCTGATGACGCTGCAAAATGGCGCAGATACCCTGCTGAATACCTTGCCGGCCGTCATTTTCCCCTTACTCAAACTCCGTTTCGAGGCAAGCGATACGCTGACACGCAGCGTGATGGCGCCGCGTTTTTTACGCATTCACTACCGACCGGTACCGGAGGGCGCCTTGAACCCCGCTGTCCGGTATGTTTTTCAGCGCGATACCTTGCAGGAGGGAGAGGAATTGCGTTTGGGCGCCCTGTTCAGCAACGCGTCGCAGGCAGACTTTGACAGCCTTTTGATTCGTTTCAGGGTGGAGAGCCAGACCGGTCCGGGCTTGTTGGCAGATCAAAGGCACAAACCATTGCTTTCCGGCGACACAATGCATATCGATCTAAAAATCAGCACACTGGGCTTGAATGGCGCACAGCGTTTGCTGCTCGACGTCAATCCGGACAGCGACCAGCCGGAGTTGTATCATTTCAACAATGTGGCTGTGCAGGAGTTTTTCGTTAGTCGCGACCAGCGCAATCCTTTGCTGGATGTCACCTTCGACGGAATCCGGATTCTGGATGGCGATCTCGTATCGCCGAGGCCGTTGATCGTGTTGTCGTTGAAAGACGAAAACAGGTTTCTTGCCCTCAACGACAGTTTGTTGTTCAGCCTGACGCTTGTTCATCCCGATGGCCAGATGGAAACGCTTACACCTTCCGGCCCTGATTTTCTGTTCATTCCCGCCGATCCGAACCATTTGCCCGCCAGAAATCTGGCCCGGCTGGAGTGGCGACCCGAGTTTATTCGCGACGGATATTATCAGTTGCGCGCCAATGCCCGTGATGTGTCGGGCAATGCGGCCGGCGCCTTGCAGTACGTTGCCAATTTCAGAATCATTACCCGTTCTTCCATTTCCAATATCCTGAATTACCCTAACCCGTTCTCTACTTCTACCTGCTTTGTATACACGATGACGGGCGCAGAACCGCCTGTTTATTTCAATTTGAGGATCATGACGGTGAGTGGCAAGGTAGTCCGCGAGGTTACAGCAGCGGAGTTTGGGCCCATGATTGCCGGCACGCACCAGAGCAGTTTTTGCTGGGATGGCCGCGATCAATTCGGCGATCAGCTGGCCAATGGGGTTTATTTATATCAGATAACAGCGAGGAAGGCCGATGGCAGCGATTTCGAGTTTTACGACAACGCGGCGATCGACGGATATTTCAGAAATGGCGTGGGAAAAATGGTTCTTATGCGTTGAGGGGTCAACCTTTTGGCAATTTATCCGTTAGTGGTGGCTATGTCGAAGCCAGTTCGTACGGAACAACCCGAACAGCCTTTACAGGAAGGGCGGGATTATTACTTTGAAAGAGGTTACATGGTGTTTACCTCTGCTTATTTGTTGCGTCGCGGCAAGTGCTGCGGCAGTGGTTGCCGGCATTGTCCTTATCGCAAAAAGAAAGACGAGACGAACAAGGCGCCGGAGTCTTAGAGCCATTTTTCCACCCTTACCATAGGCTCGGGGTACTTGCAAATACCGTATTGCTTTCGCTCTGCTGCGCTCATGAGATCGGGGCGGTGGATAAAATCGGCGGGAACCTGTGCTAGTTCGGGGCACCACAGCCTTGCAAAGTCGCCTTTGGGATCGTAATGACGCGCCTGGGTCAGTATGTTAAAATAACGGTCTTCCCTCGGGTCGGAGCCCACACCTGCTACATAATTCCAGTTGCCCCAATTGCTGGTGGGATCGTAATCGATCAGCAGCGACTCGAACCATTCGGCGCCCATTTGCCAGTTGACTTTCAGGTCTTTCACCAAAAAACAGGCGACATTTTGCCGACCACGATTGCTCATAAACCCCGTAGCGGCAAGTTCGCGCATGTTGGCATCGATGAACGGGACGCCAGTTTGTCCGTTTGCCCAGCGTTCGAAAGTGGCCTTGTCGTTTTGGGTTTGATGGTCCGGTTTGTTCTGGGGGCCGCCTTTTAAAAATATCTTGTTGGTGTGTTTTTTACCCATGAGACGGAAAAAATCACGCCACAGCAACTCAAAATAAATCCAGTAGGTGCTTTCGTTGCTCACGCGCTCGCGTTCGTAACGTTTGAGTTCGTGGTAGATCATTTTTGGGGAAAGGCACCCGTGCGCCAGCCAGGCTGAAAATTTGGTCGAATAATCGCCGCCCACCAGGCCGTTGCGGGTTTCCTTGTAGTTGGCTGCCAGGTCTTTTTCCCAAAAATAATAACGCAATCGGCGCAAACCCTCGCTTTCTCCACCCTTAAAAGGCAAAACAGCGCGTTCGTCGTGTTCAAATGCCTGATGTCCCCAAACGGTGTAATCCGGCAAATCACCTGCATCGATCCCGGGCGGCAAGGGGGGCAAGGCGTTGGGAGAGGGCAGGGGAGGGCGGACCGGCGTGATTTGCTCGTTTTCCTTTCTGAATTGAGAAAAAACGTCGGGGGTGTGTGCCACGGGCATGGGGAGGTCCTGGGTGTGGAACAGCATTTTTCCCCAGGAATACAACAACTCGGAGCCGATCATCCAGAGTCGTTGCTCCAGCGCATCCTGTACGTCGACTTCCTCCTGGGTCCGTTCGCGGTTGCACAATACCCAGGAAGCTTTCAGTTGTTCGGCCAGGCCGGCCAGTATTTCTTCCGGCAGACCAGTACGGACGATCAGGTCGCTGCCCAAAGCGCGCAGGCTTCGGCGCAAATCATCAACACTTTCGTGGATAAACCGGGCCCGGTAACGGCCGGTTTTGGCAAACCCGAATCGGGTTTTACCCTCAAAAACACGGGTATCAAATACAAAAACAGGAATGACTTCATCAGCCATACGAAGCGCATTGGTCAGCGCTTCATTATCATGAATTCGGAGATCCTGGCGAAACCAGACGATGGCACGGCGTTTCATACAACTCAGCGTAATAAAGGCATTGAGGTAGCGCTTAAACTTAACAGCGGGGCTTTTGTTTGGCAGTGCCCGTCATTTTTAGGTTTTTCGCGGCGCGAAGGAACATATTTTATTTGCCACAACCATCAAAGATGTCCATTCTACGAAAAATAGCCGGTACTGCTCAACAACAGGAACTCGGTTTCGGCAAAAACGCCACGACCAGCGGCCGGCTGATGAATGCCGATGGCTCATTCAATGTCGACAGAGAAAACCAGAGCATCTGGGACAATACCTATTACTACCTGATTACGATGCCTGGCTGGGCTTTTTTTCTGGCTATTGTCGGCAGTTTTGTCCTGATTAATACGCTTTTTGCCAGTGTTTACCTTTTACTCGGGGTCGAACACCTGAATGGAATCCCGCCGGGAGATCGATGGCACAATTTTATGTGGGCCTATTTTTTTAGCAGCCAGACCCTCACTACGGTTGGGTACGGCCACGTTTCGCCGGCCAATCTGGCAACCAATATTGCGGCCTCTTTTGAGTCATTTTTGGGTTTGCTCACTTTTGCGCTCGTATCCGGTTTGCTGTACGGTCGATTTTCTCGTCCGAAGGCAAAAATTGTTTTCAGCGACAACATGCTGATTGCGCCATATCGCGATGGCATGGGCCTGATGTTGCGGATGGGAAATGCGCGGAAAAGCGAGTTGCTCGAAACCGAGGCGCAAATGATCCTGATGGCCAACCAGCGCGACGAAACCGGCGCTGTTGTACGACGCTTTTACCCACTATCGCTTGAAATCAGCAAAGTGTCCTTCTTTTCACTTTCCTGGACGGTCGTTCATGCAATCAATGAAAACAGTCCGCTTTTCGGGTTTAATCGCAGCGATTTGGAAGAAGCAAATGTGGAAGTACTTGTATTGGTGAAAGGTGTTGACGAAGCCAATCACCAGCTGAGTTATGCACGGCGTTCGTATGCGGGAGAAGAACTCATCTGGAATGCACGCTTCAAGCCCTCGATCGGGCGCACGCAGAAGGGAATGCCGCGGATGATGACCAGCCGGCTCGGGCAGTATGAGCTTCTGGGAGAAGAGGATTGATCCTGCCGGCAGTTACAACTTTTCCAGGTCTTCCGGCGTATCAACCCCGATGGTTTCCATTTCCGTGATACCCACGGCTATTTGAAAGCCGTTCTCCAGCCAGCGAAGCTGTTCGAGCGATTCCGCTTTTTCCAGCGGTGTTGGGGCCAGCCGCGACAATTTCAGCAGCGTATTTCTCCGAAAGGCATACATGCCGATGTGTTTGTAAAAAGTATGCCGCAGGAGCCATTGGTCCATGGGCGCATCCCGAACAAAGGGCACCGGGTGCCGGCTGAAGTACAAGGCGCCACGTGTGGGCGCGTGCACTGCCTTGACTACATTGGGGTTTTGAAGCACACCGGGGTCGGTGATTGCCTTGAGCAAAGTGGCTATACCGAATTTTGATTGCGAAAGCAGCGTAACAGCCAGAAAATCAATTTGCTCCGGTTGTATAAAAGGCTCGTCGCCCTGTACGTTCAGGATAATCTGTGCGTCTTTAATAAGCCTGGCTACCTCGGCGCAACGATCGGTACCACTGGGGTGGTCGGCGCGGGTAAGGACGACATCGCCACCGAAGCCCCTGACGTGCGTCGCTATTCTCTCGTCGTCCGTGGCGACAACGACCCGATCCACCAGATTGGCCTTGCTCACCTGTTCCCAGGTACGCTGGATCATGCTTTTCCCCCGAATCATGGCCAGGGGCTTACCCGGGAAGCGGGTAGAGGCGTATCGCGCAGGAATTACCGCAAGAATCATAACAAATCGTTCGTTTTTAAGCCTTCATACACTGCGAAAAAGCGTCGTACTTTTGCGCAAAACAGAGAAAACTATGCTTCGACTAACCCTTTTTTGCCTTGCACTGCTATGCCTGGGGACGGCTGGCGGGCAAACCAAACAACCAGCAACGAGCGCTACTGCGGAAAAGACACCGGCTTATCTTACGTACAAGGATACGGTTCTGCTAACCGTCAGTAATGGTAAAAAATTTATTCACCACCTCGTCAAGCCGAAACAAACCCTGTTTTCACTGGCAAAATACTACGGGCTGAGCCTCGACGAACTGTACGAACACAACCCGCAATTCCAAACCGAACCGACTTTGCAGGTAGGAAAAAGGGTGAAAATACCGGTGCCCAACCGGGCAATCAAGCGCTACAAAGGTAAAGATTTCTCCCCCCGCAAATACGCGCCTATTTGTTACGTAGTGCAGGATGGCGACAACCTGTTTAACATCTGCAAGCGGTATTTCGATATGCCGGTGGATAGCATTGTGAAGCGCAATCATCTGAAAAACAACAACATAAAACCCGGACAGCTGATTCACATGGGTTGGATCAGCATCGATGGTATACCGCCCGATTGGCGCCCGGCACGCCCGGCCGCACCGGCCAATGCACTGGCCGAAAAATTTGAACAACAAAAAAACAATCACAAGGAAGTGCTGAGCCAGGGCGTATGTTTCTGGCAACGCGACAGCAAAGAAGAAGGCGCGTACTATGCTTTGCACCGGGAGGCCGGCATTGGCACAATCATGGCAATAACCAATCCAATGAGCAAAAGAACAGTGTACGTTAAGGTCATTGGCCGGATACCGGCCGGGTACGAATCCAATGTGGAAGTCGTTCTTGCGCCCGCCGCTGCGCGTTTCCTTGGCGCGCGCGACCCCCGTTTTTTTGTCAAGCTGAGGTTTTTGAAATAAAATCAACGCTTGCCCTACTTTTGCGCCGCTTTTGAATCCTCTTTTAAAAATATCAATAATATGTACAGTAAATACCTGCTTTTTGCCGTTTTGGCCCTCTCATTTGTTGCCTGTAAACAAGATAACAAGCAAAAAGAATCGGTAGGCAGCAGCGGCCAGCCGACCGCCAATATCACCCACCTTACAGGCAACTGGATTGCCATGGATTTTATCTCTCGTGCCAGCGACAATGGTTCTGTGCTAAAAGGAATGAACAATTCGCACATTCCGTACGCCTTTGCAATCAGTTTCGACGAATCGTACGGCGACAGTGTCATGTGTTATAATGGGATGGAATCATACAAACTCGCTTACTCGATTCGGGTCGATACGATCGAATTGAAAGGCGCCCGCCAGGGCAAATCGATATTTCTGGTGTACGACTCTCAGGGACAGGGCCAGAAGGAAATAACCATGTTCGATGGTACAATGGCTAAAACCCAGATCGATCGTTTTATCCGTTCCAGTGCGCAAACCCGCGACGGCTACCTGGCTTTCCAGATGGCGCTCAACCACAATCTGTTTGGCGGCCAGTTTACTTCGCTGAAAAAAGGCCTCGGAAAAGACCCGATTCAGTTTACGCCCTTTGGCTCGATCCAAAACCTGCCCGGCTACGACCGCTTCGAACTGTGCACCGCGGGCGACTGCTTCGTCACGGGCGATGGTATCGACGTGATGACGCTGTCCAATTCAAAACAGCAGGATTCCGGGAAGTTCTTCGGGTATCGCTATGGCATCGACAACGATACACTGACCATTTACAACCTCATCAATGAAAATCCGGATGAAAAGGGCGCTTACACCATCGGCGGTGTGGTTTACCAATTCCTTCGGAAAAAACCGGAGTATTGATCCGGGCAAACCTGATGTCATGGCATCTGCATTAAAAAATTTATCCGAATACCTGGATTCCTCTATACCCGATGCCGCCGAATGGCGGTTCGGGATCGTTGTGGCGGAATACAATGCGCATATTACCCATGCTTTGTACGAGGGCTGCTACGATACGCTGGTAAAACACGGCGCGCAGCCGGAAAAAATACATACCATGCAGGTGCCCGGCGCTTTTGAATTACCGGCCGGCGCCCGGATGCTGGCGTCACAACACAATCCGGATGCGGTCATCTGTCTAGGATGTGTGATTAAAGGTGAAACCAGCCACAACGAGTACATCAACCAGGCTGTCGCCCACGGACTGGTCAATTTGAGTATAGCCACCGGGCGGCCCTTCATCTTCGGACTGCTCACGCCCAACGACGAACAGCAGGCGCTTGATCGCGCCGGCGGCGTGCACGGCAATAAAGGTGTGGAGGCCGCCGTAACGGCGATCCGCATGGCTGCGCTGAAAGCAGAAGGCAAACCGGGTAAAAAGACAATCGGATTTTAACAATGAAACTCAGCGTCGTTCCAACCGGCTTTTTCAAACTCGACGGAGGCGCCATGTTCGGCGTGGTCCCGAAGCGAATGTGGGACAAGCTCAACCCGCCCGACGAGAACAACATGTGCACCTGGGCGATGCGCTGTTTGCTGGTGGAAACGGGCGATCGTAAAATCCTGATCGACACCGGAATAGGCAACAAACAAGACGATAAATTCAGATCGCATTTTTCGCCTTTTGGCGCCGATTCATTGTTTGGCTCGCTGGAAAAAATCGGCCTGGACAGGGAAGACATCACCGACGTCTTTTTGACTCACCTGCATTTTGATCATTGCGGCGGAGCGTTGTGGAAAAATCCCGCTACCGGCGAAATCGAACCGGCTTTTCCAGGCGCCACTTACTGGTCGAATCGCGTGCATTGGGACTGGGCTACAAAACCCAATGCACGCGAAAAGGCCTCTTTTTTGCCCGAAAACTTTGTTCCGCTCCTTGAACAGGGTCGCATCAACTGGATACCGGTGGAGGAGGAAGTTACTTTTTTACCGGGCTTTAACGTGCGGTTCTCTTGTGGCCATACTGAAGCGATGATGATGCCGGTATTGACGATTGGCGATAAAAAGTTGATTTACTGCGCCGATTTGATGCCCTCCCAATGGCATATCGGCATGCCTTACGTAATGGCCTACGATGTGCGTCCGCTGGTGACGCTGGAAGAAAAAGAGCGCCTTTTGGCCAGCGCCGCGCGACATGGCGATTTGCTGTTTTTCGAGCACGACCCGCGGGCCGAATGCGGGACGGTCAAAACAGATGAAAAGGGCAGGGTAGTGCCGGAACGTATTGGCGCGTTGGCTGATTTACTGGGCTGACTTTCGCGCTAAAAACAACACCCGGTCTTTCCCGTTTTTACCCATTTTGATCTTCAACGAATCGGTCGAAAGATACAAGACCTTGATTTTTCGCACTTTATTGGGCGTTTGGGTGGTGTCGGTCAAAAACAAGTGCTGACCGGACTCCCGAAAAAGCCCGGCCTCGGTGTAGCGCGCAGAAGAGCGGAACATATACCGACCGGAGGGGACAAATTCGATGGAAACCTGATCGACAAGCGCAGATTCCAGGCGCTGACCTTCTTCAAAAAATGCAGTAGCCTGCCAATATCCGTGCAACTGCTTGACGTCGAGCGCACAGGAGGAGAAAATCAGCAGCGAGCAGAGGATAACGTATTTCATACTTTGGCCGCAAGAATAGAAAATCCCTCCGACTTCGCGGCTCCGGGATTTTTTAAAATATTTGCGCCCGACACCAACCGACACCGACACATGCGCTACTTACAACTATCCCTGATGCTGTTTATCCTTTCCGCACTGGCCGGAGCCTGCGTCAAACCCAAAATTTATCGTGCCGAAATCGCCGCCCGCAGTCAGGCCGAAGGGCGGGAAAAAGTCCTGCTCCAGGAGCTCATACAACGCCGCGAAGAGTCGGCCAACCTGATCAAACAGGTCGGCGATCTGAATCGAACAATCGGTTCTCAAAACGAAGAGATGAACGATCTGCGCGCTGAACTGAACAACCGGACCAAACAAATGGGCGAATCCTCCTCGAAACTCAGCGGACAACTCAGCCAACTCGAAAACGAGCTGGCCGCCAAGAACAGTCTGCTCGATCAGCGTACTGCCACCCTGCAAAAGGTTCAAACGGCACAAAAGGAACGCCGCCGCCGGCTGAATGAATTGAAAACCAAGTTGACGCAGGCATTCGGCGCTTCCTCGGGCGTTCAGGTCGACATCACACCGGATGAGGCGGTCAGCGTATCATTGCCCGACAAAACCTTGTTCAACACGGATGCAACTACCGTCAGCGCCTCCGGGAAAACCATGCTAAAACCACTGGCCGATCTTTTGGGCGAGCACCCGGAATACGATGTGGAAATCATTGCATATACCGACAACTCCCTGCCCAAAGACAAAAGCCTGAAAGATACCTGGGACTGGAGCTTGCTCAGGGCTACCAACATCGTCCGTTTGATGATTCGCGATTACAACACCAATGCAAACCAGCTGACGCCAATAGGCAGGGGTGAGTTTTATCCGGTTACCTCCAACGCCACCCCGGAAGGCCGGCTGGCCAATCGCCGTACCATTGTGCTGATTCATCCTGCTTTACCCGCGGTTCCGGCTGCGGAATAAGGAACTGCAATTTTAAGTTTAGGTAAAGTTCTGTTTCCCGTCTTAAAATAAACCGGCCGACCTGATAAGTTTGGGCCGTTATGACGATGGGTGAACGAATTGTTCCATTCAGTTCGAAAGACAAGGCCACACTGCGCAAGGTTTTGCTTTTTGAAGTGTTCAAATTCTCAGCACAGATACTGACCGCTCTGTTTTTGCTGACAGGCCTTTACTTTTTCCGAAACCATACCTACAACCGTTTTTTTATCGGGGCCTCTCTGATGTTGTACATCGGATTGCTGCTTGGTCATTTTTTTCTCGACCGTACCAGGGGGCGGGCTGCCAGGCTGATTCGCGACTGGTGGCTGGGCAAAAAACGGGTGATCTCCGGTCCGGTGGAGCAAGCTGTTTTGACCGACAAAGGTGATGCAATACCGCTCCTGCACTATAAAATCGGTCCGTATCGCTTCGAATTGAGCGAGTTGTCGCCGCTGCTCAAAAAATTCCGTCAGGTTATGCCGGGGGAGTACGTAGAGGTACACCAATGCCTTTTCTCGGGCACGGTGCTTCGTATTCGTTTGTTGGATCAGGTTCAAAAGCAACAGGCCAGTTGAATGAAATATCATCCAGCTGGCCTGTTACGCAAAAAACAACCGGGGAATTAGTCTTCTGTTTCTTCTTCGGTGGCTTCGCTTTCTTCAACTTCGACCTCTTCGGTCTCTTCCTCTTCTTCTTCAACTTCTTCGGCGTCCTGTTCTTCTTCCTCTTCGGTTTGTTCTTCGTTTTCGTCGCCATCGGTAGCAACGATGACGAGGGTTTCTTCCATTTCCAGGGTTTCGGTTTCTTGGATTTCTTCGTTGAAGGTGGTCATGGCTGAGTGATTTGATTGTTGAACAATGTTGTTGAACTTATACAACAAAGAAAATGCTCAAGCCACACCCTGCCTGTATTGGGAGGGTTAAGCTTCCGTGATGAAAATATGTTGCTAACGTAAAGAAACCGCAAGTGCGTAATAATCAACCCCGTCCATTTGCTGAATACTGAATTCGTAGCGGAACATCTTTCCGACAACCACATTTTGGTCGCCCGCTTCGGGGTGTCGTTCGCCAACCGCAACACGGAGCGTCTGGTAATGCGCGGGGTTCAGGGTTAGAAACATGACGGTATTCTGTGTCACGTTCCAGACGATCTTTTGTTCAAAAACAGCTTTTCCATTGACCGTTGTTTGCCAACATTTACTGTAGCCCCGGAAAGTGGCGCCGTTGCGGACGAATTCGTTGCGGGCGTCGAAACCGAGGGCTGCAATCCTGGATTCCTTGCCGGCGGGGTCGGTTTTTTGAAGAAACTGAAGATCGTTGAGCGCTATCTCCGGGCATTGCGCGAGCAGGACAGGGGCGGAGGAACCCAGTAAAAAGACAAGGAGAACAAGAAGTCTGAGCGGCATTTTTCCTGTGAAAATACCGCTCAAAGCGTGTAATAAAATGATGATTTAGAAAGCGGTGGTTTTCAGCGGTTAATGGCATCAGTGGATCAGCATGTGCTCCCGGAATTTTTCCATTTGGGCCTGACTGCCGAGCACAACCAGGTCCCAACCGGGTTGTAAAAGGGTCGACGCCGGCGGATTCAGATCGTAGTGTCCGTTGGGTTCTCTGACAGCCACTACCGTTACCTGCGTTTTTTCAACCAGTCCGGAATCGGCAATGGTCGTATTTTGAAATGACTGTCGTAATTGGTTGACGGGCACTTCTTCAAATACTACGCCGGTTGGGCCCATACTGGCCAACAAGCTGAAAAACTCCACTAAATGTGGCTTGTGGATCAAGGTCGCCATGTAAAAACCACCGATCCGTTCGGGAATAACCGTGTGATCGGCGCCCGCTCGCCGGATTTTCACTTCGTCGGCTTCATTATTGGCTCTACAAATGATCCGTAGGGAAGGATTGATCTGGCGGGCCGACAGGGTAATAAACAGGTTTCCGGCATCGTCGGGTAAAGTGATGACTACTGCTGCCGCGCGATCAATCCCTGCTTCTGCCAGTATCTCGTCGTGTGTGGCATCGCCTTCCACGTACAAATAGGTGGTCTCGTGCCGAAGCAGGGCGATTTTGTCGGGATTTTTTTCAATAATCACAAAAGGCATATCCTGTTTGCCCAATTCCTGGGCAACTTCGGTCGCATGGCGGCCAAACCCGCAAACGATGGTATGGCCGCTTAGGTCATTGATGCGCTTATTCATATGAAAATCAATGAGTAACTTGGTGAAACCACCACTGGCAAACACATCGGTGATGGTAGAAATTGCGTATGCAAAGAGGCCGATGTTGAAAACAATCAGCAGTGAGGTAAACAAACGCCCGTACGCGCTCAAAGGATGAACCTCCCCGAACCCTACCGATGCCAGGGTGATAACCGACATATAGTACGCATCGAACCAGGGGTAGTCTTCAATTACAACATATCCAACTGTACCTACCGCGATGGAAAACAGAACCAGCAGAATTGCGGCCCGCATGCGGCGTATGACCTGCTGGATGCGGGAAAACCGGCCGTGGAAATGATGTTTTTTCTTGGATAAACGGAGAAAAAACAGGGCGAAGTCAAAAAAATTGGCTCTCATGGGTGTTGAAGCAAGCGCTCGTAAAGGGCCAGATATTGCTTGGCGACGAGAATATTGGAATACTCCTGCTCAACCTTGGTGCGAGCCTGGCGACGCAGTTTCCCGTATTCCATTTCTCCCATACCCAAAATCCATTTTATCCCTTCGGCAAGCCCGTTTACGTCTTTTTGCGGCACGATATAGCCTTCTTGCCGATGTGTAACCATTTCCGGAATACCGCCTGTTTGAAAACCAATCACTGGAGTGCCACAAGCCAGCGACTCCATCACCGTATTGGGCAGATTGTCTTCCAGCGAAGGAATAACAAAAGCGTCAGCAGCAGAATACAAAATGGCAAGTTCCTCCGGCGACTGGATCAGGCCGGGAGCAATGACAGGGTAGGGTAGCGCTGTGGCCATTGTGGCGTCTGTTTTGCCCAGAACGAGGATTTTAACCGGCAAATCCGGGTTTTCATGTTTTAGCCGTAAGAGCGCTTGCTGCAGATAAGTCAATCCTTTTCGCTCGTCGCTGACTTTCATGGCGGCAAACATCAAGATTTTTTCCAGTGGAGAGCAGCCCAGTTTGTGACGAATTGCATCCCGATCTGCAACAGTGGCAGGTTGAAAAACCGTCGTATCGATGGGATTGGGGATTGCCTGCACAGGCTTGTCGTGCAAAAGGCCACTTTGCCGTGCGACACCGGCCAGCCATTCGCTGCAAGTGACGAATTGAATGTGGCTCGGTAAAAGCCGCTGTTTTTGCCTCCAGATTTGATTCGAGCGGTCAGTGGCGCCCGGTCGGCGCAGAAAGGGACAATGTCCGCATTGTTGCAGGAAGTGGTCGCAACCCTGACTGTAATGACAACCGCCGGTAAATGCCCACATATCATGGAGGGTCCAGACAATGGGTTTGCCCAATTTGCCCAGTTGTTCAATGTTTTTAAGGGACAAAAACCCCTGATTGATCCAATGCAGATGAAGGACGTCGGCCTCCTGTACGAGCGGGTGCCGGCTTAGGTCGTGGCCGAAATTGGCCAGCGAAAAGGCGAAGCGGACAGATTTATCTCGTTCGAGCGGCAGAAACGACAGCCGCTCGGCGTAAAAAGGCCATTTTGAAAAATACGTGCTGTTCAAGGTTCCCGACTGCAGTCCGATGGATTGCAGCGCTGCATGAAGGCGCCGACAGGCAATTCCTGCTCCGCCATGTTCATAGGTATTGAGCAGAAGGATTTTCATGACCTAAAACGACGCCGGTGTACCAACGTATAATTATGGCACTGCGCTTCTTTGGCAATTATGCGGTATCCAGCGTTTACGAGTTTTTGCAGCGAGTTCTCGATGCGGTCCATATAGCCAGGGTCGAGGTGATTGGCCGCAGTTTCGTCGTATTCGATACACAGGATGTCGATCGGGATATTTTCCAAAATTATGGAATCAATTACCTGATACTCAGCGCCTTCAATGTCAATTTTTAATAAATCGATATGTCTGTGACCCAATTCGCGCATCAAAGTGTTCAGTTTTTTTACCGGCACCTCGATATGTTTTTCCGAACGCTGGAGATTGACAAGCGAGTGAGAAACATAGTTGTCGTTGCGCGGGGCGAAAAACTGCAACGTGGTGTCTTCATTCCAAACACCGACAGGACAAAAGACGATATTTTCAGCCATTCCGCTCTTGTACAAGGGGTAGTGGCCACCCTGGCAAGTGTTGCAAGGCATGGGTTGCCCCGTCCGATAACATTCCAGCCATTGTTGAAAATGCTCCAGGGCCCGGGGCGTAGGGTCGATGATCCAGGTTCTGACCCGGTATTTATCCGTAAGTGCGAGGTCGAAAGAAATATCTTCACCAGCGCCCACCAGATAACAGACAGATTGTTCGTTCAGCCAGTTTTCGGGGATAATCCATCCGCCATATGGGGAGCCCAGGCGTTCCGTTTTTACGCTTTGATCAATTTCAATGCGGATTTTCCGCTCTGTCCATTTGTAAAATTTTGCGCGAATGCGCCGCAACAAGTCTTGCATTCAAAAATTGCCGTTATTTCGGCCCAAAGCTCGGATATTTTTTTGGTTGATTCAGTATGCCTGCAATTCATTGTACCGAACCTGTACTGCTTTTGGCGTTTAACCGCCCGGAACATACCCGCGCGACCCTCCTGCGCTTGCGGGAAGTAAGGCCTGCGATGCTGTACGTCCACTGCGATGGCCCAAGAGCGCATGTCCCGGCAGATGTGGAAAAAGTGGATGCCGTAAGGGCATTGATACAGACCGAAATTGATTGGCCATGCAGCGTCCGGACCCTTTTTCGGACACAAAACGCGGGTTTGCGCAAGGGCGTTTTTGGCGCGGTCAACTGGTTTTTTGAACAGGAAGAACGCGGTATCATTCTGGAAGATGATTGCCAGCCAGATCCGTCTTTTTTTCTCTTTTGCGCAACATTGCTGGAAAAATACCAGTCCGACGAAGAGATCATGCATATCGGCGGCTCGAATCTTATTGAAGCCTGTACCGGAACATTGCCTGTGAGTTACGTGTTTTCACGATTCTCTTTCGTGTGGGGCTGGGCCAGCTGGCGCAGGGCCTGGACAAAAATGAGCCTCGAACTGGAAGGACTCGATGAATTTTCAGCGATTGGCGCTTTTATACCCGGCAACATGGCCCAGGCTTATATGCTCGACAAATTCAACGCCACCCGGCTGGATAAAAATAACTCCTGGGCCTATGCCTGGTTTTATAGTATATTGAAAAACAACGGATTGTGCATAGTTCCGACCCGAAACCTTGTACAGAACACGGGGGTAGGGGAGGAGGGGGCAACCAACACGACCCAACGGAATACGTCCGCCCGACTGGCTGCCGGTTCGGTTTCATTTCCGTTAATTCATCCTCGCGAAAAAAAAATCGACCCGGAGTTGGAGCAAAGATTTTTCTTCGCCACCCAAAAGCGTCGCATGCGATTGTGGATATGGTATTTTTTACACCGGATGGGACTGCGTTGAATCAGGCCTGTTGACAACCTTGCAAGGATTTATGAACTACATCGTGTACGACCTCGAAGCAACGTGCTGGGAAAATATGCCGATTGGATACGTGCAAGAGACCATCGAGATCGGCGCGTTCAGGGTGAATGCCTACGGAGAGGTCCGGGGCAAATTCAATCGTTTTATCAAACCGGTGGTACACCCGGTATTGTCGCCGTTTTGCCGGCAGTTGACCAATATTTCGCAGGAGGAGGTCAATAGGGCGGGCACATTCCCGGATGTGATTGAAGAGTTTCAAAACTGGGCACGGATCGAGGAAGAAGACTACCTGCTGTGCTCCTGGGGCAATTTTGATAAAAAAATGTTTCTTCACGATTGTCGCCTTCACCGCCTGGATGCCGATTGGGCCGAAAGGCACGTCAACCTTAAAGAGCAATACCGCATTTCAAATCGTTTGCGCAGTGGTATCGGGCTAAAAAAAGCGGTAGAACGGGAAGGTATTCTCTTTACGGGCATGCACCATCGCGGCATATCCGATGCGGAAAACCTGGTCAAACTGTTCTTGAAGTACCTGGGCACCTGGGACCTGTAAATTGCGACGCTTACGACGCGTAAGGCGAGTCGTAGCCCAGGATGCGCAACATCGAATTGGCATCCTGCTCCTGAAACACTTCCCAATCTGTAAATTCACCGTAGTAATTTCGGTCGATCAGAATGTGCTTGGGGGCCGGCAGCAAGCAGTGTTTGAGGCCACCGTAGCCGCTGAGCGATTCCTGATAGGCGCCCGTATGGAAAAACCCGATGTACAGCGGAAAGTCCTTTTTGTCGTCGAATACAGGTAAGTATACCTGATTGATATGGGCTTCCGAGTTGTAGTAATCAGCATTGTCACAGCTGATACCGCCGATGTTTACCCTTTGGTATTCCTTCTCCCAATGATTGATCGGGAGCAGAATAAACCGCTCCTTTATTCCCCAACTGTCTGGTAATGTGTTGATTAGGGAGTTGTCGAGCATGTACCACTGCTCCTGGTCGTTTTGTTGTTTTTTACCGATCACGGAAAAAATGGTCGCGCCGCTTTCTCCAACGGTGTATTTGCCAAATTCGGAATAAATATCCGGCTCCGGAACACCTTCACTATCGCAGGATTCTTTGATCTGACGCACGATTTCATTGACCATGTACGGATAATCGTACTCAAAACTAAGTGAATTTCGGATCGGCATACCGCCGCCGATATTGAGCGCGGATAGGGTAGGGCAGATCTTGCGAAGTTCGCAGTAGGTCTTGATTCCCCTTTTCAGCTCGCTCCAGTAATAAATAGTGTCTTTAATACCCACATCGACGAAAAAATGGAGCATTTTTAGTTCAAATTTCGGGTTGTTGGCCAGTTTGTCTTTGTAAAACGACAACACTTCCGACTGGCGAATGCCCAGGCGCGAGGTGTAAAATTCGAAGTTTGGTTCTTCTTCGGTAGCCATTCGAATACCGATGTTGCATTTTTCGACATGGACATGGGCAGCGAGGTGGTCGAGTTCGTCGACGTTGTCGCACACCGGAATGACATTGGTGAAGCCTTCGTTGATCAGGTCGGCAATTCGTTGAACGTACGCTTTCGGCTTGTAGCCGTTGTTGACGATGGTTGTACTCTTGTTGATCTTTCCGAGTTTGTACAAGCGCCAAACGAGATCGATATCGAAGGCGGAGGAGGTTTCCAGTTGTGTGCCGTTTTCCAGCACCTCATTCAGTACGAATGCGAAGTGCGAACTCTTGGTACAATAGCAGTAAATGTATTTACCGTTGTAATCGTAACGCTGAATGGCGTCGCGGAATAGTTTACGGGCGGTCTGGATTTTTTCTCCAATCTTGGGCAGGTAAGTGATTTTGAGGGGCGTACCATATTTCTGTATCAGTTCAAACAGATCGATCTCGTTGAACAACAATTGATTGTTGCGAAGGCTGAAACCATCCTGAGGAAAGTCAAAGGTCTGTGTAACAAGATCGTAGTAGGTATTTTTCATTGAAGTAGCCGAAATAGTTTGTTCTGAATGAGCGGGCAAAATTAGATGGAATTTAAAGGATATCGGGGGTTTATTTTTTTGCTTTATTTAACATAATATAAATTATGGAACAAAACTTTGGATGATTTCATCTGTTTCACCGGGCGTAAACTGGCGTGAAAAACCTGTTTTTTTACCTTTGTACCATTCGATCCCTGAAAAAGACAACACCGCTGTGACTTCTGTCACGAATCGCCCGGCTTTGAGGCCCTCATCTTTGCCTCATCAAATTACTCACTTAAAGTACTCTTACACAGAAAAAAAGACTCTGTCATGAAGATCGAACAAATTTATACCGGCTGCCTGGCACAAGGCGCATATTACATCGAAAGCGAAGGCGAAGCCGTTGTGATCGACCCGCTACGTGAAGTAGCCTCGTATCTCGAAAAGGCGGAAAATGACGGCGCCAAAATCAAATACGTTTTTGAGACGCACTTTCACGCCGATTTTGTCAGCGGGCACCTGGATCTTTCCCAAAAGACAAACGCGCCGATCGTGTACGGCCCCAACGCCAACCCGAGTTTCGACGCCTATATTGCCAAAGACGGCGAAGAATTCAAAGTCGGTAAAGTGACTTTCCGCGTTTTGCACACGCCCGGCCACACTATGGAAAGCACCTGCTACCTGCTGATTGATGAAAACGGCAAGGAAAAAGCCCTGTTTTCGGGCGATACGTTGTTTATCGGCGACGTTGGCCGCCCCGACCTGGCTCAGAAAGCCGCACACATGACTCAGGAACAACTCGCAGAAACACTCTACGAATCACTTCGTAACAAGGTGATGATCTTACCCGACGACGTGATCGTGTATCCGGCCCACGGCGCAGGCTCGGCTTGCGGTAAAAAAATGTCGAAAGAGACTTTCGATACGCTGGGCAATCAAAAAGCGACCAATTACGCTTTGCGTGCCAACATGACGAAAGAAGAATTTGTCAAAGAGGTAACGACCGGGCTTACCCCTCCCCCAGCCTATTTCCCGCTCAATGTAGCCCTCAATAAACAGGGTTACGACAGCATCGACGTGGTGATGGAACGCGGTACCCGCGCCTTATCGCCCCGTGCATTTGAAGCCGCTGCCAACGAAACGGGCGCCCTGCTGCTCGACACCCGCGATGCAGAGACGTTTTCGAAAGGTTTTGTGCCCAACTCCATCAATATCGGTATCGACGGCCAGTTTGCTCCCTGGGTAGGCGCGCTGATTCCCGACGTCAAACAGGAGATTCTGGTGATCGCCGAACCGGGCCGCGAAGAAGAGGTGGTTACCCGCCTGGCCCGCGTCGGATACGATTATTGCCTGGGTTATCTGGAAGGCGGCTTCGATGCCTGGAAAGCGGCCGGTATGGAAGTTGACAACATCCAGCGTGTGTCGGCCGAAGAACTGGCCGATATTCAGCAGGCCGACCCGAAAGCCATCGTTTTCGATGTGCGTAAAGAAAGTGAATTCAAGAGCGAGCACATTGTGGGCGCAGAAAATGCCCCCCTGGATTTTCTCAATGAAGCCATGTCGAAACTGCCCAAAGAGAAAACCGTGTTTATTCATTGCGCCGGCGGATACCGCTCCATGATTTTTGCCAGTGCCCTTCGTGCGCGCGGCTTCGACAATCTGGTCGATGTGCGCGGCGGATTCAAAGCAATCAAGGAAAGCAACCGGTTCGAAGTAACGGAATACGTGTGTCCGACCACACTGCTCTGATAAGAAAAGAAGAAGTTGATTGAACGTTATTACTAGCTGCCGGTAAAGCGCCGGCAGCTATTTTTTTGCCCCTCTCCTACCCTGTCTCTTTGGTTCAGGTGTGATATATGTCACGCCATAGGGGCTTCCTGCCGCAATAACTTTGTATCAAGAAATCGAAAGTACACGAAATATGGAACTACTCTCTCATCCCTGGCCCTGGTGGGCGGCCGGTATCATTATCGGTCTTACCGTGCCCGCCTTGCTGATTCTCGGTAACAAACACTTTGGTATTTCGGCTAATTTAAGGCACCTCTGCGCGGCCTGTTTGCCGGCCAACATCAAATTTTTTCAGTACGACTGGAAAAAGGAAGTCTGGAATTTCTTCTTCGTAGGAGGCATACTTCTGGGGGCGATTATTGCAACCGTTTGGTTTCAAAACCCCGATCCCGTTCAGATTCACCCCGATCTGGCAGCAGACCTGGCTGCTCAGGGTGTTACCCAAATTGACGGACTTGTCCCTGCCGATTTATTTAGTTGGGAAAGTTTGTTTTCCCTTCGCGGGTTTATTCTGATGGTTATTGGCGGTTTTCTGATCGGCTTTGGCACCCGTTATGCCGGCGGGTGTACTTCCGGACATGCGATCATGGGGCTTTCCGATTTGCAGGTTCCGTCGCTGATCGCTACGATCTCATTTATGGTCGGGGGCTTTATCATGGCCAACCTCATTTTACCCTACATTCTCGCACTGTAAAACCCTCTCAAAGCAAATTCTGCCATGTCCACGATAAAAGAATTTCAACTTCCCGCACCCTCACAACCTGCCCAGGAGGCAGTTGATCAAAATGCCGATTTCGAAGTGCGCTCACTGGATACCATGTGCGTCAATGAATCGCAATTGAAGCACCCGTGGTGGTACAATCTGAAATACACGGCGGTCGGTCTGTTTTTTGGACTGGCTTTCGTGAAGGCTGAAATTGTATCCTGGTACCGTATTCAGGAAATGTTTCGCCTCGAATCGTTTCATATGTATGGCGTCATCGGTACTGCCGTTGTGATTGGAGCGCTATCGGTTTTTTTAATTAAAAGACTCAAAATCAAAAGTATATACGGCGAAGAAATCCTTTTTCACCCGAAAAAATTCAACAAAGGCCAGATCATCGGCGGTTTGATATTTGGTTTGGGATGGGCCATGACTGGCGCGTGCCCCGGCCCTTTGTTTGCGCAAATCGGTACCGGCGCTTTGGTGATTACGGTTACCCTGGTCAGCGCAATAGCAGGCACCTGGGTATATGGCTATTTCAGGGAAAAACTGCCGCATTAATTCGCTTATAAACGTATTACATGATGAAATACACTCTTGCTATTTTGCTGCTTACTGGCCTGATGAGCCTCAACGCATGCGGACAATCGGGCGCTAAGCCCAAACTGGCGCGCATCGATGTCCAGCAGGCAATTCAGCTTATTCAATCTGAAAAAAATCTTCAGATTGTCGACGTTCGGACTCCCGGTGAAGTGGCGGCTACCGGCGTAATTTCCAATGCTGTAAACTTCAGCATCGCCAGCGCCGATTTTTCCAAACAAATTGACCGGCTGGACAAAAACAAACCTGTACTGGTTTACTGTGCATCAGGCGTTCGTAGTGCGCAGGCGGCTGCCGTGTTGGAAAAGAAAGGCTTTCTGAAGGTTTACGACCTCTCTCCGGGCATCAGCGGTTGGCTGCGTGCCAATCAAAAAACAACTTCAAACTGAGGTACAATGAGCACTTTATTTCAAAACTGGCATTTTATGCGCATCATGCGCGCACTTCTCGGTGGTTGGGCGATATTCGAAGCGTTCCGTACCAGCGAATGGTTGCTGCTGATGCCCGGTGTTTTGTTCGCCATGCAGGCCATCTTCGATATTGGCTGCTGTGGCGCTGCGGGCTGCAGCACGCCCGATCGTTACCAACGAAATCAGGTAGATGACAACGAGATCGAATTGTCCGTGGAGGAAGTGAAATCTGCAAAAAACTAAATGGCGCGGAGATTTCTTCGTTAAAACATACCCATTTTCATTCTCCATTACTGCCGGGCGGGCTCGTCTTGCCTGGCAGCATTTTTTGGGCCTCTCCCCTACTCTGTCTATATTTGGCGGCATGATGCAACACCCGTTGGATGCGGCCGCTTTGCGCAGGATTTTCCCAGCTTTTGAGCAACACGAACTTGCGCAATGGCTACTCGATAAGTCAGTTTTTGCCGAAGTCGGGCCTGGGCAGACCCTCATGCAGGTTGGTGGCGCCGTACGCCACGTACCACTGGTTTTACAAGGCTCTATCAAAGTATCGACGGAAGATCCCGGCGGCCGGGAGATTTTTTTGTACTACATCCTGCCCGGTGAGACCTGCGCCATCACACTCAATACCTGTTACAAAAACGAGCGCAGCCGGATCAATGCTCTGACGCAGGAAACTACCCGGGTATTGTTGTTGCCGGCCATGGAAGTGTACGAAGCCGCCCGGAAGTTTCCGTCGTGGCAGCGTTTTGCTTTCGACAGCTTCGGCCGCCGGTACGACGAACTACTGCAGGCATTGGAAAGTGTTGTTTTTCAACGACTTGACGAGCGACTGCTCAACTATCTCAAAGAAAAAGCCTCGGCCTTACAAACCCGTCAGATCCGCATTTCCCAACAACAGATTGCCGACGATCTCAACAGTTCGCGGGAGGCGGTCTCGCGGCTGATCCGCCAGCTGGAAGAACGGGGCGCATTGCGCCATTCGAGAGGTGTTATTGAAATTTTTCAGGCTATGTGATCGCGATCACATAAACCCTGCCGTGGAAAGGAGAACTTTGATTTGTCAAAAGCCTCCACGATGAAAAACTGGCCGCCATTGCTGAAACTCTTTATCGTTTGCCTGCTTTGCGCGGGTCTGATTGGCCTCATCGTCTGGCTGGTACAAATCATTCGTTAACCAACTACAATTTGAACTGCCATGAAAAAGAACATGGGTAACATCGACCGGATCGTTCGCCTCGTGATTGCAGCGATCGCCGCATTCCTTTTCTTCAACGGTACGCTGACGGGTACGCTGGGTATTGTCGCCATCGTCGTCGCCGCTATTTTTACACTGACCAGCGTCGTCAGTTTTTGCCCGCTTTACGCGATCGTAGGATTGTCGACCTGCCCTACATCCCAAAAGTAAATGCATGCCGGTTTCGTACGGACGGCGTCGGGCAATTTTTTTCTGATTGCCGACTGTACGAAACCGCCACTCCCCTGCCCTATTTTTCGAGGTACGCCCGAACAAGGGCACTGAGTTCTTCGCCGTGCAGGTTTTTGGCAACTACCCTGCCCTGGCTGTCGAGCAAAAAATTGGCGGGTATTGTTCTGATCCGCAGAAGATCAAGGAATGGACTCACATCTCCTTGTAAATGAGAACTTTGCGGCCATAAAGCCTGGTCTTTTGCAATGGCTGCCTTCCAGCCTTTTTCATTGCTGTCGAGCGCATAGCCGACGATCTGGAAGCCTTTGTCTTTCGTTTCCTGATACAAAGGGACCAGCACTTCCCGGTTTTCTTTCCGGCATGGCGCGCACCAGGATGCCCATAAGTCGATCAACGTGAGTTTTGGGCCCAACAGATGATACAGACTATCCGTTTTACCATCCATCATCGGGAGTTCGACATTAGGCATGACATCGCCTACCATAACCGGCAACTGCGCAGGGTGCGCCATTTGACATAAATGCAGGGTGTATGGTTCGCCGGGATAAATTGCCTGCCAGCGTCGGCATTGACTGGCCAAAAACTCGGGAATACGTTCGTAATCGTTTTCCGGGCTGACCCACCGGATGGCCACAAGGGCCGCGTAAAATGACTGCGTCGTATCGGCAAACGCCATCAGGGACGCCCGGTATCGTTCGAGTGCGGTTTCGTGGGCAAGTATGGCGTTCTCGTCCGCATCGTCGATGTTCCGGACAGTCTCCTGAAAATTGGTTTGTGCGGCCATCCAGACGTCGCGCAATTGCATTAATGCCCGATGGTCGGGCGATGGCTGCTCTATGCGGGCCTGCGAGAGGAACTGGTCGGCTTTTGAATAAAATTGAATCGGAGTTCCAGGCTGCATTACGATCGGAAAAAAATTGCGCTCTTCCGGGGTATCCTCCAGTTTATTGAAAAAACGGCTGCCCGTTTTTTGTATACACAGTTGGTAGAGTTTGATCTGTCCGGATTCAGGAAGTTGAAATACGAAACTTCCGTCAGGAAGGATTATCGTGGAATCCACCAGCCGGCCGCTGTAAGAAGCCGATATGTCGCTGAAATTAACCGGCTCGATCAAATAGAGCACCGATTTCCAGCCCGGGGCCATTTCAATTTTTCCGCGTATTCCGGTGCGCGTCTGGCATTGTGCGGCAAAAATCGAAAACAGGATGATCGCGAATGCAGCGCTTACACCTAACCAATTCTTTTTCATTGCTTTAAGTCTGATTCTGCAACAAAGGTACTGTCATAAATAGAAAAACCCGACCTACCAATTCCGGCTGGTCGGGTTGTCTATGGAAGACTACTCTGTCAAGTACACATCGTTTCTTTTACAGTTCCGTGATCTGCTCCACGTATTGCGTGAGTGGAGCTTTTCCGGTCGCTTTGATGGCCGAGAAGCCGCCGTCGACATCGACGACGTTTTCGAATCCGCGGCTTTTCAGGATGCTGGCAGCGATGGCGGAGCGATAGCCGCCGGCGCAGTGTACGAGGTAAGTCGTGTCGCGATTGACCTCGGCCATGTTGCGGTTGATGAAGTCGAGCGGGAAATTATTGGCGCCGACCAGGTGTTCGGTGTCGTATTCGCTTTTGCGGCGCACATCGAGCGTCACTTCGTTGCCTTTATTGTGACGAGCCAGGAACTCGTCGGCCGAGATCACTTCCAGTGTGTCAACCTCGCGCTTGTCGGCACTCCAGGCTTCCAGGCCGCCGGCGAGGTAACCCTGGCAGTTGTCGTAGCCCACGCGAGCGAGGCGCGTTACGGCTTCTTCTTCTTTACCGGCTTCGCACACCAGAAGAATCGGTTGCTGAAGATCGGTAATCAGGGTGCCTACCCACGACGCGAACTGGCCGTCGAGGCCGATAAAGATAGCGCCGGGGATGAAACCCTTGACGAATGCTTCTTTGGGGCGCGTATCGAGGATAAGCGCGCCGGTGGATTCGGCAACCGTCACGAATTCACGCGGGCTGAGCGCCTGGGCGCCTTGCGACATCACCTTGTCGAAGCTTTCATAACCCATGCGGTTCATCACGGCGTTTTTCGGGAAATACTGCGGCGGATCAACCAGGCCGGTCGTCACTTCGGTAACAAACTCTTCGCGGGTCATATCGGCGCGAAGGGCGTAGTTGAATTGTTTTTGAAGACCGATCGTGCTTTCGGTTTCCTTGGCCATTTTTTTGCCGCAGGCCGATCCGGCGCCGTGACCCGGATACACGATCACGTCGTCGGGCAGGGTCATGATTTTATTGCGCAGCGAATCGAACAGCAGGCCGGCAAGGTCTTCGCGGGAAAGATCGCTTTTAACAGCCAGGTCGGGGCGGCCAACGTCGCCGATAAACAGCGTATCGCCGGTGAATACAGCCACATCTTTACCGTTTTCGTCGCGCAGGAGGAAACTGGACGACTCCATGGTGTGGCCGGGCGTATGCAGAACAACCAGACTGAGCTTGCCGATTTTCAGCACTTCACCGTCTTGTGCGACGTGGGCCTCAAAATTGGGCTTGGCAGTAGGGCCGAAAACAATGGTCGCGCCGGTTTTTTTCGCCAGGTCGATGTGCCCGGATACGAAGTCGGCGTGGAAGTGTGTCTCAAGTACATATTTGATTTTGGCGCCGTCGGCAGTTGCCCGATCGATGTAGGGTTTCGTTTCGCGAAGCGGATCAATGATCGCTGCTTCCCCGTCTGATTCGATATAGTAGGCCGCTTCTGCCAGGCATCCGGTATACAGTTGTTCAACTTTCATGTTTGTTGTGCTAATTTTATTGTGAAAGTGAGAAATGAAATTGCCGGTAGTTGCTCAACCGGTAACAAGTGCAAAAGTCAGGGGGCGCCCAAACCTGCCCGATGACCAAAGTCTTGCCACAAAAAAATTTGCGTCATTGTGTTTTTAAGATAGATTTTGTATAGAGAAAGGAAAAGTGCAAAATAGTATTTGAAAAGTACAAGTCCCTGCCCTATTCCGTAAAAAGTGCCAATAGCGCCCTTAAATGTCCTACACCACTCCGGGGTGTTCGGCGCACCTTTGCCTTCCACTTCATTTTAAAGCATCCAAGCATTAATTATGGAAACTGCTGTTCAAACAATGCCCCGTATCGGCGACCTGGCTCCCGATTTCGAATCTATGACGACGACGGGCAAACTCCGTTTTTCAGACTACGCGAAAGGCTCCTGGACCATCCTCTTTTCCCACCCGGCAGATTTTACCCCGGTATGTACAACAGAGATGTCGGGCTTTGCCCTGGAAAAAGACTTCTTCGCTGCACATAAAACCAAACTGATCGGACTCAGTATCGACAGCATCCACGCACACATTGCATGGGTACAGAACGTGCGGGAAAAAACCGGCGTGCTGTTCGAATTCCCGATCATCGCCGACCTCGATATGTCGGTTGCCAAATCGTATGGCATGTTGCAGCCCGGCGAAAGCGAAACCGCTGCCGTTCGCGCCGTGTTTTTCATTGATCCGAACTTCAAGATTCGACTGATCATGTACTACCCGCTCAACGTGGGCCGCAACATGGAAGAAATCAAACGTGTGTTGGTAGCGCTGCAAACCGCCGACGAGCACAAGTGCGCGCTTCCGCTGAACTGGAAGCCGGGCGAAAAAGCCATCGTGCCGCCGCCCAAAACACTCGACGAACTGGATACGCGCCTGAAAAGCAATTACGAAATGGTCGACTTTTACCTGGCCAAACGCGATCTGAACTAAGAATTCATCTGGAGTTGTTTTTTGATGAGAGGCCGTCCTGGTGTACAGGATGGCCTCTTTCGTTGTATTGTGCACTTTGAATAAAAGGCTATTGGCAGGATGGAAATGCGAATTTCGATGTGTGTGTAAAATCATTTTTGTTGATGCGCCCCGGTTCCGTAATTTAATTTTATTATCCCCGAAAAACACCATTAGCCCGGTGAAAAGTGCAAAGTTCGGTTTGATCCCCGGGAAGACCTTTGTGATCAAAACTAAGCTGACGCACAAGTATGAAAAATCACTACCAAATTGTCATTATCGGCGGTGGAAATGCCGGCATTTCAGTGGCTGCCCAATTGCTGCGCAAGAACCGGAAACTGGATATTGCCATCGTGGATGCCGCCGACAAACATTACTATCAACCTGCCTGGACGCTTGTCGGCGGCGGCGCGTTTGATATTCAGGAGACTGTACGGGAAGAGGCCGAAGTAATGCCCAAGGGCGTAAGTTGGCTGAAAACGAAAGCAACCGGCTTTGATCCCGAGTCTAACAAGGTTTTGCTGGAAGACGGTGAGCTGGGTTACGATTATTTGATCGTCAGTCCGGGGATTCAGCTCAACTGGTCGGCTATCAAAGGGCTGCCGGAAACCCTGGGTAAAAACAACGTTTGCAGCAATTATTCCTTTGAAACAGCGCCTTACACCTACGAATGTCTCAAAAATTTCAAGGGAGGAAAAGCCATTTTCCACAACCCTTCCACCCCGGTTAAATGCGGGGGCGCGCCGCACAAGATCATGTACCTCGCTGCCGATTATTTCCGCAAAAACGGCTTGTTGCCCAAGGCTGATATTCAATACTGGAGCGGTGCGGGTAAACTGTTTGCAGTACCACACTATGAAAAAACGCTGCTGAACGTGTGCAAACGCAGCAACATCAAACTCAACTTCAACGTCAATCTCACAGAGATCGACGGGCCCAACAAAAAAGCGACCTTCGTAGGGTTTGGAGAAGACAACAAGGATCAGGTGTATGAAGTGGAGTTTGACATGATTCACGTTACGCCTCCGCAAAGCGCCCCCGATTTTGTCCGGACGAGCCCTCTGGCCAACGCTGCCGGTTGGGTTGATGTGGATAAAGGGACGCTGCGGCATGTGCGTTACGGCAATATCTTCTCGCTCGGTGATGCGGCAGGTTTGCCCATTTCCAAAACCGGCGCCGCTATCCGCAAACAAGCGCCCGTGCTGGTTCAGAACATCATCGACGTGATGAACGGTCAGCAACCCAGCGCCCAATACCTGGGTTATACTTCGTGCCCGCTGGTGACAGGATACGGCAAACTGGTGCTCGCCGAATTCGACTACAACAACACGCCGATGGAAACTTTTCCCTTCGATCAGTCGAAGGAACGCTGGACGATGTACCAATTGAAAAAACAAGTTTTGCCTCGCATGTACTGGTCTGCGATCCTGAAAGGCCTGGCCTGACATGCGACCCATAGCGACATTTTCTGTGAAGCGCCTGTTAATGTGACAGGCGCTTTTTCTTTGCGTGAGAAATGTCACGTTGCATAAGCAGCCGTTGGCCAAACTTTGTATCAGAAAAAAATGGTTTTCTGATTTAGCCTTTTGTTTTATGGAAGTCAACTCATTGTATTATCCTGTTTTTTGGTTGGTTGTCGGTGCAATGGTGGTCGGTGTTCTGGCGGTTTCGGGAAGTGTGGCCTATCTGCAGCAGAAGATCGCGCAGCACCCGCAGGCGCGGTTTTCCGTCTCCCGGCAATTGTTGTTTCTCAATCGTTTGCGGGTGGTGATTCGAATGCTGGCGATATTGCTCGTGGTAATGGGCACGGTGCTTTGGTGGTCGTCGCGTGAGAAAAGCGCCCGACTGGCAGCGGAAACACGTGCCCGGTACATGCCTGTATACGACCCGACCGCGTTGTGGAAAGCGCCCGACCAATACCTCTTGCAAACAGACCCGCACAGCGAATTAATCGCCTACGGCCGCGATCTGATCGCGCATACCCAGGATTATTACGGTCCGAACGGCATGATTAAACCGGGTTCGATCAACAACCTGAATTGTCAAAGTTGCCACCTCGACGCGGGCGCCAAACCTTTTGGCAACAATTATTTTGCCGTCAACAGCACTTATCCGCAGATGCGCGCCCGCTCCGGATCGATGGAAACCATCCCGAAACGCATCAACGATTGTTTTCAACGCAGCCTCAACGGTCAGGCCATCGACACCACCGGACGCGAAATGCGCGCCATTATTGCCTACATGGAATGGCTGGGCACCGGCGTACCTAAAGGGGAAAAACCCAAAGGTACCGGCCTTGTGGAAGTGCCATTTCTCGACCGTGCGGCCGATCCCGAACGCGGAAAACTCGTTTATCAAACCCAGTGCGCCTCCTGCCACGGCGCCAACGGTCAGGGGCTGCCCATGCCCGATAGTCCGCGCGATTACCCTCCATTGTGGGGCGACAACAGCTACAACCAGGGTGCGGGCCTCTTCCGCCTTTCCAGGCTGGCCGGATACGTGAAAGCCAATATGCCATTCGGCGCAAGCCACGACAATCCGCAGCTGAGCGACGAAGAAGCCTGGGACGTTGCGGCATTTATCAATGCGCAACCACGCCCGCCCCACCCTTTCCTCTCGACGGACTGGCCGGAAATTGGCAAGAAGCCGTATGATCACCCGTTTGGACCGTTTAAGGACACTTTCCCCGAGATACAACACAAATTCGGGCCGTTTCAGCCTATCATCGCATTTCAAAAACAAAACCAGAAAAAATAATGCCCTCTTCACGTCGTAAATTTCTCCGCCAGTCGCTGCTTACCGGACTGGGCGCTGGCCTATCGCCACTGGCCGGCACTGCCGTAGCTTCCACCATTGCGGAGTCCACGCAGGCGCCTCTGCAGGAAATGGAAACGCCGCCCGCCAACGGCACGCTGACTATTCTACAAACCACCGATGTCCATTGCCAGATTCACCCGCACGATGAGATGTTTTGGGAAAACGACGGCATGGTGTTCCGACAAACAGCGGGTTATGCCCAGTTGGCCACCTTGTTCGATCAGGTGCGCAAAAAGAACCCAAACACCTTCATTGTGGATACGGGAGATATGTTTCAAGGGAGTGAACTGTCGGTAAAAACCACTGGCAAAGCCATCTCGCCGATCCTCGACAGCCTCGGATACGACCTTTATTTGCCGGGCAACTGGGAAGTGGTTTATTACAAAAAAGCCATGCAATCGCTGTTAGGCGGTCTGGAAGCCCCCAAAGTGTGCGCCAATATGTTTCACGATGCAGGCGACGGCAAAAAGGGCGAGCTGATCTTTCCGCCGTACTTCACCTGGTCGCGACTGGGCGTCAAAGTCGGCTTTTTGGGGTATACCGATCCTCTGGTGCCCCTGCGCCAGTCGCCCAATTATTCGAAAGGAATTATTTATACCAAACCGGAGGAAAACCTGGCCTACTATGTCAAAGTATTGCGGGAACAGGAACAATGCGATTTTGTCATTTTACTCTCACACCTGGGCCTGTCACAGCAAATCGCACTGGCCAACATGCCGGAATGCGAGGGCGTCGACTATATTTTCGGCGGCGACACACACGAGCGGGTACGTACGCCCATTGTCTGCAAATACGCCAAAGTGGTGGAGCCGGGGGCCTTCGGCTCTTTTGTCGGCAGGCTCGATCTGACGGTGGAAAACGGGAAAATTACCTCGAACTCCTACGAATTGATGGAAGTGGACGCTCGAAAGTACAAACCCAAAAAGGCGGTCAGCAAACTTGTCGACGAACTGGAAGCGCCCTTTGTAAAAGATATTGAAAAGGTGGTCGGGTACAGCACGGTGCCGCTCTATCGCTATTTCGTAGTCGAAAACACCATAGATACCCTGATACTCGACGCATTGGCCTGGAAGATCAAGGTAGACATCGTGTTGTCCAACGGATTCCGTTTTTGTCCGCCGCGCAGTACAAAAAACAAAGACGGCCTGATCCCGATCACAGAGGGTTATATTTTCGACATGCTGCCTGTGGATGCCACGGTTCGCACCGCCAAAGCCACCGGCGAACAAATCCTGAACTGGCTGGAAAAGGAACTGAACAACGTTTTTTCCAAGGATGCCTCCAAACGTTTCGGGGGCTGGGTAGTCAAATTTCGCGGCATGGAAGTGAAGTTCTACGCCTTTGCTGAACAAGGCAAACGGGTGAAAAGTGTGACCGTAGCCGGTCAGCCGCTCGATCCGGCTCGTACCTACACGCTGGCTGCCTGTGAGCGCGACGGCGATCCGGAGACGATGCTTTGCCGGATTCCGAATGTTCGCGACGGCAAAAACATGCCTTACACGCTTCATCCCGTGTTGAAAGAATACCTGGCAGCCAACTCGCCTGTAACGCCCACGCCACCCGGGGCGGCCGTGGTACTCGATGCGCCGCAGACTTTGCTGACACAAGTTTCGGGTGTCGAATACGAATTCCGCTGATCGGAAAAATCGCGCCTCGTGATTAATGTCACAGGCGCGATTTTCATTCCGGGCGAACTTTGCAGCGTATTATGGAAACGTATTGGCAAACATTCAAGACCAGTTTTACCGGCTATGCCGGATACCTGTGGCAAACGGTGCTCAACCCGCACTGGGGCAACTATTTTTATTGGCTGATCGCGCTTTCAGCCTTGGTTTATCTACTGGAATTGTTGTTCCCCTGGCGAAAAAACCAGAAGGCGATCCGGGAAGATTTCTGGCTCGATACCTTCTACATGTTTTTCAACTTTTTCCTGTTCGGTCTGATCGGTTACGCTGCTTTGTCGGACGTCGTGGTCAAAGCGTTCAACCAGTTTTTGGCTAGCACCTTCGGTATTCGCAACCTGGTTGCGATCAATGTCGGCAGCCTGCCCTACTGGGTTCAATTGTTGATTTTGTTTCTGGTGCGCGATTTTATTCAGTGGAATGTACATCGCTTGCTACACCGCGTTCCATGGTTGTGGGAGGTGCATAAGGTGCATCATTCTGTTCGGGAAATGGGGTATGCCGCACACCTGAGGTATCACTTTATGGAAACCGTGGTGTACCGGAGCATCGAATATTTGCCGCTGGCCATGATCGGTTTCGGCATCCAGGATTTTATTCTGGTGCACCTGTTCACCATACTCATCGGCCACCTCAACCACGCCAATATTTACCTGCCCCTGGGGCCTTTGAAATACATATTTAACAACCCGCAGATGCACATCTGGCACCACGCAAAAGACATTCCCAAGGGAAGTTACGGCGTCAATTACGGCATCTCTCTTTCGTTGTGGGATTACCTGTTTCGTACCGACTGGATGCCCGGCAACGGCCGCGACATCAAACTCGGTTTTGACGAAGTAGATGAATATCCGCACGGCTTTTTTGCTCAAATGCTCAAACCTTTCCGCCGAAAATGAAACCCTGGAACGACTGGAAATTTGTCCTGCTGGCCTGCCTGACCCTGGGCATGGCGCCGTTTGCGCCCGAACCGCATGTTTTGGGTAAGATACGCTGGGTGGCTGGCGGCGCCATCGGTATGCAGCCGATGGATTGGTTCGATCTCGTGATGCACGGCACGCCCTGGGTCTTGTTGATCCGGGTGTTGATTCTTCATTTGGCAGGTCGTTTGAAAACGGAGTGAAAGAGAACTGCGGGGCGATTCTTAACCAAATTCTTATCCATGATGAACCCGCGTTTTTTATTAACCAGCCTTCTGGCCACTGCGATGATGTTGTGGCCTCCGAGTGCATTTTTTGCACAAAATCCCGATTTCAGCATTGCCCTCGAAAAGATAGACGTTTCCAACCTGCCCGGTTTTCAGTCGGCAGCCGTCGCGCATTTCGACAATAAAATCATCATTCTGGGGGGCCGAACCGATGGCTTGCACCGGCGTCAGCCCTTCGCTTCTTTTCTGCCCGACGGTAATAACACCAACCTCATTTTGCTGACCCCATCAACAGGGGCGTTCAGCATACTTCCGCTCACAGGGCTGAGCACTGCGCAGCAGGAGCAGTTGCAATCTACCAATATCCAATTTTGTCAGGACGGTCCGTGGTTGTATCTCACCGGCGGATATGGCTATAGTGCGACGCTGGGCGACCACACCACGCATCCCTTGCTGACGGTTGTTCGCCTCGACAGTCTGTTGTGGGCCATCGACAACAATACCGACATTTCCCCCTGGTTCCGCTCGGTCAGCGACCCGCAATTTGCCGTCACCGGCGGGCAACTGGTTCGGCAAGGCGAAGTGTTTTATTTAGCCGGCGGGCACCGGTTTGAAGGGCGGTACAACCCGATGAACCACCCGACATTTGAACAAACGTACACGAATGCCATCCGTCGGTTTACCGTTGCATTGAACGATGGCGCCCCTTCTGTCGCTTTTTTGCCTGCATGGACCGACGAGGCCAATTTGCAACGCCGCGATTACAACCTTGCCCCGCAGGTGTTTCCCATCGACGGACATCTGGGGTTTACCATGTTTTCCGGAGTGTTTACCCCCGTCAGCGAGTTGCCCTATCTGAATTCCGTCGATTTCGACAGCAGCGGCTATGCCGTAAACAATACTTTCCAGCATCGGCTCAACCAGTATCACTGCGCTAAAATCGCTTTGTACGATGCGCCGGCCAACCGTATGCATACGGTCTTTTTAGGCGGTATCGCCCAGTTCTTTTTCAATAGCCAGGGACAGTTGATTCAGGACGACAACGTGCCTTTCGTGCGTACCATTGGCCGGGTGACCCGGTTTCCGGATGGGAGCGTGCTGGAAGAGAAAATCGGTGAAATGCCGGGGTTTCTGGGCGCGGGCGCCGAGTTTATACCCTTGGGTAGTTTGCCGCTTGTTGCCGGCGCCGATATTCTCAGCGCTGATCAATTTGTCGGCGACAGTACGTTGGTAGGGTACCTCATCGGCGGTATTGAAAGCGATTTGCCAAATGTATTTTTCAGCAGCCCCGAGACCCAAAGCCGGGCGCATGCCGCTTTGTACAAAGTCTGGTACAAACCCGAACAAACCCAGGTCGGCATTTCCGCTCCGCCGCTGGTTTCGCCTTGTGTGAAGGCACAACTAACGCCCAATCCGGCCCAAAACACCGTCCGGCTGAGTTTTACGCTGGATCGCCCTGCCCTGACGAGTATTTTGCTTCAGACGCCCGCTTCACAAACGATTGTGATGGAAGATATGGGTACGCTGGCTGCCGGGGAGCATCACGTTGAATTCCGGCTCGACAATTTCCCCAACGGTATTTACCCGGTAACTTTGATTGCCAATCAGTTTGTTGAAACCTTGAACCTGGTGATTTCACGCTAAAATCAACTTCAGTTTTATATGAAAAACATTCTTTCCCTTGCCCTCCTGCTCTTCGTCGCTTCCGCTGCCTTTGCCCAAAGCAACGCGCCGGTGGTCATGAGCAGCAAAAAACACAAGGTCGTCTTTCAACTCACCAGCAACGATACTCTGGTGCACAAGGCATTGATCAAACAAATTACCAATTTCCTCAACGCCGCGCCCAATGCCCGCATCGAGGTTGTCTGCCACAACAACGGTATCACTTTTTTGCAAAAAGATGTGACCAAACAGGGTGAAAAAATCCGCGAATTAAAAGCCAAAGGAGTGGATTTCGTCGCTTGCGAAAACACCATGCGCGAACGAAAAATCAGCCGGGAAAGCCTGATGACGGAGTGCCGGACGGTACCCGCCGGCCTGGTCGAAATTGTGATGAAACAGGAAAAAGGCTGGTCGTATATCAAGGCCGGGTTCTGACCTCAGCGATTCTTTTTGAACCACTTTCCGATTCCGCTCATCATATCGTCGAAGGAATCGTAGTCTTTTCGGAAACTCAAACCGAAACCATACCGCGAACGGAGCTGCCCAATGGCAATGTCGGGCTCCGTTCGCTGGTATATTTTAGCGCGCCACTGGCGGTTTTCCGTCAGTTGAATTTCCACTGTGACATCCTCTCCAAGGAAACCGTTTTGCACTGTTGTACCCGGTCGGCTGAGCCCGAACTGGGAGCCGAATTGCACCGTTATTCTGTCGTTGGCAAAACCGCTGGTCAGTCGCACTTGCAATTCGCGACCGATCTGGCCCAGATTGGGGTCGTTGAGCGAGTTTTGGTACTCGTTGTAGGCTACGTCCAGATCGATACTCGATACGGCGCCGCCAAACCATTCGGCAGCCAGCCCCGTGAGGTAATTGGAAAACTGATTGCTCAACACCTGGGTAAGGGTGTTGAAAGCCGAGGTCTGAATAAGCGTCTGGGTATTGCCCGCGTTGGAGGGCAGGAACGAGCCGACCACCACCAGGCCGAACACCTGCCGGTTTAACTCGTTCTGATCCTGTTGCATTTGTCGCAACTTGTTGTCGACCAGCGTTTTGGTCTGGCCAGTCACGTTGGGAAAATCGAGGTCAAAGGTGATGTTGGGCTGCAACAGGCTGCCTTTCAGGTGCATGGTGACCAGCACCCGGGTAGCCTTGGTGGCGTCGCGCAGGAGGTTTTGATCGGAGATCAGGGCCAGTTCGGAGCTGATAAAATTGTAGACAGAGGTATTCTCGTCGTACGTTGCATCCAGGTTGATTTGCGCCTGATAGGGGTCGCCCGACCAGTGTACGGTGCCTCCGTTGGCCACGGTGAAAGGTTTGTTGACCAGGTTGAGCAGGGTAAACAGATAATCGCCTTGCCGGATCGTATAGCCGCCGTACATTTTAAATTCCCCTTCCCGGTTGATCGTAAGGGTGATGTCGCCCTCTCCCCTGCCTTTGATGATATCACCCGCCTGTTCGTCGAAGATGAGTTGCACCTCGGCATCGTCGGTGACGGTGATGTTCATTTCAAAATTAAGTCCTTTCAGGTCTTTTATCCTGAACGTACCGTCGTCGGCCTCGGCCGTCGAGTCGGATGTGTTTTTGTCTTTAAACTTGATAAAAGTGATTTCTTCTGCATCCGCAGTGGAACTCAAAGGGATATACAGGCGGGTTTGGGGTCCGGTGATGGCGTCGATTTCGATATTGGTTTTGGCAAAAGAGCCGCTGAATTTCGCTTTGAAATTGCCAATACCCTGTCCGTAATACAAGTCGTTGTCTTCGCGGTAAGTATTCAGCACCATGAAATTGTTGCCTTCCGTTTCAATTTTGCAGTCAAGTTTCCAGTCGCGGAAGTAGTTGTGCCGCAGGCCGCCCACCACATAGGCTTTGTTTTTGTCGCTGGCATCCCAAATAGTGACCGTATCGGCCCATACCTTCGAACTGCTGAGCGTAACGCGCTGCTGGTGAATGTGATAGAGCGATTTTAAATAATCGATCTGAAACTGCGCCTCGTGAATATCGGCATAACCTTTCATGCCCAGCCTCGAAGGCGGGCCGCCCAGCGCGACCTCGGCGCTGAACGAACCGGCTGTTTTGGAAATGCTGGGTATGAATCTTTCCAGAATGTTGGCCGGAAAACGCAGGGCCGACACGTGCAGTTGCATTTCACCCGGTTTGAGCAGATCGAGTTCTTCGACCTGTGTGGCCGTACCGGTTTCGGGCAACCACCCGCCGGCAACGCGGAGTTGGTGTTTTTTACCTTGTAAAAATATTTTTCCCAGCAATGGCGAATTGAGGTCGGCCATTTCAAAGTTGCCGGTAATCTCTCCAAATGGTGCGTCGTTGAGGAACAAGGTATCGCTTGTGACGAACAGTTCGAAGCCCTGCAAATTGAACACATCCTTTACATGTACCTCAAAATCAAAGAGTTTGGCGCGGTATGCGAGGCCGTCAGGGGCAAAAAATCGGTTGATTTCCGATAAGTCGAAGTTGGTAAGACTGAACAGCAGACCGCGGCCTTCGTTTTCACTGTCGAGCAATACGCGTTGATCCAGGTTATTGAACAACTGGAAATTTCGGGTGATAATCCGGTCGGGGCCGAAGCGAATGAAGTTGTTCTCTTCCATGGCCCAGACGTCGTTGAAAAGCGTCAGGTTCGAAGGGTCGAACTGAATTTGCCACAGCGAATCTTCGGTCGTGGATAACGTGCCGTTCAGGCTCACGTTGTTCAGTAACTCGGTTGCATTGCGCGACACGAGGTTGAATTGAAGCGCATTGGGCCGCACCGTGCCTTTGAGGCTGATGGTGTCAAGTTTTTGCTTGTTGGGAAGGATCGTTCCGGGCGCCAGCAGCGCATAGTTTGCCTCACTGTCGCGGCTGTCCCAGTTGAACATCAGATTGTTGACCTGCGTGCCCTGGTAGCGTATCCAGGGCGCTTTGACGCTCAATTTGACCTGTCCCCTGGCTGCCCTGACTTCTCCGTCGGCAATGATGTTTTGCAGTGTGTCGAGTCCGGGAGCGAACAGCCGGGTCAGGTTTCGGGTATTTTTGATCCGGACATTGATCTCGTAACTGTCGTTGAGAACAAGAGTGGAGTCGCCCGGCGGCAACCCGATCTGTCGCGACAGTTGGGGGTAGTGCCTGCTGAGCAATACAAGGAAATTGTAGGGCGCCGATGCGAAGTTGAAACGCCCTTCGATGTAGGCGTCGGCTGCGTCGGAACGGAGCAGCATGTAGCGGTCTCCATTGGGGCGAAACAAAGAGGCAAGGTGCAGGGAATCAAGCCGGTATACGATTTCCTGATTTTCAACCAGCCGCATTTTCCGAAAGGTGACCTGTCCGGCCAGATCGTCCAGGGTTTTGGCGCGCATTCGGATGCGCTCCACCTGACCCGACAAAACCCAGTCTTTTTGGGTCAAATTCAGGGCTTTCATGTCGAGCAGGTTGAGGTTGGCGCTGAACATGTAGACGGGAATGGAATCCCTGAAATTGACCGAGCCATCGAAGGAAAAATCGATGTTGGGGTCCTGGATGCCAAGTTTTCCGTTGAAGACAAACTGTTCAAAGGTGCCGTTCATCCCGATGTTCCGGTAGTTGTAACCTTTGTAATACAGGGTGTCGATCACGCCCGAAAGCGTGGTGTTGACGGTCGGCAGGGTCAGGCCGGAGCCGTTGGTAATTCGGACGTGGAAAGTGGATTTGCCGAAGTTTTTATCGCCCGTCCAGGATGCCAGATTGAACGAATTCATGTTCAAAACCCCGGCATAGGTTGCTTTACTCAGCCCTTTGGTCAGGTCCAGCGACATGTCCATGTTGCCATAGCCGAGGTCGGAATTGAAGTCGCCGTAAAGTACGTGGTTGTACCCGAAAATCAGTTGGTAGGTCCCTGTGAAGCGTACATTGCCCAGTTTGCCAAATTGAGGCGGCGCCGAGAAGCCAGGAATGATTTCCGAGATCGTCCGCATATTGGTTTGCAGGGGTTGAAAATCGAAGTCGAGGACGATTTGGTCCTGACCATCGTTGAGGCCGTCGCCGCTGAAATTGCCGCGCATGTAAGTATCCTGTCCCAATTGAAGGTGCAAATTGCGGCCTTTGATTCGGTTGACTTTCCCCTCTACCACCCCGGCGACCTGCGCCTGCAGGTCGCGGTTTTTGATAAAAAAAGTATTCTCTTCGAGGTTGGGGCTGAAATACATAATGTCGCCCAAACGGAGCACCGAGCCTTCTGCAAAATGCCCTTCCATCCGGACCTTGCTCACGAAGCGGTTGAAATCGCGGTAGGTATCGTAATGAAATGCGATTGTGTCGCCCAAGCTGCTGCCTGGAGTTTCGATTTTCACCCCGTACAAAGCGGCCAGCGTGTCGCACACGACGACTTCGCGGGCCTCGCCATGGGAAAGAACGAAACCGCAATCTTCACGGGCAGCCATATGTTTGAGTGCGCCGCGAAACACCAGATCGTCGTCGAAGGAGACATCATCGGCCTGAAACTGGATATCCCGTACCGCCATGTGTTCATAGTCCATCACGCCGGGTATCGAATGACGGGCGGGAGAAGCCTGAAACCTGTCGAGCGAAAAACGACCGTTGTCGAGCGAAAAACGGGCAATTTTAAAGCGAAAGGGTTCCCTTTTTTTGCGGGTACTGTCGGGCGCGGCGGTCGTATTGGATACTTTTTTGGGGCCGGGCAGCGGTTTGGATTCGTATTCTTCGATTTTGACATAAAGCCCTTCGAGGTTGACCGATTGCACATCGGCGATCTTCGAAGGGATATCGAGATTGTTGATCCGTGCAACGCCGCTGGGTACCCTGAAAAACATTTTTTGTCCGCGCACCCGATCATCCTGCAAAAACTCGACGTCTGTGAGGCGCAGATTTTGGATACGAATACGGAAGGGTGCGGGTTGTTTTTTCCGGGTGGAAGGGCCGGTATCGAAATAATCGAGGATGAACCAGAGGTTGTTGTGGGCCTCGCCTTCTGCGCGCCGGATATTAAAGCGAGCTTTATCGAGCGATATTTCATTGAATTCCAACTTGTTGCGAAACAAGGTGAAAATATTGGAATTCAGCCCTGCTGTGAGTTTTCCGGCATAAAGCAGGGTGTCGCCGTTCAGGTCTTCCACATAAAAACCTTCCAGTACGAGGTTGTCGAAAAGAGAAATATCGACGTGCCGGATTTCAACTCGGGTTTGCAGTTCTTCGGAAAGATAGCCCGTGATTTTGCCGATGATCCAGTTTTGGACGACGGGAAGTTGCAGCACGAAATAGAGGCAAACCAGCGTGAGGGCGATGCCGAACACAAAATTCTCGATGCGCCGCCAGATGCGCCGGCTGTACGACAGGAGTCGCAGCAACGGACGGCGCCAACGGAAGGAGGTATCGGAGGGTGTTCGGTTGTTCATGCAACGCTATAACGCAAAGACGCACAAAGGTTTCAGGCAGTGGGCAGGCATTTGATCGGGCTTAACAATTTTTATGCTCTGAACTGGAAATTGTTGTTTCCCAAGGCTTGCGGTTGGTGTATATGCCCTGCCGAACCGGTTGCCGCGCAAAAACGCGAAGCGCGCAAAGTGCCGGATTGCTTTGCGCGCTTCGCGCCTTTGCGTGACACAATATCACGACGGTTGTATCGGCCGTTTATGGCTCAGGCCAGGCGGAAACTGGAGGCGCCCAGCAATCCTTTGTCGCAGTAGATTGCCACGACGTAGTTGCCGGCCTTCAGGCGGTCGTCAAATTTGTGGACGAACGACAAACGCTGGGTGTTTTCCAGCACAACGGCTTTTACCTGTTGCGCCATGATTTCGACCGGACCGGTCGGGGCGTATACCGTGGCTTTCACCGGGTTGTCGGTGGCAATCGGATTGCCTTTCTCGTCGGTGATAACCATGTACAGTTTTTGCGGACCCTGGAATTGTTGCGGCACGTCGGCCAGATCGAAGCTGACCATGAGTTCGCGGGCTTTGCGGGCCCGGGTGGTCAATTTGTCGTTGCGGCGTTCGAGCTCAACCCGGAACGAGGTCGCTTTGAAAGTCGCCGACTGGGTTTTGCGGATTTGATCTTCCAGTTGTTTGGCCAGGCCGGTGACCTGCTCGGCAAGTTGCATTTTTTCGCCTTTCAGGGTTTCATTTTCGCCGGTCAGGCGGAGGTTTTCGTTGCGCAGGGTTTCATTTTCCCCTTTGAGCACCATGATGACCGTTTCGTACTCCGTTTTGGCCTTTTGAAGATCGGCCACCTGGGCGCGCAGGGCGGCGAGATCTTTGGCGTTGGAGGATTTGATTTGCTGGATCACGATCTCCTTCTGTTCGACGATGGCGGCGGTACTCGTTACTTTCCCCTGAAGGGTTTCGTTTTCGGTACGCAGGTCGGAGTAGGAAACGGACAGGCTGTCGAGCTGACGCTCGATCTGGGATTTTTCCTGCAAAAGTTGTGCATATTGTTCCTGCTCCGCCTTACGCTCGCGCATTACGTTTTGCGAACGATTCCAGAAGAACCAGCCTAAAACGGCAGAAAGAAGCAAGAGTACGGTGACGATAATACCGTACAAGCGGGAGTTTGAATTTTCAGTCATGATAAAGGGAGTGGAATTTTTGACGATTTGCGGTAAAAGGAATGCAGAGAAACGCTAAAGACAGGCGTTCAGGGCTCCTTTGTTGATATTTAACAAAGGCAAAAGTACACGAGCACACCATGATTTTAACTAAAAATCAGGGGAAAAACTACGGGTTTTCAACAAAGTGGAGGGGTTGTTTCGGCAAGTTCCTGAAAGAAATCGGTTTTATCCTCTCCCGGACGGTCTTTGCAGGGAAAATCCTTTTCCACAAGCAGGTGCAATCTGTTTCCGCCGGCGAGGGCGAGGTGCATTTCCAGGCTCACCAGATCGGACTCCATCCAGTGCCTGGCGGCATCGGCTGGCAGCGTGATTCGTATGTTTTGCTGTTCGAAAGCGGCATCCAGGTTGGGTGAGGTTTCGCTGATGGCCAGTTCCCAGCTCAACATTTCACCAAGCGGGAAATGAATACTCGTCCGGACCCAGCCTTCATTTTTCAGCTGAGCCAGTTCCGATTTGCGCAAACGCAGTCGGATACTGTCCTGCTCGCAGCGTATTTTCATGATTTACAGTGTTTTTTTCATGTAAAAATGCGGAATAGTGACTTCTTCAAACGGGTCGCCTTCCTTTTCGTAATCCAGTTTTTGGTAAAAAGGTACGGCATTCAAACGGGCGTGCAGGGTCATGAGCGAAAAGTCATTTTCCCGCGCCCATTGTTCCGCAAATTGCACCATTGCCAGGCCCACTCCCCTGCCCTGCCAGTCGGGCGCAACGGCAACTTGCCGCATTTTTACTTCGCGGGCATCCTTTGGCGTCAGATTGAGATAACCGACAATGCGGCCTGCTGCATCGAACGCGGCCAAATGAAATTGATCGTACTCGGCAGCGAGCTGCTCGGGACTGTATTCGAGCCCCAGCGGCTGGCGCAGTACTTCGTAGCGCAAGCCTACGGCCTCGTCAAATTCCGGCGTGGCAAATTCGATGGGTTGGACAGAAAACATGTTTTAGTCGCGACGGCTTCCAAACAGGCGAAGCAGGTAAAGGAAAAGGTTGATGAAATCGAGATACAAGGCCAGAGCGCCCATGATCGCTTCTTTTCGATCCTCTTCGGTGCCCTCGTTGCCGATGATGTTCATGTTTTTGATTTTCTGGGTATCGTATGCCACCAGACCGGTAAAGATCAAAACCCCGGCATAGGTGGTAATCCAGTAAAACGTGCTGTTTTGCCAAAAAATATTGACCACAGATGCGATAATCAGGCCCAAAAGCGCCATGAACAACAGATTGCCGAGCGAGGTCAGGTCTTTTTTGGTAAAATACCCATAGATGCTCATCGCGCCGAAAGTACCCGCCGTAATCAGAAAAGTGGAAGCAATGGAGCCGGCGGTATAAAGCAGAAATATGGCCGACATCGTGAGTCCATTCAACGCAGAATAGCCCAGAAATACGAGCGTTGCCATTTGCGCCGACATGCGGCCTACAGCCAACGAAAGCCAGCCTACCAGCCCCAGTTCGCCGATGAGCAGACCATAAAAAATGAGTTTGTTGCCGAAAATCTGCTGAAACAAAGCCGGCGTAGAGGCCGTGTACAACGCCACTCCGGCGGTGATAACCAGTGCCAGGCACATCCAGGCGTACACCCTCGACATGAAGGCGGCTTGCTCGCGCTGTGCCTGTTGTTCGTCCAGTATAAGACGGTAATTGTCCATGATTGAAATGGAGTTAGGTGAAGAGTAGTGGGCAAAATTAATGAAAAACACGGTGAGTGGCATATCCTTCGTACGCAATGCCCCGGCCGTCGAAGCCTCGGAAATAAACTGGTTTTGCTAATGAGCGTCATTGTCGACATCTCGGCTAAGGCGTTCCAACAGGGTTGCAGAACTTGCGCCGCTCTATTTCTAAATAAACCTGACCTTTTTTCTAATCTCATGACACAATCCACCAAACGGGGAATTCAAATTTTTTCGGCGATCGCGTTTTTTGCTGCAGGCTGTATTCTTACTTATTTTTGGGTAAAACACACCCTCGCCGACGCACTCTCACCTTCCCCCGCATCAGTTCGAACCGAATCGGTGCCCTGCGAACTGAACAGCACGCGCCTGCATGGCTATGAGTTTATACGACCACTGATTTTTGTCGATCCATCCTGCGAATCACCTAATCTCGCCGGAATCAAAGGCAAGTTGAGCGAGCAAATCAACCAGTTCAAAGCGGATGGTGTCCTGCAAAATGCTTCTGTCTACTTACGTACTTTTAATTCTGGTGAATGGACAGGCGTGAATATCAACACACGTTATCACCCCGGCTCCCTGCTGAAAGTTCCAATACTCATAGCTTATCTCCGGCTGGCTTCTGCCGACCCTTCTGTGCTCGACCGGAAGTACACGTTCGAAAAACCGAAAGACAAGGAATTGCCGGTGCAAAACTACAAGAGCAAAACCTTACAGGAAGGCCAGGCGTATACCGTACGTGAACTGCTCAAATACGCCATATCCTATTCCGACAACAACGCGCATTATCTCTTGTCCAAACACCTGGATAACAAGGTTTTGGAAAAAGTATTCATCGATTTGGGCATTGGGGTGCCTACTGCCGATCCTGCCGACGGACTGATCTGGATTTCGCCGAGAGAGTATTCGGCTTTTATGAAAACCCTGTTCAACTCCTCTTATCTAAATCCTGATCTGTCGGAATTTGCCTTGAGCCTGCTGAATCAAACCACTTTTGAACAAGGCCTGACTGCGGGCGTGCCGAAGGGAACCAAAATCGCGCACAAGTTTGGAGAATGGGACGATACACGATCCTTCGAACTGCACGAATCGGGTATTATTTATATCGACAACAAGCCGTGTCTGATTACCATCATGACCAAGGGCAGCCAGCGGGACAGCTTGCCCAGGGTGATTTCTGCGCTTACCGCTACGATCTATTCCGAATTGAAGGGTAGTTGAACGCCCTCAATGCCGGGTAGCAGGAGTTTGGTAGTAAAAGCAATACCCAACCAACAGCGGAAAAAACAACAGCAGGCCCAACAAGCCGAAGAACTGCACAAAACCCACCCACAACAGCGATAAAAAGCCCAGCAAACCGGCCGTTGTTCCGAGAACGGACAAGGCGCGCCCTACCCTTCCGGCCGTCCATAAAAACGTCGAAACGGCAATCAACAGCACCGCGAAGCCCAGGCTTTTGATCCAGACCCACTGGTGCATATCCGCCAGCAGTTGAGGCGCATTCGGATTGCCCATATTGTCCAGCAGAAGAAGCGTTTGTTCGTTTTCCTGAAAATCAGCCCAGCCAACCAGCAGCGCCAGCAGCAACATCAGCAGCCACACTTTTTTTCGGGTATTCGTCCAGCCGACGATGGCCAGCACCAGCATAAACAGCGTGTACGACAACGCAAAAAAGTTGTCGCGTTTCAACGCTGTCTGTAAGGCTTCCAGTTTGCTTTGGCGGGTTGGCGCCGGCCCCAGAAAGACTTCTATACTCGCAGTATCAGGGAGAAATTCCAGCCCGAGCAAGTTGGACGGATAGTGCGGAGGCACTTCAAAATGTTTCCCTTTCAAGGGTTTCTGCATACTCATGCCCACGGCAAATGCGAGTACGCCCAGCAGTCCGGCCGGTAAAAAAGGATGTTTCATTGTGGCAGTAATTGAGCAATGAGTGACGAAGGATATTTGTCGCTGACAATCAATCCCTTGCGGATTGTTCACTCAAAGTTAATTACTGCCACAATGCTTTTGTGCAGACTTTTTACATAATGTGTTTCACCTTCGGGCGATGCGGCGTGATGTCGCCGATGCGCGCTTTTTTGGCCTCTTCGTAGTCCGTGAAGTTGCCTTCGAAGAACACCACCTCGGCATTGTCTTCAAACGCCAGGATATGCGTCGCCAGGCGGTCGATAAACCAGCGGTCGTGGCTGATGATGAGGGCGCAGCCGGCGAAATCGTCGAGGGCGTCTTCGAGTGCGCGGAGCGTGTTCACGTCGATGTCGTTGGTGGGCTCGTCGAGCAGGAGTACGTTGCCGCCTTCTTTGAGGGTCATGGCCAGGTGTACGCGGTTGCGCTCGCCGCCGGAGCACACGCCCAGTTTTTTCTGCTGGTCGGCGCCGGTGAAGTTGAAGCGGGAGATGTAGGCGCGGGCGTTCACCGAGGTGTTGCCCACCTGGATGAGGTCGTTGCCCTCGGATATGATCTCGTAGATCGACTTTTCGGGGAGCAGGGCTTCGTGGCTTTGGTCCACGTAGCTCATTTTCACCGTATTGCCGACGACGACTTCGCCGCTGTCGGGTTTTTCCCTGCCCATCAGCATTTTGAACAGGGTGGATTTACCCACGCCGTTGGGACCGATGATGCCCACGATGGCATTCGGCGGGATGCTGAACGAAAGGTTTTCAAACAGGATGCGGTCGCCGAACGATTTGGTCAGGTTGCGCACGTCGATCACCTGGTCGCCGAGGCGCGGGCCGTTGGGAATCCAGAGTTCGAGTTTGGCTTCTTTTTCGCGGGCTTCCTCGCCGGCCATTTTTTCGTAGGCGTTCAGACGGGCCTTGCCCTTGGCCTGGCGGCCTTTGGCGCCCATACGCACCCATTCGAGCTCGCGTTCGAGTTGTTTGCGGCGTTTGTCTTCCTGGCGTTCTTCCTGGGCCAGTCGTTTGGCTTTCTGGTCGAGCCAGGAGGAGTAGTTGCCCTGCCAGGGAATGCCTTCGCCGCGGTCGAGTTCGAGGATCCAGCCGGCCACGTTGTCGAGGAAGTAGCGGTCGTGCGTCACGGCGATGACCGTGCCGGGGAAGTTTTGGAGGTATTGTTCGAGCCAGGCCACCGACTCGGCGTCGAGGTGGTTGGTGGGTTCGTCGAGCAGCAGGATGTCGGGCTGGCTGAGCAACAGGCGGGCCAGGGCCACGCGGCGGCGTTCGCCACCCGAGCAGATTTTGATGGGGGTTTCGTCGGGCGGGCAGCGCAGGGCATCGAGGAAGACGCCGAGGCGGTAGTCGAGTTCCCAGCCGCCGAGGTGTTCGATCTGTTCGAGCACTTCGCCCTGGCGTTCGATGAGTTTCATCATCTCGTCGTCGTCGGTGACTTCGCCGAGTTTCATGCCGATGTCTTCGTTTTCCTGCAAAAGATCGACGATGTGCTGCACGGCTTCCTCGACGATCTGGCGCACGGTTTTGGTGTCGTCAAGTTCGGGTTCCTGGGCCAGGTAGCCGATTTTGTATTGTTTTTCGAATTCGATTTTGCCCTCGTAGTTCTGGTCGAGGCCGGCGATGATTTTCAGCAGGGTGGATTTACCCGAGCCGTTGAGACCGAGCACCCCGATTTTGGCGCCGTAGAAAAAAGACAGCCAGATGTTTTTGAGCACCTGCTTTTGCGGGGGGAAGGTTTTGGATACCCCCGACATGGAGAAGATGATTTTTTCGGACATTATTTTTTAATGTGCTAATGTGCTAATGAGGGAATGTGCTAATGCGCTTTTGATGGCGGGCGCAAAGGTCGGGAAAAGTCGCGGACTTGTACGCATGGGCTTATTCTTTGTCGGGGGATTCTCAAATTATAAAAATTCCACAATGAATCTTGTACAAATAAAAAAATGCCGCTTTCTTGCAAGACAATTGCCTATCATACAGTTAACCTTTTTATAAAACTTATTCAACACAACCTATGCCTGCCGTCACCCTTCCTCCGTCACACCCCCCTTCCGAACCACCCTGTTTTACGGTCAAATTATCCCGACCGCGACAGTAGTATTTCCTTCAAGTCTTGTATATTCCTATTCATTGGCTCCGGTTGTATGGCCCGGTGCGGCTACATCCGGCTGCCGGAAACCTTATTCATTTTAATACGCTTCATGATGAACTTTTCCCTCGAACTGATCAGACGTTTCGTGCGCCTGCACGAGCTCATTAAACGCAAATCCACCGGCGATCCGCAGGCTTTTGCCGACCGCATGGGGGTTTCCAGAGCCACGCTTTTCCGTTACCTCGACGAGCTCCGCGATTTGAATGCGGACATCGATTACGACAAGGAGCGACCGTCTTATTTCTACAAAAAGCCGCCGGATTTCAGCGAATTGAAAAAAATTTTGACCAGTCTCAACGATTGAGACCCCACAACAGGAGGTTTGTGCCGTGGTTAGAAAAGAACAATCGGAGGGCGGATAGTCCGGACGCCGCCTTCCCTGCCGATCGAATCGACCACGACCACAAGGCGAAATATTCGCCGTCTTTTTCCAATCCTTTTGTTCACCTCCAATTTCTGATTTCAACATGAAAAAGGCTTTCTTCCTTCTGCTCACCGTCGGGTTTGTATCTCTGGGTATGTATTCCTGCCAAAAAGAAAACGTACAACAGGTCGCCACCCCGGATGTCGTCGCATCCGAACGGACGAACTACGCCGACTGCGGCGAATGCTACGAAAACTGCAACGATTGTTGCCTGGAATTGACCAGCACTACCGGCGGTAATCACTTTTACTTCACCAATCCCGCTACCGGAAGCGTGACCACCCGGGTTCTGCTTTCTCCCGGCACGATCTACGTATGTGCCGCGGGCGGCTGGGTCGGCGTGCTCGGCAATGGCGCAGGCTCTGCCAAGGCTTGTTCGACCGGTTCCACGATTTCCAAAACGGCCGGCGGCCCCAACGTTCAAAAACAACTGTCGTGGGATTGCAACTTCTGATGGATTGAACTGCCGCAAGTATAAAAGATGATTCGGGATTGGGTCAGCCGGGCAAACTCGGTTGGCCCTATCTCTTTTTGTTCTTCACACCGGATTGCCGGAAACGGAACGGGTCGAAACTTTCAGGGGCTTGTGTTGTTACTTTGCCTTCATTTTACCCGTCATGCGCAAAACCCTCCTGCCCTACCCCCAAATTCCACAACTCGCCAAAACCGATCTCGCCTACGCCACGGGCGAAGCCAGCTTGGGGCCGTTTTACCAGTATGAGCCTGAAATTCAGTCGTTTGCAGCGATTATTGAAGCCAAGGGTAAAGCGTCGTTTCCAAGACAAGATCTGGTCGTAGCGCTACGCGAACAATATTCCTTTCTGCCGGAAACTGCCCCTGTCTTCAAACAAATCGAAGCCCTTGCTTCGCCCGATACTTTTACGGTGGTCACGGCGCACCAGCCGGCTTTGCTGCTGGGCCCGATGTATTTTATTTATAAAGCCGTCACAACGATCAATCTGGCAGAAGCGGTACATGCTTCAACCGGCAAACGTATCGTACCGGTTTTTGTACTCGGCAGCGAAGACCATGATCTGGAAGAATTGAATCACATCAACCTTTTCGGCCGTCGGCTCGAATGGCAGTCGGGAGAGCAGGGCGCTGTCGGCAGTATGAATACCGATTCGCTCACCCCGGTTTTGGATCACCTGAAAGGTATTCTGGGCGAAAGCGAAGCGGCGCAAACCTTGTTTGGTCGAATTGAAAAAGCCTATGCTTCGCGCGCCACTTTTTCCGAAGCAACGCAAGCCTTGCTGCATGAATTTTTGGGGCGCTTTGGGTTGGTTGTGTTGAATATGAATCATCCTGCGCTGAAACGACACTTCATCCCCGTTATGCGCGATGAGTTGCTCCATCATACGGCGCACCGTCTCGTAAGCGAAACCGTCGCGCGCCTCAACGAACTCGGTTTCAAAACCCAGGCTGCACCGCGCGAAATCAACCTGTTTTATCTCAGGCCGGGTTCGCGCGAACGGATCGTGCGGGACGGCGGTGTGTACAAAGTGCTGAATACCAATTTGGTATTTTCTGAAAAAGAAATACTGGCCGAACTGGATGAACACCCGGAGCGTTTTTCTCCCAACGTAGTGCTGCGCCCTTTGTTTCAGGAAATGGTATTGCCCAACCTGGCCTACGTCGGCGGCGGCGGCGAACTGGCCTACTGGCTCGAACGCAAAAGCCTTTACGAACATTTCGGGGTGAATTTCCCCATGCTCCTGCGGCGCAACTCCGTTCAGTGGTTTGACCGCGACGCCGTGAAAAAATTGCATAAGTTCGGTTTTTCGCCGGCCGAATTTTTCCACGACACCGATGCACTGGTCCGGGTGTACATCGACCGCCATGCTGCCGCTGAGGTTAGTCTGGAATCGGAAATTGAGGATTTAAAGGCCATCTATGAACGCCTGGCGCAAAAAGCATCTGCCATCGACCCGACTTTGGATAATGCCGTGCGTGCCGACGGCGTAAAGGCAACGGGCAATTTCGAACAATGGCAAAACCGCCTGCTGCGCGCGGAGAAACAAAAACACGAAGTGGCGCTCAACCAAATCCGCGCCGGCAAGGAAAAACTTTTCCCCGGCGGCGGCTTGCAGGAGCGTCACGACAATTTTATCCCCTATCAATTGAAATACGGCGAAACATTCCTGGATACGCTCAAAACACACCTTGATCCGTTCGACAAAGGATTGGTGATTCTGGAAGACGCTGAATAAGGAAAAAGAGAGAGGGGTTTGACCATGGCGGCCAAACCCCTCTTTGCTCATATTTTACCTCAAGTCAAGTTAATTCCGGGCCAGTACAACCGGTTTGGTTTGTACCAGACCGCCGGCGCTTACCCGCACGAAATACATGCCGGGTTGTGCCTTGCCGGCTTGCCACTGGTATTGTCCCGGGGCCACCTGGTTGCCCTGGTTGAGTTGCGAAATTTCCTGGCCAAGTGCATTCAGGATCGAGATCTGAACGTCGACATCGGCGGAATTCACCATAATGGTCAGGTTGTCGCTGAACGGAACCGGGAAGCACTGCACGTCGAGGCCTTTCAGCAAGACCTGGTCGTCTTCATCGGTACGCGGACGGACGGCAGTGTTGTCGTCGACGCAGAGGCCTTCGTAGAAGTAAACCGAACCGCGGTTCAGTTCCGAACCATTGTCGTCTTGCGGAATACCAACCAGTACAATGCGATTGCTGATGGCTACGCTGGAAGCCAGGGCGTCGTTGGCCTGGCCGCCGCCGTCGGTCAGTTGGCCGACCAGTGCAAGGCCCTGGTTGACAATCAGGTAGACATACGCTTTGCCCGAATTGTCGCCGAACGGATTTGCACCCGGAGCGCCAACCACGGCATAATCGCCGTCGATCGAAACAGTGGCGCCGAAGTTGTCGCCATCCTGAGCGTTGTAATTTACGACCAGGCTCGTTTGACCGATCTGGTTGAAGAGGAATGCGGCGCCGGCGTCATCGCCGCCGAGGTCGTTGTACGGAGCGCCGATGAAGGCGTAGTTGCCGCTGGCGGCCACGCTGCGACCGAAGTTGTCGCCAGCCGAAGTTTGAGCGCCCAGCAGTTTGGCGGTTTGAGCCCAGTTGGCTGCGCCGTTGAAACGATAAGCTGCACCTGCGTCGGGGCCTTTGTCGTCGTCGCCCGGGGCGCCGACCACGGCTTGTGTGCCGCTGATGGCAACGCTCCAGCCAAAGTGGTCCTGGCTTTCAACGCCGTTGCCGGCAAGTTGAGCGGCTTGTCCCCAGTTGTCGGCGCCGCCTTCGTTGCGGCCGAAAGCGTATGCCGAGCCAGCGTCGGCGCCAGCGCCGTCGTGCAACGGAGCGCCGGCGATCATCCAGTCGCCGTCGAGATCGACGTCCCAGCCGAAGTTGTCACCCTGGGCGGCATCGCCTGCCGAGAGTTTTTTCACCATCAACCAGCTGTTGGGGTTGCCCGAATCTTGCTGATAAATATAAACGGCGCCTGCGTTGCCGGCCATTTCATCGTCGGAAGGAGCGCCCACGGCAACGGTATTGCCGTCGATAGCCACGCTGTAACCGAACTGCGTACCGGAGGGCAGCGGATCGGGTTGCAGACGCTGGATATTGGTCCAGACACCATTGCTGCGGTGCAGTACGTAAGCGGCGCCGAAGGACTGTCCGTCGGTATTTTTCTTGTTGGAACCTACGATAGCCCATTCACCGTCGATATCGACCGAAAGGCCGTACTCGTCAAATGCGCCGCCGTCTTTGGCCAGGCGTTTGGCAATACGTTTCCAGTCCTGCGCTTCATCGACGTAGCCGTCGCAGTCGTCGTCGAAGTCGTTGCAAACTTCTTCGCGCGGGTTGACTTTGATCTGGATGGTGCAATTGACCGAATTGCCCGAAGCGTCGGTTACGGTAGCGATAACGCTGGACAGACCGATTTCAAACTGCGAATTCGGGTCGGTGCTGTATTCAACGATATAACCATCACAGTTGTCGGTTGCCGTTGCGGCGTAACTAACCGTAGCGGCGCAGTCGAACTGATCTGTTTCCACCTGAATCAAAGAGGGGCAGGTGATGTACGGGAATTGTACGTCTTGTACCGTTACAGACTGGGTGCAGGAGCTGGAATTGCCGCCATTGTCGGAGCCGATGTAGGTCACAATCGTGGTACCCACCGGGAAGTAGCCCGGCGAGTTGTTCGTAAAGTCGAGGCCGATGCAGTTGTCGGTAATCAGGGCGTTGCCCAGATTGTCGATCTGGCGGCCGCATTCATTGGCCGCGTTGGGTTTAACGACCGCTGGCGGGCAGGTCACTACCGGCGCCTCGGCATCCTTGATGGTAATGGAGAAGGAGCAGGTGCTGGAGTTGTTGGCCGCATCGCGGGCGCGCCAGGTATTCACCGTGGTGCCTACCGGGAAGAACGAACCGCTGGGCAGACCGCTCAACAGGGTAACAGCCTGCACGCCGCAGTTGTCGCTGGCGCTCGGCGTGCTGTAATTGCGAATGGCGCCGCATTCGCCCGGGTCGTTGTTGGCCGTAAGGCTGGCCGGGCAGGTGATCGAGGGCGGCGTTACGTCGTTGACGGTGACGGTAAAGCTGCACGTCGCTGTGTTGTTGCTGTTGTCTGTCGCGCGGTATACCACCGTATTGACGCCGACCGGGAAAGTGGAGCCGCTGGGCAGACCGCTTTGCAGGGCGAGGCTTGGCGCGCCGCAGGCATCGGAGCCGAATATTGATCCATAAAATACTACTGCACTGCAGGCCGTAGCAGGGCTGTTGTTCGCTGTAACGCTGGCCGGGCAAGTGATGGTCGGGGGCGTCACGTCGATTTTTGTAAAACTCCAGATGTTACAACCAGAAGCAGGGCCGCTGGCGTTTCTCGGGAGAATTTGCCAATAGTAGGTGCCGTTGGTCGGCGTGTTGACTGTCAGGCTTGTCGCCGTGGTGTTCTGCAGGAACAGCGGCGTCGTTGTTGTGCCAAAATAGACATCGTAACTGATCGCGCCCGGTGAAGCGGGCCAACTCAATGTCTGGGTCGGCGACGGACAAATATTGGTCTGTCCGTTGGTCGGGCTGGTCGGGGTAGTCACGCAGGGCGGAGCGAGCGTCGGGCAGTTGATCTGGAAGTTCTGCGTCACCGAGCCGGTTGTTTCCGGATCGAGCAGCAGGTAGTACGTCACGCCGCCGGTGACCGTAAAATTCCAGGAGCCGGCCGAAAATACGTCCTTGATGCAGGTCCAGCCACTGGAGTTGCAACCGCCGGAAGCTGCTTTAAAGAAGTAGTCGATATACCCCGTAGCGCTGGTGGAGTTAACCTGGAGCGTTGCAGTGCCGGAGTTGGTCGGTGTGAAAGAGTACAGTTTCTCCTGACCCGGCGTGCTAAAACCACAACTGGTCGTGTTCCATGCGCCGGAGCCGCTTTGAGTAGTGCTGACTGCCGTACCGCAACTCAACGCGGTAACACTGGTGCAGGGATCGAATGCCGCCGGGCAGTTGATCTGGAAGTTCTGCGTCACCGAAGAGGTAGTTTCCGGATCGAGCAGCAGGTAGTAAGTTACCCCGCCCGTGACAGAAAACGTCCAGGAGCCTGTCGAAAATACATCCTTAATACAAGTCCAGCCACTGGAGTTACAGCCGCCGGATGCTGCTTTAAAGAAGTAGTCGATGTAACCGGTTGCACTTGTGGAGTTGACCTGTAGTGTTGCAGTACCTGAAGCAGCCGGTGTAAAGGAGTAAAGCTTCTCCTGGCCGGGCGTGGAAAAACCACAGGCCGACGGATCCCACACACCGGTACCGCTCTGCGTAGTGCTCACCGCTGCGCCGCAGGATAGTGGTGCGATGGAAGAGCAGGGGTCAAATCCGCCCGGTGCTGTAATCGAAAGATTGTAGCTGGGGTGGCAAGTTGGCGATGGCCACGAATCTACGATCAGATAGTACGTGACACCAGCAGTCAGGGTCACATTGAGCGTTTGGTTGCCGGCGCTGGATTGTGCTTGAGCCACGCAGGAACCGCCTGCGCCCGCCAGAGGGCAGCCGCTGTACAACATAAGGCCCACCCAGGAACTGGAACTGGTAAAAGTGATCGTAGAAGGACCCGAAGCAGTGGGGGTAAAGATGTACACCTGGTCTTCACCGCCGTAATACGAGCTGCTGCCGCACACCGTGGTGTTGCTGGAGGTCAGGTCGTTGCCGGCGCCGCAGTTCGTCAGGCCCACGCCGTTGTAAGGAAGGGTAACATTGACGAAGGAACCCAGTCCGCCCGGGCAAGCCGGCGGAGCTGCCGGCGCGGTAATGGTCAGGTTGAAACTCGGAATACAGGTCGGGGTTGGCCAGGTGTCTACTACCAGGTAGTAGGTCACGCCGGCAGTCACAGCCGCATTCATCGTAGGGCTGCCCGAACTCGACTGCACCTGGGCAACACATGCGCCGCCCTGGCCAATGAACGGACACCCGTTGTACAACATCATCCCGACCCAAGTACTGGTACTGGAGATGGACAGCGTGATCGATCCGCTGGTGGTCGGGGTGAACGTAAACACCAGATCTTCGCCGCCGTAATACGAACTGCTTCCGCAGATCGTGGCGTTGGCCGATGTGATGTCATTGCCGGCGCCGCAGGTGGTCAGAGCCACGCCGTTGTAGGGCAAAGATGCGATACTGACGGTGGTGCCGAGGTTGGCAGGGCAGGTTTGAGCCTGCAAACCCGTGCCAAACAGCCCAAACAGCACCATAGCCAGCAACCGTAGCGTGGTGTGTTTGAAAACAGGTAAGATTTCCTTCATAATCATGTAGGTAAGTGGTTAGAAAAATATTTCAATCCGTGGTCGGGAGCGACACGGTTCATTGAAATGCATTACGGGAAAGGAGGCTATGCGGATGATCGCGTTGCGCTGAAAGCGCAGGCTATGGGGATTTGTTAGTGCCTAATATTAAAGCGCATCTGATGTGCGACAGAGAAGTAACCGGTGAGTATCAGGCGTAGCAAATGTGATAAATTTGGCCAAACCTGCAAATTTTAAAACAGAAAAAAAGTTGAAGTTGTCGCCCAACCGACAACATGATGGGCTGGATGGGCCGATAGTGCAGTTTTATGACTCAAATACGCGTTTTCGCAACTCCAACAATTCTTCGCGTTTGGGCTGAGTCAATGCCTTTCTGGCCGCTCGCCAGCGTGTAAAAATGTCATAGTACACCAGGCCAAACCATCTCAACAAGGGCAGTAACAATACAAAGGCTATGGTCGGGGCATGCCAGAGCAAAATTGCAATAAGCCACAACAGGGGGTAATAGATCCATCCGAGCAGGTATCCAAGCCCGGCAATGACCGTAATCTTGAATTCTACTTTTTTCACCTTGGCAGCCGCCACCCAGTTGGCTGTTGCAGAGATCGGAAGGTTGGCCAGCCAGCCGACAAGTGCCGGCAATGCCCCCGGGAGCAAAAAAAACAGCCAGCGCGCATTTCCCCAGGATGGATTGCGCAAGGCATCGTCGTCGAGACTTGCTGACTGTAATGCGTTGAAGTAAGTGGCGGTTTTTTCCCTCAAGCCGGCTTTTTGTTCCGCCGGCATGGCATTCAAGCGTTCCAAAACCGCTTTTTCCGCTTCGAAGCGCTTGCCGTCGTAAACGGTAAAAGGCCAAATGGGCTGCGGATGATCGCTGCGAAACATGATCAACATCTGATCGGCCAAAACCTCGTCATTGGGGTCTTCGATATGGTAACAGACCTTTTTAAGCGCCTGTTCGATATCGCGGCACAGTTTCAACAAAGCGTTGTTCGGGTCGCGCTGGTAGTGTTCCCAATAATCGCACAGGTAAATCGGCGCTCCGATATTGACAAAAGCCTCGTCTCTGGTTCGATCGCCATACGCGTAGTTGCATCCTGCCGGAATAATCTGTAAATCAGGATTTTGTTGCCGCTCGTAACTGGCGAATGCGATCCGCGCGAGACCTTTTTGCACCGGCCGTACCCGCTTGACCAGTTTGTGTTCGCCTTCCACATAAATCGTCACTACCCTGCCCTGCTTTAATTTGTCGATGCAAAACTCGAAAACGCCGTCGTTGCGGTCTTTTTCTGTGTAACCGTCCCGTTTGCGGTAGACGGGAAACATGTTGATGTTCTCCATCAACTTTCGGAAAAACGGCTTTTTGAAAATATCGCCGCGCGTCATGTTGTAAATCGGCGGATCGAGGTAGATCGTCAGCAACAAAGGCTCCATCGCCGCCGAGGGGTGATTGGCTGCCAGCAAGACCGGTTTGTCGGAAGGGACGCCATGCCGGTTGTTGATATGGACTTTCCGAAAGATAGGCCAGTGAATAGCGTATCCAAAAAGGGCTAAAGGCGGATATAACTTACCGGCACTTTGATGACGCAGACTGAATTTCACGGGAGCAATATGTGGTTGAGGCGTTCGTCGTTTCTTTGTGGCGCGAAGAAAAGCAGCCTTCGTTAACTCTCCAACATCCGGCATGAACTACCTTCTCGTCATTGGCGGCGCAACGGCTACCGGCAAAACCGGTTTGGCTATTCGACTGGCCCAGTTTTTCGGTACGGCCGTGGTCTCGGCCGACAGCCGGCAGTTTTACCGGGAAATGAGCATCGGCACAGCCAAACCTACCCTGGAAGAACGTGCCGGAGTGCCGCACTTTTTTATTGACTCGCTGAGTGTAGCCGATGATTTCAGCGTAGGGCAGTTTGAAAAAGAAGCGTTGCATGTGTTGGATCAAATTTACCAAAACAACGCTGTTGCCATACTAGCCGGCGGCTCCGGATTATTCATCCGGGCAGTATGCGAAGGACTTGACGCATTCCCTCCCGTGCCCGAGTCGGTAAAAAAACGGGTAGAGAACGGCGAATCGGAATACGGCCTGGGATGGCTGCAGCAGCAGTTGCTGATCCACGATCCGGCCTACTACCGGGTCGTCGACAAAAACAATCCGGCGCGCCTGCGCCGTGCTTTGGAGGTGTGTCTGGCTTCGGGACAAGCCTACACGTATTTCCTGGCAAAAGGGCATACCCCCCGAAATTTCACGCCGATTTTTATTCAACTGGACCTGCCCCGCCCGGAATTATACGAACGTATCGACCGAAGAGTCGATCTTATGATTGAACAGGGGCTCGAAGAAGAGGTGCGCGCTTTGCTGCCCTGGCGCCACCGACCGGCATTGAATACCGTGGGCTATGAGGAGTTTTTGGCCTTTTTCGACGGAAAGGCGAGCCGGGAAGAAGCCATTGAAAAGATCAAACAACACTCTCGCAACTACGCGAAGCGGCAAGGCACCTGGTTCAGAAAATACGGCCAATGGACGGTGTTCCATCCGGCAGACTGGCAAGGCATTCTGGCCTTTGTGCAGAAAAAGTTATCTGTTTAAGCGGACTAATTTAACAACCCGTTCCCGACCGGTAGCAAGGTCCTTGATTTGTAAAAAATACATGCCGGCAGATTGTCCCGGCACATCCAGAACGCGCGTTTCACTTACATTTTTCCAGTTTTCATCCCGAATCAACACACCTTCGGCAGTAATCAAACGAATGCGCAGATCGGAGAAGCCGGATTGAATCTCGATATTCAGTCGATCGGAGAAGGGGTTTGGGTAAATGCTGAGAGGAAGATTATGCCAGTCGGCAGTACTGCTGCCGATTTCGTCAATCAGGCCATCGCAGTTATTGTCGATGTTGTCGACAATTTCCACTGCACCCGGGAATACGGCGGGGTTGTTGTCGTCGCAGTCCAATGAATCCGATACGAAGCCCGCAGGGGCGCTGGCAAGGCAAGTCGCCATAGCGGTAGTCGCATCTCCGTACTGATCGTTGTCGGCATCCATGTAGTACACAAACATGGTCAAACCCTCGTCGACCGTTCCATCGCAGTTGTTGTCCATGCCATCGCAGATTTCCGCCACCGAAGGGTTCAAATCCGGGTCGGCATCGTTGCAATCCTGGTTGTTGTCGACATAACCGGCGGGGGCGACCGACAGGCAGGTGTCCAGTCCAACGGCTGCGTCACCATAGCCGTCGCCGTCGGTATCGGCGAAATAGGCAAACACAGGCAGGTCGTCGACCAGGCCGTTGCAATCGTTGTCGATCCCGTCGCAGAGTTCTGCGGCGCCGGGGTTCAACATGGCATTGTTGTCGTCGCAGTCCAGTGCGTTGGACGTATACCCGGCGGGAGCTGTACCCAGGCAGGTATCGATGGATGCGGATGCTTCGCCGAAACCGTCGCCGTCGGCATCGAGGTAATAAGTGAATGGCGCGATTTCGTCGACCAGGCCGTTGCAGTCGTTGTCGATGCCGTCGCAGAGTTCTGCGGCGCCGGGATTCATCAGGGCATCGTTGTCGTTGCAATCTTCATAACTATAAAACCCGTCGCCATCCTGATCCTGGTAGAAAAAGGTTCGGGCATGCGCAAATGCATCCTGGCCAACTTCCATCCCGATCAGGCGTCCCGGAATATCATCGACAGGCGGGTGGATACCTCCCCAAATTCGAGAAAGACTCGTTTGGTCGGATGCGTCTCGATAAGTTGCCCATTGGAGTGTGACATCCACGCTCGGGCCTTTTTCCACGCCCAGGAAATTGCTGTTGGCGGCGATATGGAACTCGCCCATTCCTCCCGGGAAGTATTCGTCGCCAGTCACCAGCGTCAGCACCTCGGCCGCGGCGCGGGAGTAGGTCGAGTGGCCTGAAATGTAGCCGGCGAAGGGAGGCGTTACAAAAGTTTTGCGCTGAAAGGGCCACCAGTGCTCAGCCAGCACCCACCCTACACCGGAGGTATCCGTCAGTGGATTGTTGACGATATGTGGGCCCCGCCAGGTAAAAAATTTAATTTTACCTACGTTTTCATCCAAAAAGCCGGCCAATTGATCGCCTGGGAGCACCACCTCTACCCTTCCGGGTATCAGCATGACGCCAGCCGGATTAAAATTGGGCAGCAGCGGATCGGAACTTTGTCCTTTTTGGGCCATGTAACGTAGCGCGGAAACCGGCCGTACGCCGTCGTACCAGCCTTTGATTCCCCAGGCGCTGATGGCGGCATCGTGTAAAGCGCCGCCCAGGGTAAAATAAGCTTTTACGTCCCATTCCAGATCGGGTAAAACAGGACCTTTGCCGTTGTATCGCTTTTCAAAACCCGGCTGCTCCATTACATAGTTCAGAATGGCAAACCAGTGCCCCGGCGGGGTTTCGGAATTGGGGCCATCTGCCCAGAATTGAGCCAAAACACGGGTGTAGTCGCCTCTGGGAACGATCTGCGGCGCATAGGGTTGCCCGGTTTTGGGATTTATCTCTCTTCCCGGGCTATGGTCACCGCCCTCCATTAAGTCATAAAAGTCATGCAATTCGGCCAGGGTTTGAGGGTACGACTGGTTGTTGCCGAATCCTCGTGGAGAAATGTCCCACATTACACTATCGTTTGGGGTCAGATGTGCGCCCCAGGCAGTGACGAGTTCAAAATTCCAGCGGTATTCGTCCGACAAGCCCCCGCCGTCGGTCGTGTCGAGTGTGGGAAATGGCCCAGGGTCGTGATAAACATAATAAGTGTTGCCGTTGCGATGGAACGTGTCCCGCTCTTCGTCTGTCATGGCAAAAGGGGCAACATTACCCCATTCCGGGCTTTGAAATATCTGATTGGAAGGTATGGGGTTGCCGTTTTGATCAATTGCCGTGGATAAATGAAGAGGTTGCCAGCGATTGGGGTCGAGTATAGTTGGGTTCCCCGCGTATTCTATCATCAAAGGCGGATTGACGGGGAGGTAAAACTGGCTGGCGTAATTGAATTGTTCGTTGGCGCCGTCCTGATAGCCCATAGCGAGGATGCAGGCGCCCAAATAATTCCCGAGGTCGGCCGGGTTGCCATTGCTGTAATTGACGCCGTTGTAATTGAAGTTATAGCCCAGGTCTGACATGAGCGTGTCAAACCGCTCGAAAGCGTTGATCGCGTTCGGCGAGCCGGCAAAGCGCTGTTTTAATACCCTGTAAGCGGCGTAACTCATCGCTTCTTCGCGGGCGGCCTCAATATCGGCCGGCATGGGTACGCCGTTGAAAGGACAGTAAAAATTGCCCACAGTTTTGCCGAGCAAATAGGTTTGTGCCACCGTGTCGTATACCGCCCAGGCATCGTACAAAGCCAGGGATACATGGTAAAGGTTTCGGGCATGCACGGGCGGACGGGCAAAATCTTCACGGATAGACTGCAGAAGCGCTTCGTTCCACAGGCGGGCGACTGATTTTTGTGCAAAGAGGGAGGGCGTAACAGCCAGGACCGAAACGATGATAAGGGCCAGGGCAGGCAGGTGCTTTTTCATACACGAAGAGGGCTTGCTTTGTCGCAGGATAAAAGAGAACAAACCGTAAATCTAAGGACAGGCGGTCTTGTAGGGCTTAAAATTTACTTAGAAGTAGCGACTTTGGGTTCGAGACCGATTTTTTTTCCTTCTTCCAGCATTCTGCCAAATGCGGCATCGTAATCATTAGTGATTTCGCCGTCCAGAATCGCTTCTCGCACCGCGGTTTTAATCACGCCTACCTGTTTTGAGGGGGCAATACCGAAAGTTTCCATGATGACTTCACCAGTGATGGGCGGTTGCCACAGCCTTAGCCGGTCGGCTTCGCTGACTTCCGACATGCGCAATTTCAGGTGCTCGTACCCTTCGAGGTAACGGGCCATCTTACGCGGATTTTTGGTGGTAATGTCGGATTCGCACAACTTCATCAGGTCTTCGATATCCGGGCCGGCGTCGAACAGCAGGCGGCGCACCGCGCTGTCGGTCACTTCTTCTTTGGTCAGGCTGATCGGCCGCAAATGCATCCGGATCATCTTTTGCACGTATTCGAGTTCGGCGCCCAGGGGGAGGCGAAGGTTTCGGAATATTTTCGGGGCCATGTTGGCGCCCAGCCATTCGTGGCCGTGAAAAGTCCAGCCGTGTTCGGGGTCGTAGCGTTTGGTTGGGGGTTTGGCAATATCATGCAACAACGCCGACCAGCGCAGCCACAGTTTGTCGCTTTTGCGGCAGAGGTTGTCGAGCACCTCGAGGGTGTGGTAAAAGTTGTCTTTATGCCCTTTGCCATCGCGGTCTTCTACACCTTGCAATGCGGCCAGTTCCGGGAGAATGAGTTGTAACAACCCGGTTTTAAACAAAAGATCGAAGCCAATCGAAGGTTTGGGGCTGAGCAAAATTTTGTCCAGTTCGCCGGCTATTCTCTCTTTGGATATAATGTTGATCCGACTTCTGTTTTGTGAAATACCATCCAGGGTATGGCGGTCGATGGTAAAGCCGAGTTGAGTAGCGAAGCGGATGGCGCGCATCATGCGCAGGGGGTCGTCCGAAAAGGTCTGGCCGGGCTCCAGTGGCGTTTTGATCAATTTTTGTTCGAGGTGTTCAAGGCCGCCAAAGGGATCGATAATATATCCGAATTCCGCTTCACTGAGGCTCACCGCGAGGGCATTGATGGTAAAATCGCGCCGGTTCTGGTCGTCTTCCAAAGTGCCGCGCTCTACGTCGGGTTTTCGGCTGTCGTGCCGGTAACTCTCTTTTCTGGCGCCGACGAATTCGACTTCAAGATCATCGTAGCGAAGCATGGCGGTGCCGAAACGGGAATAGACCACAACTTTGGGCCGCGGGTACAGTTGAGAAGCCACCGATTCTGCCAGGCGTATCCCGTCGCCCACGCAAACGATGTCGATGTCTTTGCATGGGCGCCCTAGCAGGCGATCGCGCACATAGCCGCCCACGACGTAAGCGGGCGCCTTCATCTCCCGGGCGCAGCGGCCTACGAGGGTTAAAAGTTTGCGTTCTTCCGGATCGATATTGAAAATCATGCAGAGATTCCTTTCGGATCGTTAAGGGGGCTGGCGAGGTGTTTAACCGGCAATTTCAAGTGGAAATTCCGCCTGGGTGTAGGTTTCTTCAATTTCATCGAGAATGGCAAACAAAACGGCCGGCTCCATCTCATTCACCAGGCGGGCGCGATATTGTTTGATGTTGGGTAAATCCTTGAAATACGGTGCATAATGACGACGCATTTCCAAAACACCCAGTTTGGGGCCTTTCCAGGCCAGACTGTCGCTCAAGTGCTGGCGGGCTGCCGCGACGCGTTCCTGTACAGTCGGCGCCTCGAGTAGTTCGCCGGTTGCAAAATAATGTTTTATCTCCCTGAAAATCCAGGGATAACCAATGCTGGCCCGGCCGATCATAATGCCGTCGACGCCGTATCGGCGGCGGTAATCCAGGGCTTTGGCTGGATGATCGATGTCGCCGTTGCCAAAAACAGGGATGGTGATACGGGGATTGTCTTTTACACGGGCGATCCACGACCAGTCTGCTTCGCCTTTGTACATCTGCTGACGGGTTCGGGCATGGATGGTCAGGGCCTGTATACCGGCGTCCTGAAGGCGTTCGGCTACTTCAAGGATATTGATCGTGCCGGTATCCCAGCCGAGGCGGGTTTTGACCGTTACGGGGCGTTTGGTGCTTTTAACCACGGCCTCCGTCAGTCGAACCATGTGCGGCACATCGCGCAAAAGGCCGGCCCCGGCCAGTCGGCAGGCGACTTTGGCGACCGGGCATCCGAAATTGATGTCGATCACGTCGGGATTTTTCGCTTCGATGATCTCTGCCGCCTCGATCATGTTGTCGAGTTGCCCGCCAAAGTACTGGATGCCGATGGGGCGTTCGTAGTCGAATATGTCCAGCTTTTGGAAGGTGTTTTTTGCTTCGTGTACCAATCCGTCGGCGCTGATAAATTCGGTATACACCATGTCTGCGCCTTGTTCTTTGCACAATTTCCGGAACGGCGGATCGCTTACGTCCTCCATGGGAGCAAGCAGCAGTGGAAATTCGCCAAGTTCGACCGGACCTATTTTGACCATTTGCATTTTTGATTTCGGCGCAAAGATAGGGTAATTAACTTAGCCGGTAAAAATGGACGGAACGATGTACAGAATGTCTTTTTCAGTCGTATTGCTTCTTTCGGCGCTACTGGCCGAGGCGTGTCGGAAGGATTCCGGAACCGATACTTTACAACCAACGCCCTACGAATTGAGCATACCTGCCGGATTGCCCCCAATGGATATTCCGGCCAACAACCCACTCACTCGCGAGGGTATAGCATTGGGCCGCAAGTTGTTTTACGATCCCATCCTTAGCGCCGACAGTAGCCAGTCCTGTGCCAGTTGCCATCGTCAGAACTGGGCGTTTGTCGACTCTTCGCTCCGATTCAGCATTGGTATTACCGGCGAGCTCGGTGTGCGAAATGCCATGCCTTTGTTCAACCTGGGTTGGCAGGATAATTTTTTCTGGGACGGCGGAGCGGCTGATCTGGAAAGCCAGGTCCTTGGACCCATTACCAACCCCCTGGAGATGAATGAAGAACTAAGCAACGTGTTGCTCAAACTCAATCGCCACCCGGAATATCCGGCATTGTTCCGGGTCGCATTTGCCCTTCCGGATACCGCCAAAGTGACTATCCCGCTGATGATGCGAGCTGTCGCTCAGTTTGAACGGACGATCATCAGCGGCGACAGTCGCTACGACCGCTGGAGGCGAGGACAGGAGCAGTTGAACGAACAGGAATTGCGCGGCCTGGCTTTGTTTGAAAACCCTCAAAAAGGAGATTGCAACCATTGTCACGTCACCGGCAGCACATTTTCTGATTTTGCCTTTCGGAACAATGGCCTGAATGGCGCTGGCCAGGGCGATCAGGGCCGCTACCGGATTACTTTGCTCGACAGCGACAGGGGAAAATTCAAAACGCCCAGCCTACGCAATATCGAACTGACGGCGCCTTACATGCACGACGGACGTTTTCAAACCCTGGAAGAAGTGCTGGAGTTTTATAATTCCGGCGTACAAGACTCCCCCACCCTCGATCCCAACCTCAAACACGCAGCCGCGGGCCGTATGAGCGCTCAGGACAAGGCTGATATCGTCGCATTTTTGAAAACCCTGACCGATCCTTCGCTTCTTTCCAATCCCGACTTTTCGCCGCCGCAATGAGTGATTAATGAATGTATCGCCGTTTATTGCAGGCTTTTTTAAAGAGAACAGGTCGTTGATCCATGTATAGTCTGTTAGTGGGTACCGTTGTGCTAAGTGTATTTCATGCCTTGATTCCCAGTCATTGGCTCCCGGTTTTGGCCGTCAGCAGACAGGGCGGCTGGACTATTCGGTACACGCTTTTGGTGACTTTTTTTGCGGGTTTTGCACACGTATTGAGTACCGTATTGCTGGGTTTTATCCTTTCATTGGCCGGCCGAACCCTGGCAGTACAGGTTGAAGGATTTACGCACTGGATGGCTCCTGCCTTGCTGGTTTTTATGGGTGGATATTTTATTTACCGGCATTATTATCACCATCATTTTCACCTTACGGGCGAAAATTTCAGTTGGGGCATCGTCACTTCCCTGGTCGTCGCCATGTTTTTTTCGCCTTGTCTCGAAATCGAAGGCTTTTTTCTGGCTGCCGGTCAGTACGGCTGGCGCTTCGTCGTCGTTCTGGCCACAACTTATGCCTTGGTGAGCATTATCGGTATGTTGTTATGGGTACGCCTGGCGCTTGCGGGCCTGAAAAAAATGGACTGGCATGCCTGGGAGCACAATGCCGGTCTGATTACCGGTATAACCCTGGTATTGGCAGGCGTTGCAATGTTGTGGTGGCATTAGAGCCCGGCCAAGGCCTCTTTTTCCGTCTTTTTCAAGGTCGCGACAACCCTCTCGTACGAGTGGTCGATCAACTTCCGCAACGTTCCCTGATCGAGCGAACCTTCAAAATCGACGGTATTCCAGTGTTTTTTGTTCATGTGCCACCCCGGCTGTACCTCGCCGTATTGTTCGCGAAGTTCGAGGGCGTAATCGGGATCGCATTTCAGGTTGACGCTGAAACGATCCGCGTCGAGGCCGGTGATGGCGAATATTTTGCCCATCACACGCAGACAGAGGGTAACTTCATCGAAAGGGAAATCTTCCGTGACGCCTTTTTTGGCCAGGCAGTATTCGCGAAACTGTTCAATATCCATGCGGATTGAAATTTACCATTCCTGAATCATGGGATGCAGCATCAGTTCGTCGACGACAACGTGCGGCGGAGCATTCAGCACATAAGCCACGGCATCGGCGATATCGGTCGGCTGGAGATAGCCTTTTCGGTGCGCCTGTCCGGGCGGACCATCGTGAAAATAGGTATCGACCAGTCCGGGGTAGATCACACTGACCTTGATACCGAGTTTGCGTACTTCTCTGCGAAGCGACTCGAAAAAGGCGTGCTGGGCATATTTGCTTGCCGTATAAAGGCTGCCGGTGGCGAATGTGCGTTTGGAAACATCCGAAGCGACGCCGACGATATGGCCCGCGCCGGCTTTTTTCATGGCCGGCAATGCCGCTTTTGAGAGCAGAAAACTGCCTTTTACATTGACCTCCATCACTCTGTCCCAATCCGAAGCGGCCAGTTCGTCGGCAGGTTTGAATATGCCGATTCCAGCGTTGTTGATGACGGAATCTATCCGACCGAAATCGCGCAGAATCTGGTCGACAGTTTCGTTGACTTGTTTTTCACTCGCAATATCGATCGGGAAAGAAAGCGATTTGCCGCCGGCCTGATCGATTTCAAATTCCAGTTCGCTGAGTTCTTCGGCATTGCGCGCCAGGAGCATCACAAAATGTTGCTCCCGTGCCAGGCGGGTGGCGATTGCCCGGCCGATGCCCCGTGAGGCGCCGGAAATAAGGGTGATTTTTTTGTCCATAGGGCGTTAAAAAAGTCCGTGAAGTTCCGCCTGTACCATTTCCAGAACCTTGCCCGAATCTTCCGGATGATTCTGGAAATCGAGGTGATCGACATTGATAATCAATAACCTGCCTTCGCGGTATCCGTTGATCCAGTTGTCGTAACGCTCATTGAGACGTTTCAGGTAATCAAGGCTGATGCTGCCTTCGTAGTCGCGCCCACGCATTTGAATATGGTCGACCAGGGTCGGAATACTGGCTTTGAGATAAATCAGCAAATCCGGCGGTTTGATCTGAGATACGATAGACTGGAACAGCGTGGTGTAATTTTCGAAGTCGCGGCGTTCCATCAGGCCCATGTCGGCGAGGTTGGGGGCGAAAATGAAAGCATCTTCGTAGATCGTGCGGTCCTGAATTACCGTTCGATTGCCTTGCTGGATTCGGAGCACTTGTTGATAGCGGCTCGACAGGAAAAAGACCTGCAGGTTGAACGACCAACGCTTCATGTCGACATAAAAATCGGACAGGTAGGGGTTGTTTTCCGTGTTCTCGTAGTGTACGTCCCAATTGAAGTGCCGGCTGAGCATTTCTGTCAGGGTAGTTTTGCCAGCGCCGATATTGCCGGCAATTGCGACGTGGCGGATCATGGGTTTGTCGGAGGGTAAACTCGTGTTCATTCCTTTACTTTTGTGCGCTGCGAAAATAGGCGTTCATTTTGCGATGCCCAGCTTCCTTTCAACGTTTTTTCCAAAGCGCTCAACGGACAACACCGTCCGTTTAACGAGCGAAGCCTTGCAATCATCTAAGCTTTTTTTTCACTCATGGATGAAATCCTTATTTCGAACCTTGAAAAACTGGCCCGCTTACAACTGGACTCTTCCGAACGTTTGCGCTTTGCCAATGACCTCGACAGGATTCTGGAAATGGTAGACCATTTACAAAAACTGGATACCCGCGGCGTCGAACCTTTGCGTTATCTGAATGAAAATGACAGTAACGATCGGAAAGATGAAGTTGGTGGCCAGGTTTCCACAGAGGAGGCGCTTGAAAACGCCCCCAGACACGACGGGCGGTTTTTCAGGGTGCCAAAAGTCATCGAATGACCCAGGCAATCACAAGTTTAACACATCAGATTCTCAACCATGCTGATTTCGATCGAACACCTCAATAAAACCTACATCATGGGCGCTGAAAAAGTGGAGGCGTTGAAAGACGTTTCCCTCAACATCGACCGCAACGAATATGTGGCGCTCATGGGCCCATCAGGCAGTGGCAAGTCTACCCTGATGAATCTGCTGGGTTGCCTGGACTCCCCCACCAGCGGCAAATATTACCTCAACGATATTGAAGTCAGTACAATGGACGACTCCGATCTGGCAGAAGTTCGCAACCGCCAGATCGGTTTCGTTTTCCAAACATTCAACCTCCTGCCTCGCCTGTCATCTCTCGAAAACGTCGCGCTTCCGCTGGTCTACTCTGGTATCCCCAAAGAAGAACGCCTCGAAAAAGCGCGAAAAGTGCTCGAATCGGTGGGCCTGGGCGACCGGGTTATGCACAAACCCAACGAGTTGTCCGGCGGACAGCGCCAACGCGTTGCCATTGCGCGCGCGCTGGTCAACGATCCGGCAATCATCCTGGCCGACGAACCCACGGGCAACCTGGACTCCAAGACCTCCTACGAGATCATGGCTCTGTTTGAGCAAATTCACAAAAACGGAAATACGATCATCCTCGTGACACACGAACAGGATATCGCGTTGTACGCGCACCGGATCGTACGCCTGCGCGACGGACTGATCGAAACGGACCTGAAAAATGACCAGGTGGTCAGTTTTTCCTCACAGCCTGCCCCCGCGACCGAGTAGTTGAGTTGAAGGTGTCAGAAAAAAAAGAGCGTACCGGGTTTAATACCCGGTACGCTCTTTTTTTCATCAAAACAGGGGAAATTACAGCACTTTCAACAACTCGCTTTCCAGATTATTGCGCGGATTGACAGCGATAATCTTGCCATCGCGACCGATCAGGAAGGTTTGCGGAATGGCGCGAACGCCATAAGTAGCAGCCGGGGCGCTATTCCAGTACTGCAGATCGCTGACGTGGTTGCTCCACACGAGTCCGTCGTCTTTAATAGCTTTTTTCCAGGCCTCTTTGCCGTCGGGGCGGTCGAGCGAAACACTGAAAACGTCGAAGCCTTTGGCTTTGTATTTGTTGTAGACGTCGACCACGTGCGGGTTGGCACGGCGGCAGGGGCCGCACCAGCTGGCCCAAAAGTCGAGCAGCACTACTTTGCCTTTGAGGCTGGAAAGGGAGCGAACCTTGCCGTCGGGATCGGGCAGGGCGATGTCGGGCGCCGGTTGGCCGACCTGAATTTTGCCGTTACCTGCCGGTTGGGGGGCGCTGCCTTGTGTAATTTGCGTTTCCAGCTGGCTCACCATATTGGCATACACCGAGGCGTATTTGGAGCCCGGCATGTAGTCGCTGAGATCTTTGCTTGCGGTTTTAAAATCGGCCAGATGCTGGTCGGCGATCCGCCCAAAAAACTGTGAGGTAAAAAATGCACGAAGCAGCGGGTTGCAGCCTTTCTCCGCCAGAATTTTTTTGGATTCGTCGGCCGTAGCAGGCGGCGCTGCGAAGAGGCCCTGTACAAATTTGGCGTAGCACTCCATGGTTTCAGAGCCTTCGACTTCAATCTGAAGTTTGTCGATCGAGGCCAGATCGCCGCTGAAACTCACCGATTTTTCACTGCCGTCGAGCATGAAATACATTTTTTTGTCGCCGACGGTAAGGACATAAAGCCCTCTTTCGAAAGGTTTCTCCTGTTTCAACGAAAATTTGCCGTTGGCATCGCATTTCGCGGCGCCGAGCGCAAAGGTGGTACGGTCAAAAAAGGATTGCTCCAGTTTTACCTGGAGATCGGCTGCATCTTTAACCGTCCCTTTAAAAACATAACCTTCTTCACCCGCCTGACAGGCAGCAAAAAGGAAGATGACCGGGAGGAGCAGCAGTAACAGAGATTTTATGGATTTCATATCAAATTGAAATTACAGATAAAAAAAATCAAGCAAAAAGCGAGCCTGTTTCATCAATTCATTTTTTCAGCCAACAGTGTGGCGTGGGTGTGTTTCCAGGTGGCGATATTGCCCCAGTCGGCATCGTTTACGACTACGACATCGCCAACGACTTCACCCAGGTATTCATACGTTTGGTTTTCATCGATCAGAAAACGCTCGAAGACGGCAGACTGTTCAGGGCGGACAGAGACGATCACACGGCTTTGCGATTCGCCAAAGAGCCATGCATCGGGGCGAATGCCCGACGGCGTTTTGAGGTGGAAGCCCATACCTGAAGGCATGGCGCTTTCCAGCATGGCGCCGAAAAGGCCGCCTTCGCTGACGTCGTGTGCAGACTGCAACAAGCCCTCGGCAATGGCCTTTTTCAGAACCTGCTGAAGTTGGTATTCCTCTTCCAGATCAAAATAGGGGCAGGGGCTGTATTCGGTTCCGTGTACGACCCGGAGGTATTCGCTGCTGCCCAGATCTTCGCGGCTAACGCCGAGCAGGTAAATCTTGTCGCCTTCGTTTTTGAAGTCAAGCGTCATCATTTGCTCGTAATCGTCGAGGATACCCAGCATGCCGATCGTGGGCGTGGGGTAAACCGGGATAACCGCTCCATCTTTGGCGTATTGGTTATAAAAACTGACGTTGCCGCCCGTTACCGGGGTGCCAAACTTGCGGCAAGCATCGCCCATGCCCCTGATGGCTTCGGCAAACTGATAGTATACTTCGGGGTTGTAGGGGTTGCCGAAGTTGAGGCAGTTGGTGATGGCGACCGGTTCGCCACCGGAACATACGATATTGCGCGCTGCTTCGGCAACAGCGATCATGGCGCCTTTCCAGGGATCGGCGTACACGTAGGCGGAGTTGCAATCGGTTGTGAGCGCCAATGATTTGCGCGTGCCTTTTACGTACACGACCGCCGCGTCGGCGGGTCGGTTGGTGGTCATGGTGCCGGTGCGGACCATGGAGTCGTATTGGCGGGTGATCCAGTTTTTGGCGGCGAGGTTGGGCGAATGCCAAAGTTTGTTGGCCGCGGCTTTGAGGTCGGAAGGGACTTTGATCTTTTGAAGGTCGAATTTTTCAATTTCTGCCATGTAGGCCGGGCGTTTTTGTTCCCGGATATACACTGGCGCGCCGCCGCCCAATACCAGCGATTCAGCGGGCGCCTGGGCAACCAGTTCGCCGTGGTGGTAATATTCAAGCATCCCGGTATCGGTCGTAACGCCGATTTGTTCGCAGGGCAAATCCCATTTGTCAAACACGTCCAGGATTTCCTGTTCTCTGCCGGGCGTGCAAACGATGAGCATACGTTCCTGGCTTTCCGAAAGCAGAATTTCCCAGGCTTTCATATTCGATTGGCGGGTAGGTACCTTGTCGAGGTCGATGCGCATACCGACGCCCGATTTGGCGCTCATTTCGGAAGTGGAGCAGGTGATACCTGCCGCTCCCATGTCCTGCATACCAACCACCGCGCCGGTTTTTATGGCTTCAAGCGAGGCTTCAAGCAGCAATTTTTCCTGAAAAGGGTCGCCAACCTGTACCGCGGGCAAATCTTCGTGCGAGTCTTCTGTCAGGTCGGCCGAGGCAAAAGTAGCGCCGTGAATCCCGTCTTTGCCGGTCGCCGAGCCCACGATAAACACGGGATTACCCGGATTTCCGGCTGTTGCACTGACTGTTTCGCCGACTTTCACAATGCCTGCGGACATGGCATTGACAAGAATATCGTGGTTGTAGCAATCGTAGAAGTATACTTCACCGCCCACCGTTGGCACGCCGAAACAGTTGCCATAATCGCCGATGCCTTTCACGACGCCTGCAATCAGGCGTTTCATACGCGGATCGTCGGGCCGACCAAACCGCAGGGAGTTCAATGCCGCAATCGGGCGGGCGCCCATGGTGAAAATATCGCGATGAATACCGCCTACACCCGTAGCGGCGCCCTGGTAGGGCTCGATAGCGGAGGGGTGATTGTGGCTTTCGATCTTGAAAGCGCAACCCAGTCCGTCGCCAATGTCTACAAGACCGGCATTCTCCTCTCCTGCCCCGACTAAAAGTCGTTTTCCGCTGCGCGGAAGGGTTTTCAGTTGGACGATCGAGTTTTTGTAGGAACAGTGTTCGCTCCACATGACCGAATAAACCGACAGTTCCGTAAAGTTGGGCGCTCGCCCCAGGATCTCGTGGATTTTTTCGAATTCTTCGGGAGTAAGGCCCAGGGTACGGGCGGTTTCGAGGGTAGGCAATGACTCGACTGTGGCCATTAAAAAAAGGCAGCGTAAGAAAAGTGAACGGTTGCTGATTTCAAGCCGCAAAGGTAGCAAATGGGCAACCAATATCATCTATCGGGATAAGCGTTGTCATTGCCCTCCTCCTGCCACAAGAAGGAGTTTTGTAGTGTAAAAAATTGATTTTCAAACTAAAATGACTGTCGTGCAAGTTCAACTACATCCGGAAATGACCATAGCGGAATTGAGTCAGTCCGTGCATTCTGTTTTCCCTTTTCTAAAAATCGAGTGTTTTACGGCGCCTCATGACGCCTTTGAGGGGAGCCAGGCCAGGTTTATGGTAAAAGACCACAATACTCCCTTAAGCAAGTTAAATCCCGGTATTGAAGCCGGTATGCTGGAAATTCGGCCTGATATCACAGTCAGGAATTTCGAAGCAGATTTGGAAAGCCGTTTCGGCTTGAACGTTCAGGTTTTTCGCAAATCGCATCAGATTTGGCTGGCAACCAGCGTGACGGATCACCTCACCCTGGCGGAACAAAATCGCAAAGGCGAAACTGCCGAACATCCGGACGAAATGACGGATGAACCGCTGGATTACCGAGAACAGGATTGACCGTCCTGTGTATTTTCAGATGATAATATTTGCCTTAACATCAACAAGTTAAATCATGAAAACCATCCTCGTTCCTACCGATTTTTCCAGTGCTTCCGCCAATGCGCTTCGCTACGCGGGCGCTATCGCCAGCCAGTCAGGAGCCGAACTGGTGGTCCTGCACGTCGTATTTCCCAATGAGGGCGTCGACAACAACGTCTACGCGGCCTTCTGGTCCGACGATTATATTTCCCAACGGGAAAAAGACCTGAAAGACTGGGTGCGCCGTCAGCAACGCGGTCAGAGCGGCGATGCGGTACCGACACGTTTTGAATGTCTGGTCGGATTTCCGATCCCTTCCATCGCCGAGGTTGCCGAAAAACATAATGTAGACCTGATTGTGATGGGAACAACCGGCGCCACTGGGCTCCGGGGCGTCTTTCTGGGCAGTGTTGCCGCCGGTATGATTGGCCGGACGGATATTCCGCTCATTGTTGTGCCCAAAAAGGCGCAATACTACCCGAACAGCCCGGCCGTATTCGCCACTGATTTTCACTTTCGCATCGAATCGATGGGGCTGAAAGTGCTGCACACTTTGCTGGGTATGCACAAGATGCCTTTGAAAGTCGTGCACATTATCGACAAGCCCGGCGAAAGAGAGGTGCAGGAGAAAGAAACGGCATTGACAAAAAAACTGGGAGATATCCCCTTTGATATGCACTACCTGCACGACCGCGATGCCGCTCAGGCTATTTCCAACTTTATCGAAGCAACGGATGCCGGGCTCCTGATCGCCGTTGCGCACGAGCATAGCCTGCTGTACAAAATTTTCAACGAAAGCCTTACCCGCAAGCTGGCACACCGCATCCATGTGCCGCTGCTGGCGCTTCACGATAAAAAGAGAAACTGATTTTCAGTAAGGATCGCTTTTCACAAGAGGCTGTCTCATAAGCTGTTGTAGCCAGGAGTCAGCCTCTTTTTTATTGTACTGCCCCCTAAACACACCGGAACGCGTACCTTTCGGTCGCAAACTTGTTCCATGCCCTACCCTCTCGCCACGCGTTGTTTAGCAGCTGTCTGGTTATTTATAAGTACTGCTATTTTTTGCCCCGAACTTGCTTTCTCACAGGAAATGGAGCAAACACCCACGCGTGATTCCTCCCTCCGCATTTTTGCCGTACCGGTTGTAGTGTATACCCCGGATACGTACTGGGCGTTTGGTGCTGCCGGCATTGTTACATTCAAAGGCAAGCCTTTGCGATCAAGCGTGTCGTTTGGTATCAACTACACCCAACGCAAACAAATCCTGGTCAATTTCCCGTTCCAGTGGTTTAGTCCGGCCGGTTACTGGAGGGCATACGGCGAACTCGCCTGGTACCGCTATCTGTACCAGTATTTTGGCATAGGGAACTCCTACCCGAATGATTACCTTGAAAAATACGTCGCTCAATACCCGCGCGCGCGGTTGTCCTTGTTGCGCCGCTTGCGAACCAATCAGTTGGCAGGGCTGCGTCTGGGTTTCGACGCATACCGGATCTTGTCGGTCGACGAGGGCGGCGAACTGGCCGCGGGCAAGGTTGCCGGAACCGGCGGTGGTATTTCTTCCATTCTCGGCCCGGTGTGGTTGTTTGATTCCCGAGATAATCAATTTTACCCCGGCAAAGGCGTACTGATTGAATCCACGCTGTTTGGGGAAAGCCCGCTGTGGGGCAGTAATTTTTCGTACCTGCGCTTCTCGCTGGAATCGAGTCGTTATTTTACTTTGTTGAAAAACAACGTTTTAGCCCTGCATTTTCTTGGCCAGACAAGTGCCGGAAACCCGCCTTTTTACGGCATGGCGCAACTGGGTGGCGCCCGATTGTTGCGAGGGTATCCATTGGGCAAATATCGCGACCGCCATGTGTTGCTCGTACAGGCCGAGTATCGGTTTCCGATCTTTTGGCGGTTCAAAGGGGTGGTGTTCGGCGGTACCGGCAGCGTATTTGGCACACCCGGAGAACGACTGCGATGGCGCCCTAATGCCGGGGCTGGTCTGAGGTTTGAGTTCGACCGCAAACAGCATATTCACCTCCGGATGGATTACGGTATAGGGGCGCACAATTCCGGGTTTTATCTTACCGTCGGCGAGGCATTTTGATCAAAACCGCGCGACAACCGAAACCGATTTTTTCGTCCGCTTTACGTTTCCGTCCGGCTCGAACACCTCGGCGTACAAGATATAAATGCCCGGACGAACCCGGATGCCATCATCGGCATCGCCGTCCCAGCGAAGCAGCCCTTCCGTACCAATCAGTTCCTGCCGAAGCAGTTTTTTTACCGGAATGCCCTCTGCATCATAAATCGTAAATGTGGCAAAGTAACCGGGGCCCGGCAACAGATACTGGATCGCCAGAAAATCTTCAAAACCATCGTCGTCGGGCGACAAGCGCGCCAGCGGCAGTTGGATCAGTTGGTCGGCATTGTCAAAATTGCCCTGAAAACGCTGCGAATTGGGCTGCGTGGGCGTCCCAGCTGCTCCTTGTGCGGGCTTTGCCGCGGAGGTCCAGTTGGCTGCATCGTTGGTAAACCCTTCCGCGCGGATGCGTTCGAGGGCAACGCCTTCCTGTTCGGCGGAAGTGAGCAGCGCGTTGTGCCATTCGGCGGTATAATTGAACGAATCAACGACGATTTTTTGCCCGTTTTCACTCCAGAACAAGGTGATATTGTCCGAGCGGTCGGTCAACGAAGGCAAGTCCTGAAACAGCAGCCACTCGGGTCGAATGTTGGCAAAACGCTTCGTAACGTCGAGCGGTTGGGACGTAAATACCAAATACTCGCCGGGAAGGAATTGGCGTTCGATCCCGATTTTTTGCGGCAGCGTGGGCCGGGCATAGTTGGCCAATGTGAAATCGGTCAGGTCAAATATCTTGTTACTGCGGTTGTAAATTTCCACGTAACGGCCTCCGTCGGGCTCCGGATTGAACAACACTTCATTGATCACTAAATCCTGCCATTCCGGTTGCTCGGGCACCCCCACGCGAACAGTGTCGGCGGCATCGATGCTGTTGCCGCTGCAATCGGTCAATTCAGGACCGAAACTGAGCGTGTATACCGTCTGGGTTTGCATTGGCGTGCTCAGGTTGAGCAAAACAAACGCCTGGTCGTTGTCTATAAAACTCGCCGACACAACCGATAAAGCCGGCTGAAACTGAAAAACACCGGGGTCCAGCAGGGCGGAAGCATCCAGCCCTTCCGTGAAAAAGAGTTGTATCTGGCTTGCATTCAGCGGGAAAGCCCGCAGTACCCTGGGAGCAGTCAGATCGCCGGCCGGATCGTATGCCGCGTTACTTCGGCCGGGCGTTCCGCCGGCGGGAAGCGGGCAACTGCGCCAGTTTTCTTTGCCCAGGCAGGGCAGGTCCGGATTGACGCGTTCGATCGACCAGCCGCCGCCCGATTTGTCGGAATCGGTATGCCAGGCAGCGGTATAACGGATGCGATCGATTGAGGCGCCATTGTTGGGCAGCGTCAGGTTGATGGTTTCCTCGTCGTCGTTCAGAGAAGGAAAGCCGCTGAGGGCCTGCACGTTGGGTGTGATAGATTGTAAGGGAGCCAGACTATTGGGGTGACACAACACCAGTGTGGAATCCGGCGGAAGCACGTAAGCGGACAGGGCATATTTGGTGACGCCGGCGTCGGAAAATTCCAGGTTGGCCAATTGAAGAAACTTGCCCGAACGATTGATGATTTCCACCCACTCTGCCGCCGGCAATCCTTGTTGCGGCTCGGGTTTGAACATGATTTCATTGAATAAAATATCCTGATATGCCGGTATTTCCGCCCACCCGAATACAATCGGCCCTGTATTGAGCACCGGATTCCCGCTGCAATCGGTCAGCAGTGCGCCGAAGCTGAGGGTATACGAAACCCCGGAGCTTAACGGCGTGCCCAGGGTGATTTCGACCAGCGACCGGTCGCCGCCTGGGAAAAAAGCGGCGCTGACCGCGATGGAGGGGTTAATGACGTACTGATCGAGTTGGCCGATCGTGGTTTCATCCAGTCCTTCGGAAAATTGCAACCGGAGCGCGTCGGGCCCCTGCGAAATTACCTCCACAAGTTGGGGCCGTAAGGTGTCCGGCGTGTCTGTAAACCCCGAGTTGCGTCGCCCGGGCGTACCGCCGGCAGGGTCGGCGCTCGACATCCAGTTGGCCGCGCCCAGGCAGGGAAGGTTGGGGTTGATTCGTTCGAGGGTCCAGCCGCCATCTGCTTTGTCTGGATCGGTGTGCCAGGCTGCTTCGTAAACCACCTGATTAATCACTTCACCGTCCGTGCGGGCAAGTATCAGCCAGTCGCTTGCGTTGTTGAGCGAAGGGAAGCTACTCAGTCCCAACACATTAGGTGTGATGGTCGACAATGCGGCAGCACTGCCTGTGGCGCACAATACCACGAAAGAATCGGGGGGCAATACATAGTTGGGCAGGGCTGCTACTACCCCACCCGATTCGCCAAAAGTCAGGTTTTGCAGATTGATGTATTTACCGGATCGGTTGAAAATTTCGGCCCATTCGAGATCAGGCAGCCCGACTACCGGACTTGGGTCGGCCATTATTTCGTTGATTACGAGATCAAAGTTGGCGGCCGTTTCAATTTTTATAAATTGAAAATCAACAGATTGGGAGGTGCTTGTGTTTCCCGCCAGGTCGGCCAGTTGCATAGCAGTCAATTGATAAACGCCGCTCTGTGGCAATGGCTGGGCCAGCACGATTCGCACGACCGAGTTATTGCCCGGCGCCAGTCCTGCCGATGCCGGTTGCCCCGCGATACTCACACTGAAATTGGAGGCTACGGAGGCCGAAACCGGGTCGAGCGCTTCACTGAACGCCGCTTCGATGGTCGTGTCGGACGTCGCCTGTGCATTGAGCAACACCGGGGGCGTTGTGTCGGGCAGGTCGGGTTGTATATCGAGGTTATCGAAGAAGAATTTGTCTTTTCGGGTGGCGGAATACACGCATTGCAGGCCGAACCACCGGTTTTCACCACCGGGATAAGTCGCGTCATTGACTGTAAATTCGAGTTGAAATGCGCTCCCTTGGGGTTGCGCTTCCAGCGTCCAGTCACCCGCGGTATTCCTATGCATGCGGATTTTGCCGGCCACGGGCTCGGTGGCCACCAAACCGGGCGTGCCGGTAGCCAAAAGTGTTTTCACACCTGCATCCTGCCGGAACATCCGAATGGCGTCGGCCGAGCCGTTTTCCCCGATTTCCAGAAAGTAGCCGTTGGCAATATTGAGATCGGCCTGATCGGCCAGCAAATACACCCTTAACAAGTTGGCGGCCGAAGGCGCAAATTCCATCCGAATATCGATCTGCCATACTGCACTGTCGGGGATGTTGCCTTGCACGACCAGTATGGAAGTGCCGGCGTCCGGGGCATTGAGTTGCAATTGCCCCGTAGCTTCGACGATAAAGTTCGAAACATCCCCGGTCCAGGCCGGATTTTGCAAAAAATCGCCGTCGGAAAAATCGTCGGTGATTTGCGCGTAAACCTCGCGAGTAGAGAAAAAAGCGAACAGTAACAGCAAGGCCAGGCGGAAAAAAGTCTGCATATCGGAGCGTTTTTAACGCGGGAAAGGTACGGAGAGCGGCAGGTTTGCGCCATTTTTGCCGCATGCGAACCTGCTTATTTTTTACCGCGTGTCTTTTTTGGATCGGCTGTGGCGACAACTCGACCGACAAACCGACGCTTGCCGTAATGGCAGATAAAATCGCCGTCAGGGAACAGGCTGGCGAAAAAAGCCGCGAAATCGCCAGCGTTACCCAAGGGGAAAAACTGACCGATTTGGGACGGGTGAGCAATTTCGTGAGCAATATCCACCTGGGAGACAGCCTGTTGCAAGGGCCCTGGATCGAGGTTGCCCTGCGCGACGGGCGCAGTGGTTGGGCGTTTGCCGCGGCATTGAGCCCGCAGGGCGACCGCCTTGAATGGTTGTTGCAAAAAAAGATGCAGTGTTTTTTCGGGGCGGAACTCAGCGCCCGGCGGAATATATGGCTGAACGATCAAAAACAGATGAATACGGAATCGGATGTAGCCCGTCAGTATAAAGCGTCGATGGCCCTGCGCGACGCCGTGATGGCCCGTCTGGCTGCGCGCTCCGAACCCGGCGAAGCCGATCTGACGCCGGATTTTTTCTGGCTCAATGATGCACTGCCGGGCTTCGTCGTTCAACGCATGGACGAAAGCGGACGTGTATTTTGCTTCGCAGATTACCGGATTTGGCAACAATTAGCCCGCTCGACACCCGGCGAACAGGACGATCGTTTTTTTGATCTGAAACAGCAAATGTTCCCCTTTGACAGCATCGAGTCGAAATTTCCGGTTTGGACATTTCAGACATCTCTGGAAGAAGGAAACAGCCGGCTTGGCGCGGGTATCCATTTGCAAATGTTGAAAAATATCGATGAGGCCCTGCTGGTCTGTCCTTTGTTCAAAGAAGAACTTGTCGCCGACAAGTCTCTCATTTTGAACGACATCCTGGATTCAAAAATGAGTTACCGGATGGCGGAGGATAAAATCAGGGAAGAACTGGATCAGATACTTTCCAACCCGCCCCGATGCCTCGATGACCGCGATCTGCTGGCATTGCAGGAACGCCGGAAACTGTTCGATCAACCTGCCGCCAACGGTATTCGCGTCAATCTGCGTGCGGGCGAATGAGCCCCATGTCTTACCTTTGCCGCGCCCTTGCCCCACCTCGATATTAAACACAACTTCCCATCATGGACAAGATGATTGCCCGCTTCCCGGACCAACTGGAGGAAGCACTCGCTCAATCCCAAACCGTTTCACTGCACAAACACTCCGCTCCGATCCGCAGCGTACTGATCTCGGGTCTTGGCGGCAGCGGTATCGGCGGCAATTTTGTACAGGAACTGGTTCGCGCCGAATGCAAGGCGCCGATTACCGTCAGCAAAGGATACCATGCCCCGCGCTGGGTCAATAAAAACACCCTGGCGATCTGCTCTTCTTACAGCGGCAATACCGAAGAAACCCTCAGCACATTTGAACAACTGCTGGGTACCGGCGCCAAAATCGTCGTGGTTTCGTCCGGCGGCAAATTGATCGAACTGGCGAAAAAACACGGTCTCGACTACGTCCAGTTGCCCGGTGGCTGGAGCAGCCCGCGCGCTTGTCTGGGTTACTCGGTCGTGGCGCAACTGGCCGTGCTGCGCAGTGCCCGACTGATTTCCGGCAAGGTATTCAAACACCTCGAAGCCGCCCGCAAACTGCTGGTGCGCGACCAGGCCGACATCCGCAAGCGCGCGCAGAAACTTGCCGGTTTTCTCGCCGGCAAAACGCCGGTTTTGTACAGCGCCGACCATATCGAGGCCGTCGCTGTGCGCTGGCGTCAGCAGATCAACGAAAACGCCAAACAACTTTGCTGGCACCACGTAATCCCCGAAATGAACCACAATGAACTCGTCGGCTGGCGCGATCAACGCCCCGATTTGGCAGTAATCTGGCTGCGCAACCGCGACGATTACCAGCGCACTTCCGTCCGCATCGACATCAATAAAGACATTGTGGAACATTACGCCGGCGCTTCGATCGAACTGTTTTCCAAAGGCAAATCGCTGGCAGAGAAGATGTTCTACTTCGTGCATCTGGGCGATTGGCTTTCCGTGTACCTCGCCGAAGCCCGTCAGGTCGATCCGGTTGAAATCCGGGTGATCGACTTCCTCAAAAACGAACTTTCCAAACTCTGATCTGCCATGAAAACACTCTCCTTCGACCTGTCGCCGGCCGAACGGTTCATTGCTGCGCATGAGTTGGCAGCGATCGAACCGCAGGTCAGCGCGGCGGCAAAACTGCTTGAAAGCCGCAAGGGGCCGGGCAACGACTTCCTCGGCTGGCTCGACCTTCCGGTAAAATACGACCGCAACGAGTTTCGCCGCATCAAAGCGGCAGCAAAACGAATTCAAAAACAGTCCGAAGTGCTGATAGTGATCGGGATTGGCGGCTCGTACCTGGGCGCCAAGGCGGCTATCGAGTTTTGCCAGCACGGTTTTTACAACAACCTGCCCAAAAAGAAGCGCAAAACGCCGGAGATTTACTTCGCCGGCACCAACATCTCGGGCACTTACCTGACGCAATTACTGGAGGTGATCGGCGATCGCGATTTTTCGGTCAACGTGATTTCCAAATCGGGCACCACAACCGAACCGGCTATTGCTTTCCGCATTTTTAAACAAAAACTGGAAGAAAAATACGGCAAAACCAGCGCCCGCGAACGGATTTACGCCACCACCGACCCGGCCAGGGGTGCTTTAAAAAACCTGTCGAATCAGGAAGGTTACGAAACCTTCAATGTGCCGGATGACGTGGGCGGCCGTTTCTCGGTGCTCACCGCTGTGGGCCTCCTGCCCATCGCCGCGGCCGGCATCGATATCGATGCGCTGATGCGTGGTGCAGCCGATGCCCGTGCTGCGTACAAAAGCGCCGCATTTGACCAAAATGACGTGCTGCGCTACGCGGCGGTGCGCAATATTCTGCTGCGCAAAGGCAAAACGGTCGAGTTGCTGGTGAATTACGAGCCGCGCTGCCACTACATTGCCGAGTGGTGGAAACAACTTTTTGGCGAAAGCGAAGGCAAAGACGGCAAGGGTATTTTCCCTGCCGCCGCCGATTTTACCTGCGACCTGCATTCGCTGGGCCAGTACGTACAGGATGGCCGCCGCCACCTGTTCGAAACGGTATTGGAAATCGGCACGTCGGAACACGACATCACGCTCGAAAAGGCAGCCGAGGACCTCGACGGACTCAACTATCTGGCCGGCAAAACCCTCGATTTTGTCAATTCAAAGGCAATCGAAGGGACGCGCCAGGCGCACACCGACGGCGGTGTGCCCAATTTCCGCATTCTGCTGCCTGAAGCGACACCGTACCACCTCGGCTGGTTGTTTTATTTTTTTGAAAAAACCTGCGCCGTGAGCGGCTACGTGCTGGGCGTCAATCCATTCGATCAACCCGGCGTAGAAGCCTACAAAAAGAACATGTTTGCGCTTTTAGGTAAAAAGTGACCCGCCAAAAATCCGGTTTGCTGCATCTTTCTGAAAAAATCAGATCAATATGATGTCATTCAAACTGCGCAAACTCAGCACCCGCTCGGCATTTTTCCTGCTGATCGGGTGCTTCTTTTTGGTTTATGTACTGCGGGTTGTGTACGTGATCAACCGCCCGGAAGCAGATGACCATTCTTTAACCATTACGGGTCCGTCCAACGTGGCCGAATGGGTCGGCGAACAAGCCGGTCTGCGGAAAAACTACGCATCCGAAAAGAATTTTGAGCCGGGAGCGCCGCCCGCCGGTTCCATATCCTCGCAGAAATACGAAAAAACCGCCACCCTGAATGCCCGAACAGAGCGTTTCGACGAGGAAGAAAGCCGCTTGCGCAACATAACGCGCGAGTTCAATGCCATCATCCAGTACGAAAACAAAAGCGGCAATCCGGGCCACAGAAGCCTGCAGTTGATGATCGGCGTACGCCCTGAGTTATTCGATTCCTTTTACGTCGCGGCGCAGGGAGTGGGCCGGATTTTTGTCAACTCGGTGGTGAAAGTGGATAAAACCACCGAATTCCGCGAGCTCAACGCCAAAAAAGCCAGTCTGGAAAAGGCCCTCACCAGTCTGAACGAACTGAAAAGCCATGCCGGCACGATCAGCGACCTTGTCGGTTTGCACGACAAAATTCTCGACATCGAGCGGCAAATGCAGGAGTTGGGCGTGCAGTTGGGCAATTTTTCCGCTGAAAATGAATTTTGTACCGTTCGTTTTTCCTTGCTCGAAAACCAGGCAGCGCCGGCTATTCCCCTGTTGCGTATCCTGTTCAACGCACTGGTCTGGACGTTCGAGTACTTTATCATCGCTTTATTTGGTTTGGGCGCCATGCTGGTGGTTGCCTTGCTGGCTGTTACGTTTATCAAGCGGGTTGGCGACGAAGACAAGAAGTCGTAGACACTGCTTTATTTCGGCGGGAAATACTGCTGTTGTACGGTGTGGCCGTGCGCGGTCAGCGTGATAATGCGCGGTTCGGCAATGCCCGACACCATCGGTATTTCCACCTTGTTGGCGCCTTTGACGTATTGCCCCGTGTTGGTCCAGCTGACTGATCCGTCGATGTTGTTCATACTCAGGGTGACTTCTCCGGCTTCCGGAAGGTGAAATTCCAGTTTGATCACAGCGGCAGGCAAATCGAATGAAGCGCCGGTCAGGCGCACTTGTTGGTCGGGCGGGCTGTTCAGGGGGGCAAATGAGGGGTACTGGAGGCTTTTGCTGTCCTCCGAGCGCACTTCCAGAATGAACGAAGCAAAGCTGAGGTCGGAATTGCCCGCGATAATATTGCGAATGGCCAGTTGATCGGCGGGTTTGAGATCGCGTTCTACGTGTTTAAGAAATTCTGAGGGACAAATTCCGTCGTGCACGACGATACTTTTTCCACCCAGTTCGAGCGTAAACGACAAGGGCGAGAGCGCTTGTCCATTGCCGTCTTTAACCATTGCCGTGTCGCGCAGAATGTTCAGAATCTGGGCTTTTGAATAAATATGGGTACTTCCGGAGTATCCGCGTTGTGCATGGATTCTGGAGCCGTCGATTTGTTCAAACGACTGATCGTGTACGGCCAGCAGGTCGGAAGTATATTGCCCCCATTGTAATTTGAAATTTTTGCGTTGCGAGCCGCGCACAGGCAAGCGGGGGTCGCCGTCGGGTACAATGACAATATTGGCGACCTGAATGCGGCCGTATTCATGCGCAAGAATGATCGTTCCGTCGCTCATCTGGACCAGCGGATATCCTCCGCGAAACAACTCAGGAATACTGATGGTATCCATCCGCGGTGGATTGTTCAGCGACGAGGTATCCCAGGTATAAAAATACAAGCCGGTTCCTTCCCGCAATTCCGATTCCATATTGCGCAGTTGCGTGCGCATTTGTTGCAAAGTATAGCGTTTTTCTTTGTTGGGATTGTCCGGGTACTGATGCATACCGGAAGGCGTTCTAAGGGTAAAAGCCCAGGCGTCGGGGCGAAGTATGCGATTGTCTTTGAAAAACAACAAAGGCTCGGCTTCAACGATACTCCAGAATTCATCGATGGTAAAAAACTCCCGCGCGTTGGCGTCGAATCGTTCGGTGCTCCACTGCAAAATGGCGTCGTTGTTGGTCATAATACGGCCCTCTGTATTTAAAGGCAGGCGCCCCGAATTCTGACGATCGCGCGCCGAGAATAGCCTTAATTCTTCCTTGCGTGAAAAAAATATGGAAACGACGCCCGGTTTGCCATCCGGCAACAATAATTCATGGAGCACGACAACCATTGTATCGTTCCATTGCTTTGAAAAAGTCAGCAATGCCGGCTGACAGGCTGCGTACAGATCCGGGTTATGGTAATCGCTTTTTACCGACAGCGTATCCAGCCGAAAACTGCATTTCGGTTGTAAGGCTTGCCCGTCCCACATTCTCGGCGCGCGATCGATGGCCTTGCTCATTTCGTCGAGAGAGGTATTTATTACACCGTTGTATTGGCCCTTCGCTTCATCGAAAGTGAACCGACTTTGTACGGTACCCCAGTAGAAAATGTAAGGGCAGTTTTGAGCGGAGAGATCTGTGACGATGGGTAAAGGCAGGAATCCGGCAAAGAGGAGCAGGACAAGCGGAAACAGGCGAGGCTTTGTCATAAGCGAACGGGTTCGGTTGAGCGTGATATGCGTATGACAAACTTTCAACGAAAAACCGTTTTACAGGCGATTTCGGAACTGTTTAACCAAAGGTTGACAAAAGCCATAAAAACAAAAGGCGAAGCCCGTTTCCAGACTTCGCCTTATATCAGCGTCTTTATCTCTACCTCACACCCGTTCAATCACCAGTGCCGTGGCGCCGCCGCCGCCGTTGCAGATGGCGGCGAGGCCCAGCGAGCCGTCTTTTTGGTGCAGAACATTGTTGAGTGTGGTCACAATACGCGCACCGGAGGCGCCCAGCGGGTGGCCCAGCGATACGGCGCCGCCGAAGACGTTGGTTTGGTCGTGGCGAATACCCATTTCCTGCTCGAAGGCAAGGGTGACCACCGAAAACGCCTCGTTAACTTCGTAAAAATCGATGTCGCTGGCTTGCAGGCCGGCCATTTTGAGCGCTTTGGGCGCCGCGATGGTGGGCGAAGTGGTGAACCACTCCGGCGCTTGTTCGGCGTCGGCGAATCCGCGGATTTTGGCTACGGGTTTCAGGCCATACCGTTGAACGGCTTCTGCACTGGCCAGGATCAGCGCTGCTGCGCCATCGTTGATGGTGCTGGCGTTGGCGGCCGTTACGGTGCCGTCGGGCGTGAAGGCCGGGCGAAGCCCCGGGATTTTGTCGAACATTACTTTTTTGTACTCCTCATCGGTCGTAATTTGAAGAGGATCACCTTTTTTCTGGGCAATTTCGACCGGTACGATCTCGGTGCGGAACATGCCCGCGTCGGTTGCGGCGGCAGCGCGCTGGTACGAATCGATGGCAAAGGCGTCCTGCGCTTCCCGGCTGATGCCGTATTTCACGGCCGTGGCATCGGCACATACACCCATGGCTTTCTGGTTGTACACGTCGGTAAGGCCGTCTTTGGCAAGTCCGTCGACGAGTTCGGCATTGCCGTATTTGTATCCCCAGCGGGCATTGGGCAGGTAGTACGGGATCTGCGACATGTTTTCCATGCCGCCGGCTACTACGATGTCGTTGAGGCCCAGCATGATGGATTGTGCGCCGAAGGTGATGGCTTTCATACCGGAGGCGCATACTTTGTTGATCGTGGTGCAGGGAACATGGTCGGGCAGACCGGCGAAGCGGGCGGCCTGGCGGGCCGGCGCCTGGCCGAGGTTGGCGCTGACGACGTTGCCCATCAAAACTTCGTTTACCTGGTCGGGCTGGATGCCTGCCTGCGCGAGGGCGCCTTTAATGGCCGCGGCGCCCAGTTGGGTGGCGCCTACATTGGCCAGGGCGCCGCCGAAACTTCCGATCGGGGTGCGCACAGCGGCAACAATAAATACTTCTTTCATGAAATGCAGTGTGGTGGTTCAAATATCTTTGGCGCGAAGGTAAGTTGTTTCAAAAGCCTGTTTGTACTATGTCTGCTTGTAAAAACTGCGAAGCGCCGCTCGACGGCAAATATTGCGCGAATTGCGGCCAGAAAGCCAGTACCCGCCGTATTGTTACCCGGGACTTGTTCAAAGACCTGTTAAAAAAACTGGTTCCCTGGGACAAGGGCTTTTTCTACACCGTACGCCGGCTGGTCACAGGGCCCGGAATCATGGTGCGCGAATACCTCGACGGCAAACGGGTGGATTACGCCAAGCCTTTGAATTTTCTATTCGTTGTAACAGCGATCTCGCTGTTAGTGTTTGATAAAGAACTGTTTTTACAAGGGATGAACCAGCAGACCGGGCAGGATTTTAAGGAGAACCAGCAGGTACAGCAACTGATTACCTGGTTGTTTTCTCACATGTCGCTTGTAATGACCGGTTTGATTCCGTTCCTCGCGTTGGTTTCCAAATTATTATTTCGAAAATCAGGAGAGAATTATGCCGAACATCTGGTGCTGAACCTTTACATGATGGCTGGCTGTATGGTGGTATACTTCCCGGTAATGCCGATCCTGCAGTTGACCAAACAAGACCCGACCAACCCCTGGTCCGGAATATTGGGGATTCTTCCGTATCTGGTCTTTTTTGTTTGGGGGTATATTCAGTTTTTCAAACCCCAAAATCGCATTTGGGGCGCCTTCAAGGCTTTGCTGACCTATGGTTTGGGATACATGCTCTACATCTTTGCCATCGGTATCGCGGTGTCGTTTTGGGTGTTATTTTCGATTGCCGAATGATGAGCGCCGGAAAGTGCGCATCTGAAATCAGACTTTTATTTGGCAGATACACAATTCTGCAAAGCGGTTTTAGCCCGAGTGGCAAAAGCCGCTTTTTTTATATCGAATTTCAAAATGAGGCAAAATTATGATTCTGTAATTGCGATTCAACTTGGTATATAAAGTACCTTTGCTGATGAAAAAACGGATTTTTATTCTTTATTACCAATAAAACGCACAACATCATGTCTGCTCCTATACAACGTATCTCTGCCCGCGAAGCTTATGCCGAATACATTCTCGGCGGTATTCTGGTCGATGTCCGCAATACGGAAGAATCGCTCCACAAATCGCTGGCCGTTAAAGAATTATACCGGGTTCCCCTCAGCGAGTTGGGCGAACGTCTGACCGAAATCCCGGCCAATCGCACCGTAATCCTGTTGTCTCGTTATGGCAACACCGGTCGTGATGCCGCTTATTTCCTGGCTGAACACGGTTACGAGCACGTCGCTTTGGTGGAAGGCGGGTTTTCTGCCTGGGAAAGCGAGGGTTTGCCGGTCAATTATTCCGCATAAGCAAAACACACTCAGCAGTTTGACGGGGCGCCGGATCAGTTTTCCGTGGCCCCGTTTTTTATTGGGGGATGCTTCGTCGTATCACCTTTTGGAAATCACGTATGTATTCGGGGTTTGGCTCGCACCAGCGCGGTTTTTCACCCTTCTGCAGGCGGAAATAATCGGCCACGATATCGCCTTGCTGTTCATAATTAAAAGACTCCAGTCCAAGCTTATGCTCTGCTGCAGTTCGGATGGCGGTTATTCCGCCGTAATTGTAGCCCTGCGGCGTGCGTTGCGCCCACAAAGCGCAAGCGATATAGCTTGCTCCGTGGCGTTGATACTGCCAGACGTGCACCATTTCATGGATAAAATGGGAGTCGGACAATATCCCCCAGCTGTTGATTACCTGGAAACCTACATATGCAAAATGCCCGGAGCGGCAACCCAGTTGCGCCTTTTCATCCAGACGGACCTGTGCATAATCGATAGCGGTGCCGAATATTGCCTGAGCAAGCGCTTTCTCTTCTTTACTCAACTCTCGGGTGTTGCGCTTGACCCGGTTATTGAGCCAGATCAGTGCTTCCGGGATGTAAAAACAATCGGCCAACTGCAAAAGGCGTTCCGACAAAAGCCACAGCGGATGGGTAGAGGTAAATACGCCGTGCCTCGGGTTCCTTCGAAATAAACGGCTCCAGCGTTCGATCATTTAAACTGAATAGCGCGTACCGGCGCAATGCGTGAAACGACAAGGGAAGGAATCAGCAAAAAGACGAGTGTGATCGCCAGCGTACCGATGTTGACGCTAATTACGGAGAGCCACTGCACTTTTACCGGGGCATATGCCAGGTAATAATCGGCTTCATTGAGGCGGATGAAGTGAAATTTGTCCTGCAAATAGCAAAATCCGAGGCCAATCAGGTTGCCCCAGAACATCCCGGTGAGGGTGATGACCGCTGCGTGGTACAAAAAGATTTGCCGGATGCGGCCGTTTGTTTCCCCCAGGGCTTTCAGGATGCCGATCATGGTCGTGCGTTCGAGCACCAGTACCAGCAAGGCCGTGATCATATTGATAATGGCAACGGCGAGCATGAGTGTCAGGATGACGATCTCGTTGTAGTCCTGCAATTGAAGCCACTCGAAAATGGCCGGGAACTTGTCGCGGATACTCACGCTGAGCAGGTCATCGGGCAGCACTTCACTGTAAATGTAACAGTTGTATGCATCCATGTCGCGGATGTCGTCAAGCCAAACCTCGAAGCCAGCCACTTCGTTTTCCTGCCAGCCCAGCAGATTCTGCACGTGCCGCAGGTCGCACAGGGCGAACTTGCGATCGTATTCTTCCAGGCCGGTTTTATAAATCCCTTTGATCTGGAAAAGGCGTTTTAGTTGCTCGCCTTCTTTTACAAAATAGACGATGAACTTGTCGCCCACCCCTACCTGCAAGCGGTCGGCAGTCTGGCGGCTGATGATGATTTCTCTCGACGGCGCCGAGTCGTTCCAGGTGATCGGCTCGCCTTCCAGCAGGTACGGGCGCAGGTTTTGCCAGTCGAAATCGGGCCCCACACCTTTGAGCAGAATCCCTTCCATTTCTGTTTTTGTGCGGATAATGCCGGGTTTGTGGGCAAAAACCTGAATGTGCCGGACGCCACCGTAGGTATGGGTGCGCGGCAAATCGGGGCAAACCTCATCGGCTTTCAATTCGCGCAGCAGACCGCCAGGCAAATCCGTGATCGTATCGAGCGCCGGGTAAAAAACCTGATCCCTTGCAATCGGGCGCGGCTCGAACGAAAGCGAATAACCCGTATCCGATATATGGATATGCCCCCAGAACTCAAAGATCTTACGGCTGATTTCGCTTTTAAAACCTGCGATCAAAGCCGTCGAAACAATCATCACGGCTACGCTCAACGACACGGCCACGATGGCAATACGAATAATCAGCCGGGAAAAATTCCGGCCGCTGGATAAAGCAATGCGTCGTGCGAGGAAAAGCGGAAGATTCAAACGAGTGGAAGTGATCTGAATGGTGAATGGGCAAAGGTAAGCGGCATTTTGACTGGAAAGAATACGGGAAATCCTTTTGCGCCAACATTCCTGTTTTAATTTTGCCGCTCCCTACGGAAACTTTTTCCGACCAAACAAAATTTTACTCAGCAATACGAACATCCAGACTACCCGCTACATCATGCATAACTTTCTCGAAGAACTCCGCTGGCGCGGCCTAATCCACGACATCACACCCGGGGTGGAAGAGCACCTGCAAAACAATATTCCGGTGCGCGGCTATATCGGTTTCGATCCTACCGCGCCCTCTCTGACCATCGGCAACTATGTCCAGATCATGCTGCTGACCTTCCTTCAACGTGCCGGTCACCAACCGGTCGTGTTAATGGGCGGCGCCACGGGGCGTATCGGCGACCCTTCGGGCAAAGATGCGGAGCGCGAACTCAAAAGCTACGACGAGCTCGACCGCAATACGGCGCATCAGGTCGAGCAAATGAAATCTTTGCTCAATTTCGACCCGGCTTTGCCCAACCACGCGATCATGGTCAACAACCTTGATTTTTACAAGGATATGAACGTGCTGGCTTTTCTGCGCGATGTAGGCAAGTACCTGACGGTCAATTACATGATCTCCAAAGAAAGTGTCAAGCGCCGTATTGAATCGGAATCCGGTATTTCCTTCACCGAATTCAGTTACCAGCTGATTCAGGGTTACGATTTTGTTTTGCTGAACCGCGAACACGGCGTAAGCCTCCAGATGGGCGGAAGCGACCAATACGGCAACATCACCTCCGGTGTCGAACTGGCACGGAAGATTGACGACGCAAAAGTATATGCCGTTACGACCCCGCTGCTGACCAAAGCCGATGGCACCAAATTCGGTAAAAGCACGTCTGGCAATATCTGGCTCGATCCGAAACTCACCACGCCCTACCGCTTCTACCAGTTCTGGATCAACGCCGATGACCGCGATTTGCCCAAATTTATGCGCTATTTCTCGCTGAAAAGCCGGGAAGAAATCGAGGCATTGGAGGCCAGTGAAAGCCCGACATCGCTCAAACGCATTTTTGCAGAAGAGCTGACCATCCGCATCCACGGCCAGGAGGCATTCCAGTCCGTACTGGCGGTTTCAGAGTTGCTCTTCGATCCGAAAGCCGGTCCCGATACCCTGGCCCGCCTCGACGCCGATACATTGCTGCAGGTAGCGGAGGAGATTCCCTCGCCGGCCGTTGCCAAAAGTTTGCTGGAAGACGGGGTGAATATCCTCGATTTTCTCTCCGAGCACACGGGGATTCTGAGCAGTCGCAGCGAGGCTAAAAAGGCGATCCAGAACAATGCCATTTCGATCAACAAGCACAAAATCAGCACACTGGATGCCAATGTCGTTGCAGCAGATCTGCTGCACGGCGCGTTTTTGATGGTGGAGAACGGGAAGAAGAATAAGTATTTGGTGCGGGTGGTTTGATCTGCTCCTTTGTGAAGGATATAAAAAGAGCGGATGGGCAAAATCCAGTTGATCTGCCCATCCGCTCCAATAAATATTGCCATACACTCAGAATCTCGCCGTAATCCCTCCCAGCACGTTCAAGCCAAAAATGGGATAGTTGAGCCAGCGTTCCCGCTTGTTGTTCAGCATGTTATTGATGTCGAGAAACACGCCGATGTTGTCGGTGAAGTTGTAGGTGCCCCCCACGCCGATATCAAACAAACCTTGTCCGCTCAGGATACGTCCTTCGTCGTTGCGGAAGGCGATGCGGTCGGCCATATAGGCGTTGGCGCGCAAGCTGGCCTGGCCATCGAGCAGCGTATAAATCGCGCTGAAATTGCCTTCCAGTTCGGGTAGCCCCCATGCGCTGGTTTCTCTTTCGAGGGTATAAATATTCTGGCTCAGCGTGCCCAGGATCGTCAGTTCTTTCGTGGGCTGCAGTTTCAAAGTGCCCTGAATATTGAAGATCTGTGCCGTGTCGTACACCAGTCCGAACTGAGTGAGGCCGGAGGAAGTAAATGTAGCCTGGTGCAGCGCCAGGTTATCGGCAGTGCTATAACCTGCCTGTGCAGTATAGCTCAGAAAACCGAGGTCGCCCCGGATACCGCCGAAGTAGTTGCGCCAGATGGTGTTGCGGATACGGCTTTCGCGGATTTGAATCCAGGGGTTGTATTCTGCCGTTTTGCGGTAGTTGTTTTTGCGCAAGTCGCCGTCGAGGCCGCCGAAGATTTGCAAGCCGTCGCCGAAGATGCGCAGGTTCAATTCCACATCGGGGAAAACGTAAAAAATATCGCGGTTGCTGGCGAAGTTACCGCCCACTTTCAAACGAACCACATCGGCGTGGAAGGTGAAAGAGGGTTGTAAATAGATATTGTTCAGCGTTTCCTTGTCGTTGGTGTTCAGGTTGGTGAAATCCGTCCGGATTACCATTTTCAAGGGGTGCTTTTCGTTGAACCACTTCGTTGCGCCCAGGCGAAGGTCGAATCCGGTTTCCGAATTGGAGTAAAAGTCGTTGAGCAGGTAAAAACTCGGCGCTACGGAAAAACTGAAATCCGACTCCGTGCGCTCCGTATTGTACACCCGGCCGCCCAGGTCCAGAATTTTGAAATCCTGGCGCACGCCGCTGGCATCGAAAGAAAGGGAGTCGTGATCGTATCCGTAGTAATGCACGCGGTCGAAACTGTACCCGATATTCCCTTCTACGGCCAGATTGTTTTCGAGGTAAAGGTTGGCATTCAAACGAGCGTCGTTGTTGAAAAAGCGCTGGTTTTCAAGGTCTTTGAAATTGGCGCTGTGGTGGCGCACCCAGATTCGGCCGTCAAATTTTTCCGCGTTGCCAAAGTAGTAGCCGCCTTCCCCCAAAAACGAGGTCGGAATACCGGCGCCGAGTTTGGCGTAGCCATTATAAGTTTCCTCTTTGCCCGTCGATTTCATGCCGATCGGCCGCAGTTTGGGCGCGTCGTAGGTGACGTTGAGGGGGCGGGGCGGTATGACGTAGTTTTGCCGCTGGGTATTGGTATCGAGTGCAGGGAGCGTCGGCGTCACATTCAGTTTGTTCGATTCGAGCAGGCGCGCATCGAAGTCTTTGATGATATTGACGCTTTCGCCCGGAAGATCCTGTGCCGAAGCCGGGAAGCAAATTGCCGCGACCAGCAAGGCGGAAATGGATATTTTATATTGGAACAACATTGGTTTTCAATTTTTTAGAAAAATAAAACAGTAAACTAAGGCCCGTATCAGTTTCCATCCGGGTCGATCAGATCGACGCCTTTTGAGCCGTCTACTTGCGGCCTGGGCGTATTGCCGCCCAGCCGGTCGTATTTCTGGCGGGCCGTGCTTTTGATCGATTCGTCTTCGCCGGAGTAGTTTTCGATCACGACTTCAAGTGCGGCGGCGGCGCTGTTTTTGTCGCCTTGCTCGTAGTATACGTCGGAGAGCAGGATGAGGTTTCGGGCGATCCAGTCGTCATAACCTGCGCTGGCCTGGTTGGCATTACCGATGGTTTCCTCAGCTTGTGCATACTGTTTTTGTTTGAATTGAATCTGGGCGATCAGGTGCCAGGCTTCTGCGCTCTGTTCCGATTGAGAAGTTTGTGTTACTTTCAAAAGCGAGGGCATGGCACGGGTGTAGTCGCTGCGGTCGTAGGCCATTTTTCCGAGATAGAAGTTGGCCGTCGCCAATTGTTCGGCAGATGCGCTGTTCGAGCTGCTGACCTTAGTCGCATACTCATTAACGGTAGCCGTGTTTTTGGTGGCGTAAGCGGCGCGCATTACGATCACCTGGGCCTCTGTGCGGGAAGCATCGGTTACGGCGCCTTCTTCCCATTTGCGGCCCAGTTCGAGGGCGCGCGGGTAGTCGTTCTCTACGTAATAGGCCAGCAAGGTGGCCTTTTCGGCCGATTTGGAGAAATACTTCCCGGGACCCTTGTTGACCACCGAGGCGTAATCCGTGATGGCCTGCGAGTATTTTTTGACCGGATCTGACGCGTAGGATTCGGCACGATAAAAATAGGCGGCCGTGGCGTTCGGGCCGTTGGGATAGCGGCTCAGGTAATTGCTGAACCCTTCAATGGCCTGCGGGTAACGGCCGTTCTGGAACTGGGCTTCTGCTGCCTGGAAGGTTTTTTGCTCTTTTTCCGAATTGTCAACCTTGTACCCGGGCACGGTTTCCAGGAAAGCAAAGTATTCGTCGGGGCGATTAAGGTCTTTAACGTAAATCTCTTCCAGAGCCGCCAGCGCGTCTTTGGCTTCGTCGTTTTCGGGATTGTTGGCAAATACCTGTTTGTAGTAATTGATCGCCGCCTGGGTATTGCCCTGGTTGTAGGAGATAAGGCCCAGTTTGAGCAAAGCCTGGTTCACGAGATTGGATTTTCCCCTGAAATCGGACACCAGCCGGCGCAGCGGCGGAATGGCTTCAGTCAATTTGCCCATTTCCTGGTAAGTATCGCCGATCTGGAACAAAGCCTCGTCGGTGTAACGGCCGTTGGGGTATTTGCTAACGAGTGTCTCCAGATCGATGATTTTGTCGAGCGGACTGCCCTGCAAGCCTCGGATGATGGCTTTTTGATACAAGGCGTATTCGAAGCCTTCGTATTTTTTATTGACGGCTTCGTTGTAGTGGGTCAACGCTTCGCCGTATTGGTTCTTTTTAAAATAACAGTCGCCCAGGCGGAGTACGGCATCGCCCAGCACACCGGATTTGACCTGCTCGGACTGGATGCGGTTGTAATTCTTTTTAATCCCGTCGACCGAGGCTTTAAAATTGGCTTGCGCCAGGTTGTAATCTTTGAGTTTCAGGTGGTTGTAACCTTGCACGTAATGGCCCATCCAGAGGCTGCTTTCGTCGGGAAGGTCATTGTAATTTTTGGCATTCCCGATGAAGGAAGCCATGTGTTGTTTGGAAATGGCATACTCGCCCTCTTCATTCGAAATCGTACCCAGCCAGTAAGAACAAAGCGTGCTGGTGCGTTTGTCGATCGGATTGTCGAGAGAACGGTTGAAATATTGTCGAGCTTCGTTGCGCTGACCGTTTTGATACAATTGCAGGCCACGCAGGTAGCACACCTGTTGATAGGTTTCGTTCAGTTTGGCTGGCCGGTTTTTGATACTTTCCAGGGTAGAGATTGCGCGGTCGTAATCGCGGGTATTGAGGAAAATATCGCTCATCAGCAGTTGAGCGTCTTCGTAGTAGCGGGAGCCGGGTTGTATGCGTTGCAGGGCGTCGAGCGCGTCGCGGTCGTACTTGAGTTCGTAGCTGAGTTTGGCGTAGTTGAAGAGGGCGTCTTCTTTGACCGATTTGTCGAAATTCAGGTTGGCGGCCTGACCGAATGCGTTGCGGGCAGCGAATTTGTTGCCGGTTTTGAGGTAGCAATCGCCCAGGTGGTACAAACCGTTTTGGCCGAGTAGACTGTCCTGTTTGTTCAGTTGTTCGAAGTTTTCAATGGCGGATTTGTAATGGGCGGTCTGGTATTGCGCATAGCCCAGCTGGTAGTAGTCGGAGGCGCGAAGCGGCGCGCCGTTTTGGGCGGCATATTCGAGAAAAGGAAGTGCGCTGGCGTAATCGCCGCGTTCGAAATAGGCCTGTCCGACCAGTTGATTCATTTCCGGGCGGTTGCGAATGCCGTCGGTTTTGGCTTTCGGCTCGGCGTAGCTGATAACCTGGTCGTATTGTTTTTTTGCGGCGTAAATCTGCGTGACGTAGTACGGGATGTAGGATTTGTATTTGTCGGACCCTTCGCATTTTTGAAAAGCCTTGAGGGCCTCGTCGTATTTTTTTTCAAAAAATGCGCAGCAGCCGTAGTAGTAGTTGGAGGGGTAATACCATTCGCTTCGGGAGTTTTCTTTCAGGGAGGAAAACTCATATTTGGCCTGACTGAACTTTTTGGTGACAAAGTAGGCGTAGCCTCTTTTGAAGCGCATTTCGTCGGCAGCAGGCCCCGCGCTTTCCGGCGCCATGTCGTAGTAGGTCAGTGCTTTGTCGTATTCCTTGGCATTGAAATAATAGTTGCCGATCTCGAGTGCCGCCTGGCTGGCTACTGGCGATGGCGCATGGTTGCGCAGGATATCCAGCGTCAGTTTTTCCGCTTCCGGCTGGTCCAGGCGCACGGCGCATTTGGCGTAATAAAGTTCGGCGTCGGTTTTCAGCGGGCGCCATTCGGGTTCGTTGACAGGGCGCAACAGGTTGATGGCGTTTTGGAATTCGAGTTGCGCCAGGCCGTAAACGCCCTGATCGAACAAATCGACACCGCGTTTGTAGGAAGCCGTTGCTTCCGTATACACGGTGGTTTGTTGTGCGACCGCCATGCTGGCAAAGAGACAGCAAAGCAGCAAGGAAAAAATGCCTTTCCGAAGGTTCATGATAAATTGGATTTTAGTTCGGGAGTGCGAGGTTGATATGACGAAAGCAAGAAACGAACGCCGGTTTTCAGGGCGGCATGCCCGGCAGAACCGGATTTAGCAGAATTTTAACGACCGGCTTTGAGCGCACAAGAACGCGCAAAACACCGGCGAAAATATGGAAAGACAGTATGTTTGTTTGAGGTTAAGTTTCGGTAAAATATGCGTGAAGCCGACACGAGCTAGCGCACAGAAATAGAATCTTGGCTCCCGAAGTACGACCAAAATCGATGAACGAACTGCAAAATCTGGCCGAAAACAGGCTTTCCAAAGCAAGAGTTACACTCGTACTCGACGATTATGACCGTCGGTTACTGGCCAAAATGCCGCCCGCCGTTTTCGTTTGCAACCGTTTATTGCCTGGCCTCGACGAATGGGTTTTGCTGGGTTTGATGAGTCAAAAATTCGAGCAGGCCCGTATTCTGCACCCCTACCCTTCTCCACTGCCCAAAAGCCTGAAATCCCTTGCCATCAAACCGGCCGGCAAAGACCTGGAAGCGCAATTGCTGCGGCTCAATTTTGCCAAAAAAATCACCAGAATACTTGAAAAAGGAGCGTCAGTCGGACTCGTGATCGATTTTTCCGATCATCCGCTCAGCGACCTTGGCAAAAACCTGCTCCGGCCTCAAATACTCAAACAACTGCGCAAAGCAGGCCTTCCAATTATACCGGTGCACCTCAGCGCCGAACGCCTGCCAGGCGGTTTTTTGCGCAGGGCCATTCCCGGTTTGCCTTATCAGTTTACCCACGAGCCGGTCAAAATTTCCGTTCGGCTGGGCAGTCCGATCACCAAAGCTGAAATGGACCAGTTGTCCAAAACCCGCTTGTGGGGTAAATTTCTGCAAGCAAAAATCTTTTCACTGGGCTCCAGTTTTCAGATTCAACCCGAGCACATCGCCAAGCGCAGCAGTGCGCGCGAAATGCCGCTGGCCGATCCGGTGCCGGCTGATCTCGTCGCCAGCGATATCCAGGCCTTGCCCACGGAATGCAAAATTTGCTCCCGCGGCCCCTTCGACGTGTTGGTGGCCCCATTTTCCGCGCTACCCAATACGATGTTCGAGATTGGACGACTGAGAGAACTGACGTTTCGATCGGTTGGAGAAGGCACAGGCAAAAGCCGCGATCTCGACGAGCACGATATTTATTATCTGCAACTGATTATCTGGGACCGCGAGGCGCAAAAGATTGTGGGCGGGTATCGGCTCGGGCAGGGCGATCAGATATTCAAACGTTTCGGAATCAACGGGTTTTACACCCATTCGCTGTTTAAAATGGAGCCGGGGATTTTCCCGGTACTGCAACACGCCGTCGAATTGGGTCGCACCTACGTTACACCCGATTACCAGCGCCATCGCCTTTCGCTGTTTTTATTGTGGAAAGGTATTTTGCACTTTTTGCTGGCGCATCCGCAATACCGCTACCTGATCGGGCCGGTAAGCATCAGCAAATACTATTCTGAGGTGTCGAAAGGCGTGATTGTCGAATACGTAAAACGCCATTTTTTCGATACCCACCTGGCCCAATTCGTACAGCCGCGCAAGCCTTTCCGTGCAAAGACAAAGTCGGTCAATACACGCCTGCTGGCAGAAAACATGCAGGCTTTCGAAGCGCTGGAACATTTTGTAGAAGATGCCGAGCCCCGGCATTTCCCTGTACCGGTTTTGCTGCGCCAGTATCTGAAGCAAAATGCGCGGTTCATCGCTTTCAACGTCGATCCCAATTTCTCCAATTGCCTCGACGGCTTGATGCTGCTCGACATCAAGGACCTGCCGGCGGAAACGATTGAAACGCTCCAGCAGGAGAAATAATCGGGGCTTATTCCCGGCTGCCCTGTCGAAGCAGGTCCCCGTCCCAGGCATTGTCGTCAATCTCGCTGGCAAACCGAAGGTCTTCCCGAAGCAGTTGTTCCTGAATGGCAATCTCCTGACGGACCGACTGGATGTATTCTTCGCCGTTATTCCAGTTTTTGACCAGTTTGTACATCGCCGATTCATCGTATTTGATGAATTCCTGCGCTTTTCTGTGCACAGTATACCGCCGGAATCCCAGTTGGGTCAGCACGTCGGCGCCCATGAAAACCGAACCGTGCAGCGACTCCCGATAGGTTTTCATAAGGCCCTTTTCCATCAAGGCGTAGGCATGAAAACGGTTGCGGGTTCGGACCATCAGTTGCAGATGAGGGAAATGTTTTTGCGCCACTTCTACCAATTCGAGTGTCTGGTCTTCGGAGTCGATGGTCGAAACGAGCAGTCGTGCACTGTCGGCGCCGGCCGATTTGAGCAGATCCAGTCTTGTACAGTCGCCGTAATACACCTTGAAGCCCATTTTGCGCAGCAGTTCCACGCGGTCGCTGTCGTTGTCGAGAATAGTCGCCTCTACGCCATTGGCCCGCAAAAAACGCCCCAAAGTGCTCCCGAAATGGCCAAATCCGGCAATAATGACCTGGTGTTTGTCCTCGATGTGGTCGCTGGGGCGTTCGTCGGGCAGCTCACGCACGCCGATGCGGGGCGCCAGCCAGCGTTCGTTGGCGAAGATCAGCAAAGGCGAAACTGCCATGGTGATCGTCGATACCGCCGTAAACACTTCGGCGCTGTGTTTGTCGATGATATCCGATTGCGCGGCTGTCGACAGCAGCACGAAGGCGAATTCGCCCACCTGGCAGAGCAATACGGCAAAAAGGACGTTTTGGTCGATATGCATCCGGTAACGTTTGCCGATCAGCCACAAAACGACTGCTTTTACCGTCATAACCAAAACAACCAGCAGCGCAACCCAGGCGGCTTCCTGGGCCAAAAGGTGAAAATTAATCGTAGAGCCCACCGCCGTAAAAAACACGCCCAGCAGCAAGCCTTTAAACGGTTCTACGTCGCTCTCCAGTTCGTGTCGGAATTCACTGTTGGCCAGTAAAACACCGGCAAGAAAAGCCCCCAGGGCTGCACTCAACCCAACTGATTGCATCAAAAATGCCACGCCGACCACGATAAACAACGCCGAAACGGTAAACAATTCCCGGGTATGAAGGCGTGCAATCAGTCGCAGGAAAGGGTTGATGAGGTACCGTCCGACCAGTACCAGACCGATCAGGGCAAGTGGTGGCAGCAGAAATCCCCATATTCCCGCCGGGGCTTCTTGTGTCGGTCCGCTTTGCAGAGCCAATAAAGGTAGCAGTGCGAGAATCGGGATAATGGCTACGTCCTGAAGGAGTAATACTGCGAAGGAAGACCGCCCTGCCTGTGTGCCGGTCAAGTCTTTTTCTTTCAGGGTTTGCATGGCAATGGCGGTGCTCGACATGGCAAATGCCGTTGCGGCAACGATCGCAGGAACCAATGTAACCCCAAGCGCCAGCAGCCCGCCCAACAACACGACGCTCGTAAACAACAATTGCGTTACGCCAAGCCCTAATATAGCCCCCCGCATGTTCCAAAACGCCCGGGGTTCGAGTTCAAGTCCGATTAGAAACAGCATCATCACCACACCAAATTCGGAGGCGTGCATGATGTCTTCTCCCTCGTGGCCCACAAAGCCCAGTACAAAAGGTCCGATGATGACACCCGCAAGCAAATACCCCAAAACGCTTCCGAGGCCCAGCCGTTTGGCAAAAGGGACGCAAACCAGTGCGGCGACCAAAAAAACCAATGCTTGTTGTAGAAACTGTTGATTCATAACGTAGGGTACAGGTGGGCGTTGAGGTATTCGGATGGAGCAATTTGCGTCAGGTCCAGGCTGCCGTCTACCAGTCCGCTGAGCAACTCTTTATAAGCCGTGGCAAAACGCAGACATTCGGGGCGTGTCGCCAGATTGGCGTGGTGCACCACAAACGGCGGCAGATAGTGCATCTGGCACAGGTATGCAGTTTGTTCGAAGGGCCGTAAAAATTCGTTTACGGTAAAGCGGTTTCTGCCGCCTTCGCGGTAAACCTCCTGCGAACCTCCGGCCGTCAGGCAGTTGAAAACATACTTGCCTTGCAGTTGACGGCCATTTTTGCCGTAAGCCCAACCGTATTCCAACACCAAATCAATCCACTGTTTCATCAAAGGCGGACAACTGTACCAGTAGAATGGATGGTGCCATACTATAATGTCGTGCTGGAGTAGCAACGATTGTTCGAAACGGATATCGATGTCAAAATCCGGATAACGTTCGTAGACGTCGTGAAAAGTCGTGCCCGGCAGATTTTGGATTTCTTTCACCAAACTTTTGTTGACTATAGAATCCTCAAACCGGGGGTGGAAAAACAAAACAAGAACCTTGCGTAGCATAGGGCAATAATACGTACTCTGGTTTTAAGTTGTTGTGAAGTCATTGACTGAGGAAAATTTTTACAAATAATTGTTTTAAAATTTGAGAACAAACTTAAAACGATTTATTTTTGTCTCGAATTAAGTCATTCTTTTACAGCAACTTGTCTGTTATAATTATCCAGTCATGAAAAAGCAACCCGGCCATCGCCAGCACAATGTTTCCGACGCCGATTTGTACGTTCAGTGTATGACCGCCATCCGGAATGCGCATCGGGACATCGAGTTTTTCACGCAATACGGTTACGGCCCCGACCGGCTCAAAGGCTTCATGAGCAGTTGCCAGCAATTTCACGATCTGCCCGACGACGACGAGATGGTCGGTGAGCAAATGATCGGTACGGAAAAAAAGAATCTGGCAGCTGAAAAACTGAAAACCGCCATTCGTTCGCTGATGACCCGTGTCGCCATGAAGTATCACGATCGCACCGGGCGTTACCGCAAATTCGGCACAGCCAAACTGGGCGACATGAGCGACCCGCAGCTGCTCTTTTGCGGACGACGCGTTGCACGGGTTGCGCGGCAACAGATTGATTTTCTGGCAGATGTAGGCGTCAATGAAAACATCATTCAGCGGGTGCTCGACGCATGTGCCGAGTTTGAAAATGCCCTGAATATTCAGCAGGACAAGCTACATGATCGCGACATTGCCGTGGAGCGCCGGGTCATGCAGGGGAACAAAATTTATCAGGAACTCGTCGTGCTCTGCGATATTGGAAAAGACATTTGGGCCGAACGGGACCCCGTCAAATACGAGCAATATTGCCTTTATGAAAGCAATGCCGATCAGAAACGGGCGAGAAAGGCAAGGGAGGCGCAGGGCCGAGCCAATCAAGTTTAACGCAGAAAAACCGCCATTTCCTCCACTCCTTTAATACTTACCACAATATCATCTTTCAAGGTCGTGAACAAAGAGAGCCCTACGTAATCGGCCTTCACCGGAAAAGATTTGTGCTTTCGGTCGACCAACACGGCCACTTCCACCCGCTTCGGAATTACTTTCAACAAGGGCTGAACGGCGTAAAAAATTGTCCGGCCGGTATTAGCCACGTCGTCGACGATGATGATGACCCGGTTGCGAAGCGATTCGGCGGGCATTTCAATGTAAGGTTCGTATTCAACCGGGTTGGCCGGGTTGAGCCGGATACGGGTGAGCGTGATCGACAGGGTTTCGGGGGCGATGTGCAGCAATTCGGAGAGCAATAATTCTGCAAAGCCGACCCCGTTGTTGTTCAAACCGGCAAGAATCAACTCGGATTCGCCGAAGTTGTTTTCCAGGATTTCGATAGCCAGCCGTTTGATTTTCCGGCGAATCTGCCGGTCGTCCAGGATTTTCATGTGAAATTGATTTGTGCGCAAAATTCCATTGTGCAAGCCGTATTTTCGCCCCGGATCGAAAAAAATCGCAAATGCTCCAATCCATTCTTTTTATCCTGCTCCTTGTTGTCGTCGCCTGGATAGGCGGCCGGGGATTTCGCCGTGTATTTCGCGGCGTGCATCTGGGCAAGCCGGAACAGATCAATGACCGGCCTGCCGAGCGTTGGCGCAACGTGTTGCTGGTCGCTTTGGGCCAGAAAAAGATGTTCAAGAACCTGCTGCCGGCAGTTCTTCACCTGTTTATCTACGTCGCCTTCGTCATTACTCAAATTGAGTTGATCGAGATTTTCGTCGACGGGATTGCCGGTACGCACCGCTTTTTCGCACCCTATCTCGGTGGGTTTTACACTTTTGTCATCAGTTTTATCGAGGTACTGTCGGTGCTCGCCTTTGTCGCTACGATCATCTTTTTGTCGCGGCGCAATCTGCTGAATGTCCCGCGTTTCCGTAAACCTGAAATCAAGGGCTGGCCGTTTCGCGATGCCAATCTGATTCTGCTCGGCGAGATCATCCTGATTGTGGGTATATTCTGTATGAACGGCGCCGATAAAGTACTGCAAACCAGAAATCTGGAGCACTACCACCCTACCGGCGCCTTTGCCGTCAGCACATGGCTGGGACCGATGCTTTTCGGCGGAATGGAGAATAGCGCGCTCGTTGCCGTGGAGCGTTTCGGCTGGTGGCTGCATATTCTGACCGTATTCGGGTTCATTTGCTATCTGCCCTACTCCAAACACCTGCATATTCTGCTCGCTTTCCCCAATACCTGGTATGCCCGTCTGCAACCGAAGGGTGAAATGCAAAACATGCCCGACGTACAAAAGGCTGTGCGCGAAATGATGGGCTTGCAGGAACCTGATCCGAACGCTTCGGGCGAATTGCCGGAATTCGGCGCCAACGACGTGTTCAGCCTCAGCTGGAAAAACCTGCTCGACGCCTATTCCTGTACCGAATGCGGCCGTTGTACCGCCGCCTGTCCGGCCAACCTGACTGGTAAAAAACTGTCGCCCCGCAAGGTTATGATGGATGTGCGCGACAGGGCGGAAGAAGTCAGCCTGGCGCTGGAAAACAGCAAGTCGGCTGCTTCGGAACACAACGACGGCAAAACGCTTTTCGATCGCATCACACCGGAAGAACTGCACGCCTGCACCACCTGCAACGCCTGTGTGGAAGCCTGCCCGGTGCTGATCAATCCGCTCGATATTATTCTGAAAATGCGGCGGTACGAAATTCTGACCATGAGCGCCGGCCCCAATGAATGGCTGCCCATGTTCAATGCGATCGAAAATAACGGCGCCGCCTGGGCCATGAGCGAAGCCCGCGACGGTTGGCGCCACGAATAATTTTTATTCAGCAATTTTATCAGAAACTGACGCAATGCTTGCCAAAACCATAGCCGAATATCAAGCCGAAGGCGCCCAGCCCGAAATCCTTTTCTGGGTAGGCTGCGCAGGCTCTTTCGATGCACGTGCCCAAAAAGTTACCCGTGCACTGTGCGAAATTCTGAACCACGCCGGTATCCAGTTTGCCATTCTCGGAGAAGAAGAACGCTGCACGGGCGACCCCGCCCGCCGGGCCGGTAACGAGTTCTTATTTCAAATGACGGCTGCCATGAACATCGAAACGCTGAACATGTACGGTGTAAAGAAAATCGTGACCGCTTGTCCGCACTGTTTTAATATCCTGAAAAATGAATATCCCGCCCTGGGCGGCAACTACGAAGTCGTTCACCATACCCAGCTCATCAATGATCTCATTGCAACAGGTAAAGTCAAAATGAAAGAAGGCGGCGCCTTCAAAGGGCAACGAATCACCTACCACGACTCCTGTTACCTGGGTCGCGCCAACGATGTGTACGAAGCACCCCGCGCTATTCTGGAAGCCCTCGACGCCGATCTCGTGGAGATGAAACGCTCCCGCAAAAACGGCCTCTGCTGTGGCGCCGGTGGCGCGCAGATGTGGAAAGAAGACGAACCGGGCGACAAACGAATCAACCTCGAACGCACGGAAGAAGCCCTCGAAACGGCGCCCACGGCCATCGCGGCCAACTGCCCTTTTTGCATCACCATGCTGCAGGACGGTTTGAAAGCCAAGGAAAAAAATGAACAAATCCCGGTGTACGACCTTTCTGAAATGGTTTTGAACAACATCGCCTGAACATGACCACTGCAACCGACTCCGCTTTGCTCCCGCGCCTGGCATTCGACAGCGCGCTCTCTCCGGAAACCCGCCTCTGGATCTTTCTGGCCGAACGCCCCTTGAACGAACCCGAAACCGCTTTTGCCCAGCAGGCGTTGGACGCATTTGCCCGCCAATGGACCGCCCACAACCAGGCACTGCGGGCCAAAGCAGAAGTATTTCAAAATCAAATTGTTCTGCTGGCTGTCGACGAGTCGCAGACCGATGCCAGCGGCTGTTCGATCGACAAATCCGTTCATTTTCTGGAAGAACTGGGCGCTCGTATGGGCATTGATTTTTTGGAAAAAATGCGCTTCGCCTGGGCCGACGGGGAACGATGGCAAGTGTGCGGGCGTTCGGAATTCGCTTCATTATTGCAGCAAAAACGGATCACTTACGACACACTCGTCGCCAATACCCTGGCGCCTACCAAAGCATCTCTCCTGGAAAACTGGCTGGCGCCGCTTGATCAAAGCTGGCACAAACGACTTTTTCCATTGCCCAATTAAAACGCAGTCCAATCACCCAAGAATAAATGAATTATGGCCATCCAACCCTTGCCCCTGCCCGATCCTCAACACGTTAGCAACGCCACTCTGGGCAATGCCCGCAACCCGCTGGAATTTTATACCGAAGCCATTAAGGCCCAGTTTGCCATGGACGACTGGGAAGAAGCACTGAAAAGCATCACCGAACTGAACAAACGGACCAATGCCGGCTTTGATAATCAGTTGATTCAGTACACAGCCAATTACAAGGGAGCGGTAAGGGATCGGACCAGTTTTATGATCGACAACCAGCAGTTCCAGATGACCCTGGCGCGTACCCGCGCCGGACTTTTGCAAGTACTCGACGATCTGCCCAAAAGACTGCAATTGCGGGCCCAAACACAGTCCGGCGATTCTGGCGCCTATTCTTATCGCTTGATGGAAAAAGACCCGCTGGAAAAGGTACTTCCTGGCAGCGACAATCTTTACAAAATTGCCTGGGTGGAAAAGGCCCTGAAATTCGCCAAAGCCGTATGCCGTGTGGTGACGCCCGATGACAAGGGCTCCGGCTTCATTACCTCCAATGGCTACCTGTTTACCAATAATCACGTAATCAAAAATGCGGATGCCGCGCGTGGCACGACCATTGAATTTAATTTCAGAACCGACCTCAACGGTAGGGCGCTCGACGTCAAACGTTACCAACTCGACGCCAACACATTCTATACCAACCCCGACCTGGACTTCTCTTATGTAAAAGTAATAGATCAGCCTGCTAACCTCTTGAACCAGTGGGGCTTTGTAGAGTTCGACGCTGGCGCAGCGCTCACCGCTGGCGATGCCGTGACGATCATTCAGCACGCCGGCGGCGACGAGTTGCAGATCGCGCTCGACGCCAATAAAGTGATCAGCAAATGGGACCAATATCTGTTTTATGATACCCCGACACTGGGCGGCAGCAGCGGCTCGCCGGTATTCAACCAGGCCTGGAAAGTCGTCGCATTGCACCACGCCGGATTCTCCGACACCGTCGTCAACGCCCAGGGCGAACGCCGCGGCGCCAACCGGGGCATCCTGTTCAAGGATATTTTTGAAGATCTGAAAGCCAAAAACTTGCCCATACCTGCCTGATTATGCCCCTCGATATCAATGCTTTGCGCGGATTAATCGGCATGGGCGAGTCGGAACAGGTCTTCCCTGCCCTCCTCGCCCATTTCCAGGCGAATCCCAATCCCGTACAACTGAATAAACTTTTGGCCATGCAAGGCCGGTTGGCCGACTACAAGTCGAACCTAGGCGCTGGTATCAATACCGATCCAAATGCCCCGGCAGAGGTGCGCATGGGACTGTTACAGTTGCTCAATGATCTGGAAGCCGGAAACAGTGGAAATGGAGGCGAGGTGCCCCCGGCAGGTCCCCCGCTGTTCGTCATCGTGTACGATCCGGCCGATACGGAGCATTTCAAACAATTGAGCAAGCACCTGAAATTGCTGGTGTTGTCCAACAAATTGCGCGTCCACGATATTCAGGACAGTCGTTTCGACGGCGCGCACGTAGATGAAGGCCGAAAGGCAATTGCAGGCTCCCGGGCAGTAATTGCCCTTTTGTCGCTCAACCTGTTCGGTACGGAATGGTATGATCTGGTGGAAGAAGCCCGGGCTGGCGGAAAAACCGTCGTGCCCGTCAAACTGGAAGAGTTGCAGGGGTTTGAAGAGTTTGAATTGGTCAAATTGAAATCCCTGCCATCGCAAAAACGATCGGTTCGCGAATTTGCCAACACCGACCTGGCCTACACCGACATTGTTTCGGAGTTGAAAAAACTGCTCTGATACAGCCGCTTATTTACCAAAAAGTTGTTCGGCTTTGTCCAGAACCTTGGATTCCAGGCCTTTTTTAAAATCGGCGATTCGCTGAAACAAATCCGCATCGTGGGTAGCCAGCATCTGGGCAGCCAGTATGCCAGCGTTGCGTGCAGCGTTCAATGCAACGGTGGCCACGGGTACCCCTTCCGGCATTTGCAGGATGGATAAAATGCTGTCCCAGCCGTCGATCGAGTTGGACGATTTTACCGGTACGCCTATGACCGGCAGCGGTGTGATAGCGGCCACCATGCCCGGCAAATGAGCAGCCCCTCCGGCTCCGGCGATGATGACGCGCAGGCCGCGGTCATAGGCCGTTCGGGCAAATTGAAACATACGATCGGGGGTGCGGTGCGCCGACACGATTGTCATTTCGAAGGGCACTTTCAGTTCGGTGAGTATATCCGCCGCTTTTTGCATAACCGGAAGATCGGAGTCGGAACCCATGATGATGGCTACCATATTGTGCGTTTTTTGTCAGTTTAATTTGATGTGGTGCGGGTAATCGGGGCATCCAAGGCACACCTCCCATTTTTCACCATAAATAGAGGTATATCGGATCAAAATGCGCGCATTTTGCAGCGCAGGATCAAGCCAGTAGCGATCGGTTACTTTGGCGGTGAACGCCAGCCAGTCGATTTCTTGCCCGGCAGGAATAAATGTACCGACCGAAACGAGGTCGTTAATCGAGTTGTTGACCTCGGCGAGATTCGGACGGGTATCGAGCAAAAAACCGGCAAATTCACCCAGTTGCCGGGTGTTTTTTTCGTTTACCTGCAGTTCTACGGATTCAATAATTGCGGGCCCCACGCCCCGGTTCATTACACGAAATCCGCATTGATACGAACTGTCGGCAATTTGGTTGAAGGAGTATACTTCCAGACGCGGCCATACAGATGCATATTGCTGCTTTCTTTGCAAATAGGTTTGATACAAAGAAACAACAAGCGCGCACAAGCTGACTGTCGCGGCCATCCAGGCTACGGGGTTTCTGTTGTTAGCGTTTGTCGTATTTTTTTTTGCCATAATGCTGTTTGTCAGGCAATTACTTTCAATTTGTCTTTTACGATACGCGCTTTTTTCAAAGCCTCTTCGATTGTCGTTGCGGTAGCCGTTACGTGCCCCATTTTACGAAACGGCGACGTAGTGGCTTTGCCGTATAAATGGATATGCACGCCCCCGAGCGCCAGGCACTCCTCTACCCCACTGTAACGCACAGGGCCTTTGAAACCGGGCTCGCCAAGCAGATTCAGCATGACTGCCGGTAATGTCTGATCGGTTTCGCCCAGTGGCAGCCCGCAGATTGCTCTCAGGTGTTGCTCAAACTGGCTGGTCGGCGCGCTGTTGATCGTGTGGTGCCCGCTATTGTGTGGCCGTGGCGCGACTTCGTTTACCAGCAGGTCGCCGTCGTGCGTCAGAAACATCTCCACTGCCAGCAGTCCGCAGATATCGAAGGCCTGAATGACTTGTTCGGCAAGGGCCTCGGCACGGGCAGCGACAAGTGGGGAAATACGAGCCGGACAAATCAACCACTCGACCAGGTTGGCTTCGGGATGAAAGTCCATTTCTACTGCCGGAAATACCTTTACCGCTCCGAGCGTATTCCGTGCGGCGATAACGGCCAGTTCGGTTTGTATCGGTACGAGTTCTTCGGCCAGACAAGGGCCCTGTAACAGTTTGCTTTCCAGGTCGGCAGTGGTTCGCAGGACGGCTACCCCGCGGCCATCGTAGCCGGCTGTTCGCGTTTTTTGCACCAGGGGCAAGGCCCATCTGCCTGCTTCTATGGCTGATTTGAGTTGTTTTTCGTCGTCAAAAATCTCGTACGGTGCGCTGGGGATCTGATGCGCAGAGAAAAATTGCTTTTGCAGCCCCTTGTCTTTGATCGTGTCGAGCGCGTCGGGGCGAGGATGCACCGCGATACCCCATTTTTCAAGTTCGCGCAGGGCGTCGGTATTCACGTGCTCTATTTCTATGGTAATCAAAGATTTATCCTGCCCAAATCTCAGTACGTCGTCGTAGTTTTTAAAATCGCCCGGCGTAAATTCAAAGGCAACCGGACCAGCCGGGAAGTCGGGAGAAGCGTCAAGAACACAGGTTTTAAAATCCCAGTTGGCCGCGGCGAGGCAGAGCATTTTGCCCAGTTGGCCGCCACCGAGAATGCCGATTTTTTGCGTGGTATCAAACATGCCACAAAAGTAAGATTGTCGGCCGAGGGCAGGTAGTCTCGGGTAAATTTAGATCCTTGGGTGTCGCCGGATGCCATTCACCATGCGGTCGGCGCCGGAGAGGTCTTTGCGCAATTCAACTTCCGAAAAACCTTCTTCGACCAGCAGTTCGTACACCTGTCGGGCGTTGAATTCGTTGCACTCAAACATCAATCGCCCTCCCGGATGGAGTTTCAGTCTGGCAAACCGGGCGATAGCGCGATAAAACAACAAAGGGTCGCCGTCGTCGACAAACAGCGCCAGGTGCGGCTCGTGTTTCAAAACATGCCGGGGCATCAATTTGGCCTCCTGTCGGGGTATATATGGAGGATTGCTCAGGATAAAATCGAATGCCGGTAAATCGGACCAGGTATTTTCATTCAATATATCCTGTTGAGAAAAATTGACGGAAACGCTCAGATTTTCGGCGTTTTCACGGGCAATGTAAAGGGCGGACTCACTTTTGTCGATAGCAAATACGGCTGCATTTTGGCATTTTTTGGCAATGGTAATGGCGATGCAGCCGCTGCCTGTGCCAATATCGAGTACCCTGGCGGGCGTGTTTTTTATCCATTCAATCGCCCAGGCCACCAGTTCCTCCGTTTCCTGGCGAGGGATCAGGACATCGGGTGAGACTTTGAATTTGAATCCGAAAAAATCGGCCTCACCGAGCACGTATTGAACGGGTTCGCCCGACAGAAGGCGCTGGCGGATAGCGATAAATTGCTGCTCAGCTACCTGGTCAGAAAGGTGGTAAGGGCCGTTTCGGAGTCCAAATGCGTCTTCAAATACTATCCGGGCAATGCTGCGCGCTTCTCCGAGCCCGTATTGTGGCGTAAGATCGATGACGAGTTGATCGAAGATATTTTCGGGGGGAGTATGTTTTTTCATGCCTGCATTTCGATGGCCATGATCGTCCCGTTGGGCTGATTGTCAAGTACCTGGATGGTGCCGTTGTGGGCTTTTACTACTTGTTGAACGATGTACAGGCCCAATCCGGTGCCGGTCGTTTTCCGGGTTTCTTCATTGCCAAGCCGGTAAAATTTTTCAAAAATGGTCTGTTTTTCGGCATCGGGCACGCCCGAGCCCTGGTCTTTTACCCGGATGGAAAGGCGATTGACAGCGGTTCGTTCGGCTAAAAAAATAACGGAGGCGCCCTGGGGTGAATATTTTAACGCATTTTCCAGCAAATTTTGAATCACGGAGATCAGTCCGGAGCGATCGGCCGACACCGGAGCGAGATTGGGTTGTATTTGCACCTGAATATCGGCTTCCGGGAATCGGATTTTCAGGTTGGCTATGATGTCTTTCACCAACAGTCTCAGATCGATAGGTTCGGCGAGGGGTTGCCAGTTGGATTCAAGCCGGGCCGCAAGCAGCATGTCTTCCACGAGGGTCGACAGGCGGCTGGTTTCCCGCAAGCCGTTGGCCGTCAGTTTTTCCACTTGCTCGCGGGTCAGTTCGCGGCGACTGAATGTTTCCATGGTCAAACGGAGTGCTGCCAACGGGGATTTCAGTTCGTGGGTAATGCTCAGTAAAAAATTGCGACGCTGGCGGGCCAGGGCCAGTTCGCGGTTGGCCGAGCGGTTGACGATCCAGAGGCCGAGGACCAGACAACCGGTAAAAAACAGTCCTTCAGTAAAGATCATCACGCGCCGGCGTTCCCATTTGTGTACGATTTTTTTGTATTCGGCGGTTTCTTCCAGCGCGCTCAGATTGACGCCGCGTGTATCGTTGCGTGAAAACTGGCACTCCAGCAATTCCTTTTGTTTTTGCAGTAAAAGGTCGTTTTGCACCCACAAATGCACCGCCCACCAGCTGAATGCCAGCAGCATATACCCCACCAGCAGGTGAGACATTCTTCGAAGAGATATTTTTTTAAACATCCGTTACATTTTGAAAAAACGCCTGCCGAAAATCTGGCGAAGGTTCAGGTAAAACAGAATTGCTGCCGCGCCAAGCCAAATGTACGTCCAGACCTGCGCGGGAAAGATGCCGACAACCTGTTCGTACTTCGCCAGGTCGCTTTGAGGGCCTACCCGGAAGTCCTGAATGATGTATAACACCGCCGCCAGGCCGAGAAACATCAAAACATCCTGATCCCAATTGGTGCGGGCAGCGATCAGCCAGAGGGAAACAGCAAAGGCAAACAACAATCCGGTGCTCACAAAGGATTCAAACCAGATAATGCCCGAGAAGGCCATAAGGCCGGCCAGCACTTTCAGCGTTGTGTCGGTAAGCGCTTTTTTTCGCACACCGATGTAAAAGAGAATATTGCCCAGGATAGCGCTACCCAGGTATCCGCCCATTAAAATCAGGGCTGCACTGCCGCCGCGTGTCGTTGTGTAGCCGCTGCCGTCAGGCGCGATGTTCAGTCCGACCACAGAACCGCCGCTTAGCAAGGCGCCAAGAGCATGGCCGAATTCATGAAGAAAGGTGACCAGCAAAGTGACCGGATACAAAACGAGTTGGCCGAATGAGCCCCCGACAAATCGCAGGATCAGGTATACAACCAACATCACGAGCGCTCGATAGTGTGTTTGATTCATGGAATGTGGAATAGTTCGGGCAAAAGAAAAATATTCGCCCGGAATTGCAAATTTTTGCCGGTACAAAACCGAGATATGAAACCCGATACCCAACGCGTCCGCGAATTAATTGGCGAAAACGAGATCGACAAGGCGATTCAGCTGCTGCTGGAGTATTCCGATGCGGGGCATTATCGCGATTTGCAGGACCAGGTTTATTTGCAAAAGGGAAACTGGTCGGAGTTCAAACGCCGCCGGCTCGCCGGCGTAGCAGAGGAAAAGGAGTTTAACTCGCTGAAACTGGCTTTGTTCAATATTGCACGAGATCTCGACGATCGTCCCGAGGAGCCGGAGAAACCGCGGCGACCGGAACCACCGCCTCCCCCACCCCCTCCGCCACAACAGTATGTGGCCCGGTGTTATTTTAACGGGGATATGAACAGTTATTTCGTTACGCCTGGCAATCAGGTCGTTATGGTCAATCCCGTGACCAATTTTTCAAGCCTCGTCGCTACACGTGTCGCTTCCATGAACCCGGCATTTGCCTGGTTGTACATGTTTCCCAATGGCTTTTACTACAGTATCGACCATAATGGCGCCATCTGGGGACTCAACAACTTTGGTATGCCGATGCAGATGGGGCATGTTCAGTATTTGTAAAGGAATAGCCGTATTCTGAGAATAAAAGCGGCAAAGCGCGCCAGGAAAAATCCATGGCGCGCTTTGCGTATAAAAATATGCCGCCGGGGGCTTCCCCGGCTATCAGACAATTAATTACTCGGGTTGATTTCCAGCAACTCCACTTCAAAGATCAAGGTGGAATTCGGTTTAATCTTCGGGCTTGGCGAACGTTCGCCGTAAGCCAGGTCGCTCGGGATGAAGAATTTGAATTTATCTCCCACGTGCATCAGTTGCACCCCTTCGGTCCAGCCTTTGATGACCTGGTTGAGCCCGAAAGTGATGGGTTGGCCGCGCTCCACGCTGCTGTCGAAAACAGACCCGTCGATATTGGTGCCATGGTAGTGCACTTTTACCTTGTCGGTGGCGGCGGGGTGAGCGGTGCCGGCGCCTTTTTTCAGGATTTCGTACTGCAGTCCGCTGGCGGTCGTCACCACGCCGGCGCGTTTTTTGTTTTCTTCCAGAAATTTCTTTCCGGCGACTTTGCTGGCTTCACCGGCTTTGGCCTGCGCCTGGCGGTTGTAATCGGTGAAAACGCGGTTGGCGTCGTCGGCTTTGATCAAGGTGCTATCGTCGGCAAGCGCGGCGCGAAGGCCGGCCAGCAGGGCTTCGGTGTTCAGATCGGCGCTCATTTGGCGGCGTACGCTGCTGGCCAATACGATGCCGTAGGCGTAGCTGGCACTGTCAGCGCCGGTTTTAAGGCTGATTTGGGGGGCAGCCGGTTTGGCTTTTTTATCGCCATTTTTTTGGGCCTGGGCTTCTTCTACGGTGATTACGCCGTCTTTCGCAGCCGGCTTGGCTTTTTTATCGCCATTTTTTTGGGCCTGGGCGCTCAAAGCAATCAGCGCCAGGATGGCGAGCAAGAGGATTTTTTTCATAATGAGTGATAATAGTTGTGTGATAAATGATTGGTAGAGGCTTTACTTCTTTTTAAGCGAGGCATAAAATTGGTAGAAGTAAGGTATCGTTTCGATGCCTTTGTAATAGTTGTAGAGGCCATAGTGTTCGTTGGGCGAATGGATGTCGTCGGAATCGAGGCCGAAACCCATCAGTACCGAGCGGGCGTCGAGCACCTGATCGAACATGGCGACGATCGGGATGCTACCGCCCCCGCGCTGCGGCAGGGGCTTTTTGCCGAAGGCTTGTTCCATGGCTTTTTCGGCCGCTTTGTACTCGACAGAATTGGTGGGCACCACAACCGGGTAGCCGCCGTGGTGAGCGGTTACTTTTACCTTGACCGACTTCGGGGCAAGTTTTTCGAAGTGACGGGCGAAGAGTTTTTCGATTTTTTTCGGGTCCTGATTCGGTACCAGGCGCATGGAAATTTTGGCAAACGCTTTGGATGGAAGTACGGTTTTGGCGCCTTCGCCGATATAGCCGCCCCAAATACCGTTCACGTCGAGTGTTGGGCGAATACCGGTTCTTTCGATGGTCGTGAAGCCTTTTTCGCCCATCAGTTCGGCGACACCGAGGCTTTTCATGTACTGCTTTTCGTCGTAAGGCGCTTCATTCATGGCTTTGCGCTCTTTGCCGCTTACTTTTTCAACATCATCGTAGAAGCCTTCGACGGTGATACGGCGCTTGCTGTCGTGCAAGGAAGCGATCATTTGGCAAAGTACATTGACCGGGTTGGCCACAGCGCCGCCGTAAACGCCGGAATGCAGGTCTTTGTTGGGGCCGGTAACCTCAACTTCCATGTAGCACAAGCCGCGCAGCCCGACCGTCAGGCTGGGCGTCTGGTTGTCGATGATACTGGTATCGGAGATGAGGACTACATCGCAGGAAAGTTTCTTCCGGTTGTCACGGCAGAATTTTTCCAGGTTTTTCGATCCGACTTCTTCCTCGCCCTCGATCATGAATTTGACGTTGCAGGAGAGCTTGTTTTGCTGCATCATCATTTCGAAAGCTTTGACGTGCATAAAGAACTGCCCTTTGTCGTCACAGGCGCCTCGAGCGAAAATGGCGCCCTGCGGATGCAATTTGGTCTTTTTTACGACCGGTTCGAAGGGAGGGCTGTCCCACAGATCGAGCGGGTCCGGGGGTTGGACGTCGTAGTGGCCATATACCAGCACTGTCGGCGCCTTGGGATCGACCATTTTTTCACCGTAAACAATCGGGTGCCCGTCCGTCGGGAAAATTTCGACCTGATCGGCCCCGACTTTTCTAAGGTGTTCGGCCGTGGCTTCTGCCATTCTGCGCACGTCGGGGGCGTATTTGGGATCGGCACTGATGGACGGGATGCGCAGCAGATCAAGTAATTCGTCGAGGAAACGATCTTTATTTGCCTCGAAATAAGATTTGAGTTCTTTCATAATCGATAAATAATTTTCAGGCGCCGGTGATGAGCGGGCGCAAAGGTATGGAGCGCCTACCGGTTGAAGAGCAGGCGCTGTCCCATTTGCGTTTCATTAAAGTGCTTGTTGTGCCATGCCAGATGGCCGTTGACAATAGTGGTCTTTACCCTTCCCCGAAACTGTTTTTTCGAAAAAGGCGACCATCCGCATTTGTAGTAAATGTTGTCAGGGCTGACCGTCCATTGCTCGTCCGGATCGACAATGCTCAGGTCGGCCCAGTAGCCTTCGTCCAGGAAACCGCGATCTTTTACCCGGAAAGCGATGGCAGGTGCGTGACACATTTTCTCGACAATTTTTTCCAGTGAAATTTTACCCTGATGGTAAAATTCGAGCATTACGTTCAGACTATGTTGCACCAGGGGCAGGCCGGCCGGCGCTTTGAGATAATCCTGCGCTTTTTCGTCCCAGGTGTGCGGCGCATGATCCGTAGCGATTACATCCAGACGGTCGTCCAACAAAGCCGGGAATAACGCGTCGCGTTCTTTTTTCCCTTTAATGGCTGGGTTACACTTGATCAGGTTGCCCAGGCGAGCGTAATCGCCGCTGTGAAACCACAAATGATGTACGCACACCTCAGAAGTGATCAACTTTTTTTCCAGGGGTGTTTTATTCTCAAAGAGATCCAGCTCGCGAGCAGTGGTCAGGTGCAAAATATGCAAGCGGGTGTTATGTTTTTTGGCCAGCGACACAGCAAAAGATGAGGACAGGTAACAGGCTTTTGCATTCCTGATGCGCGGATGAAAAGCGGCCGTCAGATGATCGCCGTAGCGTTTTTTATACGCCTCGAGTTGATGCAGTACAGTTTGTTCGTCTTCACAGTGCGTAGCGATCAGGGTTGGTGCATCCGCAAAAATCCGTTCAAGGGTATTAGGATTGTCGACCAGCATATTGCCTGTACTGCTGCCCATGAAAATCTTGATGCCACAAATTTTTGAGGCGTCTGTTCGCATGACCTCCTCATAATTATCGTTGGTGACCCCCATATAGAAGGAGTAATTGGCGAGAGATGTCTCGGCGCCGATCTGATATTTTCGTTCCAACAACTCTTGTGTGACAGAAGGGGGCTGCACATTTGGCATTTCCATAAAAGAAGTTACACCTCCTGCCACCGCGGCACGGCTTTCGGTTTGAATGCTGGCTTTGTGCGTCAGACCGGGTTCGCGAAAATGCACCTGGTCGTCGATAATGCCGGGCAACACGAGATTTCCGGTGGCATCGAGTTCGATATCGGCATTGGCGTCTATTTGAGGGGCTATCCGGGCAATTCGCCCGTCTTTGATCAAAAGGTCAGTTTTTAAGGTTGCACCTCGGTTGATCATTCGTGCATTGCGAATCAAAATGGCTTGCATATTCCAAATCTTTGGCAACAAAGGTAAATTGCTTCTCAGCATTGCTTGCCCGGAAGTCCAGGTACAATTCTCCGGAAATAATTTAATATTTAAGAAAAATAAAAAGCCAGGCTATATAATTGTAAATCAGAATTATACAGGTTGTTTTAATAAATATCTAAATTTGAAAAACTTCATAGTATTGCAAATACAAATTAACGACAAGTATCTTCGCGCCGTAATCCGGTGAACATTATAGTCCTTCCACGAATTCGCTGCTGAAAGCGGTGTTCTGCATTCTCCTTCCTTCTTTATTGCCGAATAATCATACCGTTTTTGACCGGACTTATTTTTGCGTTTCCGATTTTACACGTGAAATCCCTTAAAGCGCGAAATAATGCACGAAAAACAACAAGAAAAAGCCGAGTAGTCGTACATTTGCTACTAGAGTACCTGAATGTAACCTATTGCGATCCGACAGATATGCCATTTATTTGGGCATTCAAGATAAAGGTTTAAAATGAAGCGTGTTTTGATGACGTCCTTCTCCATAAACGTATGGGGAGGGACTTTTTTTTAATCAAAAATTTTTCAGCGCTTTCTTGTAAAAGAAGATTTGTTGGCCTATTTTTGTCTTAGGTTTTTTGGGGTTATATTTCTGACGGTAGCGTTTCTGAAACGCTGCCGTCTTTTTTTTGTCCTTATCATGATTCTTCCACCCACTTCCCGACTTACTTTCCGAAGACTTGATCCGGTAGCGGATCTTATGCAAGCTTACCGGATGCAGAGCGATCCGGATGTTATGCGCTTTATCCGTACGCCTGACACAGATATCGAGTCGGTTAAAGCACGGCTGCTTTTGTGGAAGGATTACGAAGTCAAATGCCCCGATATGGGCGTTTGGCTGATCGTTTGGGCAGAAACGGGAGCCATAGCGGGGCATTGCGTATTGCGGGAGGCCGAATGGAAAGAGGGCAACGACCTTGAGATCGGTTATGTATTGTTGAAAGAGTTTTGGGGAAAAGGCATCGCTACCGAAGTAGCCCGGAATCTGTGCGACTACGCGTTTAGCCGCTTCGACCGCTCATTTCTGATCGCCTATGTCGATCCTGAAAACGCTTCATCGAGGCATGTTTTGGAAAAGTGCGGCTTTAAAGCCGGATTGCTGGTTTCTATTTACGATAGCGTAAGCCTGACGTTCAAACTGGAACGAACCCAGTTTCAGACATAGCCGAATTGCTGTAAAGAGCGCTCGTCGTCGCGCCAGTTGTCGCGCACTTTTACGGTGAGTTCCAGAAATACCTTTGATTCCAAAAAACGTTCAATTTCCATACGTGCCAGCGTACCCAGTTTTTTAATGGCTGTGCCTTGGTGGCCCAGCAAAATGGCTTTTTGTGTTTCGCGCAGTACAAAAATATTGGCCCGAATTCTGGCCAGCGGTTCGCCTGTTTTGGTAGTCGATTCCTTGAATTCCTCGATGCTGACCTCGCAGGAATACGGTACTTCATCCGTAAATAATAAGAAGATTTTCTCCCGAATGATCTCGCTGACAAAAAAGCGCTCGATTCTGTCCGTCAGTTGATCGGGCGGAAAATATGCTGGTCCTTCGGGCAAATATTGAAGGATTACCTGACGCAGCGAATCTGTACCTTCTCCTTTTAACGCGGAAATCGTACAGGTTTGCGTAATATTTTCGACGCGCCGCGTCCACCAGTTGCCCACATCGGTAGGCCTTTGGGCCGCTACCTTGTCCGTTTTGTTCAGCACAAGAATTACCGGCGATTCTGCTCTTTTCAGGATGGTTAGCATGGGGTCGTCCGGGTCCATTTCTTCTGTGAGGTCTACGACGAATAGCAGTAAATCCGCGTCTTCCAGTGTACCCACTACCATTGAATTCATGGCGCGGTGCATGGCATAATTGGGATTTTTGACAAAACCTGGCGTATCTGAAAAAACCGCCTGGAAGTTCTCCCCGGTCAAAATACCCATAATGCGATGCCTGGTTGTTTGCGGCTTGGGGGTGATAATGCTCATCCGTTCTCCAACCAGCGCATTCATCAAAGTGGACTTTCCGGCATTGGGCTTGCCAATGATGTTCACAAAGCCGCTTTTGAACTTGTGATCTGTATTTTCCAATGTTTGCTCCATGTGTGCCTTAACCTGCTATTTGCCGGATTCGCCCGTCCACCAGTGCCTGCACGAGCAAGAATACGGTTTGGGGCTTTTGCGGATGCCATATAATGTTGTTGTACTGCTCGCCGAAGTTAAGATAATGCTGCAACCGGGCGGCGGACAATTCCTCTTCGACATGCTGACGCACGTTGATCAAAACTATCCAGCCATGCTCCTCCCCCACTTCTTCAGCCCATTCCGCGTAATAATCATCCTCGGAAGCGTGAAAATTGAGCACGTTTTCGCAAAAAAATACAAACTTGACGATGCCGTGTTTCATCAACGGGTCGACGACATTTCGCTTGAGGTACATGATGTCGTTGTGCAATGTGTCGTTCCACTCGCCGATTAATTCAATCAAGGCGTACTGCTCATCATAATCGACAAAAAGAATCTTGCCATACAGCGTCGAGGAGCCGAATTCGTCCCATTGCGGATGCAGAAAGTAGTTGTACAGCCGAAGGGAAAACTCAAACTCGCTGTATGTGCGGCCAAAAAAAGGAGACCGTTCGTCTTCTTCTGCAGTATAAAAGTCTCGCCAGCGGAAATATGGTTCTAACTGATGCATGTTGCCGCAAAAATAAGGCTTTGCATCTTTGCATCCGTGAAAGAACGACATTTCAGTATTGTGATTACCGGGCCGGAATCCTCCGGCAAAACAACCCTGGCTTGCCAACTGGCAAAGGCATTATCGGAACCGTGGACGCCCGAATTTGCGCGATATTATCTTGAATGGCTCGGCCGTTCGTACAAAAAAGAAGACCTCAGTACCATAGGTAAGGGGCAGAAATCATGGGAAAACTGGTATGGCGCCCGGGCCGTTCAGTTCGCAATTCGGGATACCGACTGGACGGTCTTAAAAGTTTGGGAGCAATTCCGCTTTGGCACGGATATGTTCTGGCGAAAAGGCTACGGTGCGCCTGCTGCCGCTGATTTGTACCTGCTTTGTTCGCCTGATTTGCCCTGGCAACCCGATCCGCTTCGCGAACACCCCAACCACCGCGAAGAGTTGTTTGAAATGTACCGGACGTTGCTGTCGGAAACGAATGCACGATTTGAGATCATCGACGGAAAGGAGTCGGCTCGACTGGCGCAGGCAATCGCAGCAATTGAAAAACTTTCCCGACCTTTGCGGGGCAGTTAAAAGTCCCGGCAGCCGCCTGTGTGCGTCTTATTACGGTCCAAACCGGCAGCCGATCAGGATTCTTTATCTCATTGGGGTGTCTGTAGCGCTTTCCCTGCTGCAGGCTGAGATTATACCCATCGAACCTGCCCGGGTAATGCCGGGAAGGGAACTGAGAGGGGTAGTGGCATCACTACGCTTGCGAAACCCCTTCGCAAGTGGATGTTTCACTCATTTTTCATCATTATGTTTTTTATCAACCAAACATCCGGAGCGCATTGCGTACTGGCAGTAATTTGTTTGCTCGCCCTGAGTAACTCGGCTTTTGCACAAAACAAGGTACCTGACTCATTGACCCTGAATACCGTGGTCATTCAGGCAACCCGGGCCAGCGCACAAACACCGGTTCCACACACCAATTTCTCCGCCCAAAAAATCGCACAAACCCTTCAAAGTCAGGATATTCCTTTTTTGTTGAGTGCGACGCCCTCGCTGGTAGAAAGCTCCGACGCTGGCGCCGGAATCGGCTACACCGGCCTTCGGATACGCGGCAGCGATCCCACCCGGATAAACGTCACGCTCAATGGCGTGCCGCTCAATGATGCGGAAAGCCAGGGCGTGTTTTGGGTCAACATGCCCGACCTGGCTTCTTCTGCCAGTGAAATTCAGGTACAACGGGGTGTGGGCGCAAGCACGAATGGCGCAGGTTCCTTCGGCGCAACTGTCAACATCGATCTCTCAAAAGTCGAGGCGGAACCTTCGGCCTTGTTGAATGCCAGCATTGGCGCTTTTGATACCCGAAAATACGCAATCAGGGCGACGACGGGCCTGTTGAAAAACCGCTGGGCATTTTCCGGGCGCTTGTCGACCCTGCGTTCAGACGGCTTTATCGACAGGGCCAGCGTCGATCTCAACGCGGTACATCTCACTGGTACCTATATCGACGAGCAGCAATCCATTCAGGCTCACCTGCTCTCCGGGCACGAGATTACCTATCAGGCCTGGAATGGCGTGCCGGCACAATACATTGATGACCCTGAAAAGCGAACTTTCAATACAGCCGGGATTGAACAACCCGGCCTACCCTACCCCAATGAAGTGGACGATTACACCCAGCGGCATTATTTGTTGCATTACAAACGGCAAATGCTATACGGCCTCAGTTTGCAAATCAACGGGCACTATACGAGAGGTTTTGGTTTTTTTGAGCAATATCGATCTGGGCAAATATTAACTGAGTATAACATGCCCGCATCTAACATTGCTGATACTTCACTGGTAATCAGTGACCTGGTGCGCAGGCGTTGGCTCGATAATCATTTTTATGGTGCGACATTCGCGTTGCGATGGGCGCCACCGGTGAATCCGCCTGGTTTGTCGGGGCCGCCTACCCTCTTGTGGGGCGGTGCGATCAGTCGATACGACGGCGTACATTTTGGCGAAGTGATTTGGGCGCAATTGGCCACTTCGCCCAAAGGCCACCGATACTACGAAAACGATGCATCAAAAACAGATGCGAATTCTTATCTGAAAACGGAAATTGGCTTCAGCAATGGCTGGCGTGGATTCCTGGATCTTCAGGTTCGCGCGATAAACTACCAATTCAGGGGCTTCAACGCCGTGCTTGAGCCCACCGATCAACAGGTCAATTTCGTCTTCTTTAATCCCAAAGCGGGTTTCAACTGGAAATTTGCCCAAAAATGGTCGGCTTACGGCTTCTTCGGCGTGGCGCACCGCGAACCCAACCGCGACGACTTCACTCAGTCTACCCCACAAGGCCGGCCCAGGCCCGAACGCCTGCTCGACTGGGAATTGGGACTCAAGACGAACAGTTACGCCAACTGGATGATGACGATCAACGCCTTTTGGATGCAATATCGCGACCAGTTGGTGCTCGACGGGCGCCTGAACGACGTGGGCGCTTACATCCGCACGAATGTGCCCGACAGCTACCGCGCGGGAGTGGAAGCAGAATTGACCTGGCGCCCTGATAGCCGATGGGAATGCAGCGCTAATGCGACAGCGAGCCGTAACAGAATCAGAAAATACGTGGAATACAGGGACAATTGGGATACTGGCGGCCAGGATATCTTCGAATACCTCGATGCGCCGCTGGCTTTTTCACCGGAATGGATGGGGCGCGCCGAAGTAGCCTGGTATTGTTTGCCTGAAAAAAACGACCACACGCTGCGGCTGGCGTTGATTGGTAAATACATCGGGCAGCAGTTTTTGGATAATACCGGGAGCCCCAACACCACTTTGCCTGCTTATTTATTTAGCGATTTCCGCCTGAATTACGATGTCATTTGCCGAAACGGCAATCAATTGGGGGTAGTTTTGGGCGTATTTAATTTGTTCGATGCCCGGTACAGTTCCAACGGCTGGACCTATCGCTACACGTCCGGGTTCGACAATCGGCCATTTGATCCGTACACCCGGCTGGAAAATGGGAGTACTTATAACCAAACCGGCTTTTTCCCGCAGGCCGGTACACACTGGATGCTGACCCTGAATCTGGGTTTTTAGTAAAAAAAGAGGCTGTTTCACAACCCCGGCTTCTTACTCTCCGGTCATGTGAAACAGCCTCTTTTTTTTCAGGTAAACAATCAATTGCGTGGAATCAGGAGGCGTTTGCCTGGCACCAAAGTTTCGTTCGGGTCGAGGCCATTGGTGACGGCAAGTTCGGATTCGTTGACTTTGTATTTGATGGCGATCGAGCGAATGGTATCGCCTTGTTTGACAACGTATTCCTGCAGGGGCGCATTGGAAGCGGGTGCAGAGGAGGGCGCCGGGGTTAAGCCCGGCGCATTGCGGTTGACGGGTGCAGGAGTTGTCCGGGCGCCCGGCGGCACGTAGCCGCCTTCTTTACCGGTATCGATGACCGAGTTTTCGAGAAACTGATTGTTGGGCACCGAACTGACCGGTGTCGGAGTCGGATTGCCACCGGTTGAGGACATGACAGGAGCCGGAGCGGAATTGGACCAGGGCGCACCGGAAGAGGAAGTCAGGGGCACTACTGTCGAGGGGGCTCCACCCGCCATTTTGGCTTTTTTCTGATCGGTGTTCGGTGGCAGAATCTGAGGCGGGGTCATTACACTGCCCGGAGGTGTGGAAATAATGGTCGTCGGCGTAGGGCTGTTAATGTCGTATTCGCAATCGGACACGATCACTTGCTGTCCTTCCTGCAAGCGATAATCGCCTGCTGCCGGGAAGCCGTTCATTCGGCGGAAGCGTTCATCGGTATAGCCGTAGTGTTTGGCCAGGCCGCTCAGGGTTTCGCCGCGTTGTACGACGTGAATAAGAACCGGGCGTGAGCTGCCGGAAATTTGCCCCCAATAATCGGCTTGGCCTGGTGTACCTGCTGGTGTCGTAGGAGTTGGGGCGATGTTGCCTTGTGTTTGGTTCCAGTAGATAGACTGGTCGACCACGGTACGGCCGGATTGCGGTTGCGGGCGCGAAATGGCGCCATTGCCTTTGGGCGTAGTAGTCGCATTGGCCGGGGGCTTTTGCAGCCAGATTTTCTGGCAGACCTCGATTTTGTCGGGGTTTTTGATTTTGTTCCAGTTCACAAGGTCTTGCATGGAGACTTTGTACGTACGGGAAATGGCGAGCAGGCTTTCACCCGGCTGTACGATATGGTAGCCTTTTCCGAAAGGTTCGGGGCAGTTGGCTAGTCCGGTTTGTGGATTGATGGAAGGCGCCAAGGGCTGAGATTGCGGGGCGCTTGGAGTGCCGTAAGTAATGGATGCTTCTTCCTTGTCGGGTGTTGTGCCATAAGGGTAGCCGGAGTATTGCGGAGGCGCGCCTGTGGTAGTGGTGCCCGGTTGGCGGCCGCAAAGCGCTGCCAGGTAATCGTCGAGCGGGCGGCCATTGACCGCCCAGAGTTTACTCTGATTGGTTTCAGCTTCGGTGGCGGTCATACCGGGCTTGTCGGCCACAATCCCTACGCCGGGGATAAAGTCGAAATCCGATTTTTCCATGTTCGGACGGGTGGGTTCCCGGCGGAACGAATACTGGAAACGGCAGTTGTAGATATCTTTCAAACCAGTGAAATAGACAGCCGAAGGCGATCCGATACTGGCCAGATTGGCGCCGTACATCAGTCGGGTGGTATCCAGTGCAAAGGAGTAGGTATTGGCCCTGAAAATGTAATAGGTGCCGCTACGGGTAATATGTGTGATGCCGATAATGGGCGTCAGGACATAACCCGACTGGGTTTGTTGCACCACGTACATTTGTTTGGTCAGGTTGTTGACCGATTCGACCAGGGGGTCGTCGAGCACGACGTCGCGGCAGTCTTTGGTATTGCGCGGAAGCGTGGCCGAGGTGATGCCGCTGCTACCGCCCGTCAGAACATAGTACTCGTTAGCGTTTGGGCGGAAAAGAAAACTGATCGTGCTGGCGCCAGAGTATGCCGAGCGATACTCCAGCTGATCCATACAAGCCAGGTTAAACATAAGGTAAAAAGGGCCTTGTTGAGCGAAGGCGGGAGCCAGAGAAAACAGTACCGCACAAACAAGAAGGAGTCGTTTCATGATAAAAGGTTTGGTGAGCAGGATGGGTCTTTAGAACAAAGGGTTGGCTATTTTTTTTGATTGTTGTTGAAGCCCAACAATTTATGTGCAATGTTAGGGCAAAAAATTAATAATCCGTATTCCTTTGGCATCCGTTTAATTTTGCGCCATGAGCAAACCATTAATTCTAGTCACCAACGACGACGGCATCGTAGCGCCTGGTATCCGGGCTTTGGTCGAAGTTGCCACCCAACTCGGAGAGGTCGTTGTAGTTGCACCGGATTCTCCACAAAGTGGCAAAGGGCACGCAATCACCATCCATGATCCCCTTCGTTTGAAAAAAGTCAAACCGTTTCCGGGTATCGAAGCCTGGGAGTGTTCCGGAACGCCGGTCGATTGCGTCAAACTTGCCAAACACGTTGTATTAAAAGAACGAAAAATCGACCTCTGTGTTTCAGGGATCAACCACGGCAGCAACGCTTCCATCAACATCATTTATTCCGGCACGCTGTCGGCCGCCATGGAGGCCTCGCTGGAAGGCATCAAAAGCATCGGTTTTTCTCTGCTCGATTTTAGTTTCGACGCCGACTTCTCCCCTGCCCAACCCTGGGTGCGGGAAATCATGCAATTCGCGCTCGCTCAACCGTTCCCACATGGTAACCTCCTGAACGTCAATATCCCGACTTCGCCGATCAAAGGTGTACGGATTTGCCGGCAGGCAGAAGCGCGCTGGGTGGAAGAGTTTGTAGAGGGCCGCGACCCCAACGGGCAACCCTACTACTGGCTGAGCGGAAAGTTTATCAACGACGATACCGCACCCGATTCCGACGTACTGGCCCTCGACGAAATCTACATTTCCGTAGTGCCCTCGATGCACGACCTGACCAATTACAAAGCGATGACGGGCCTGAAACCGCTGGAAACCCTGAATGTTAGGGTTGATGAAGGTTGATAGAAGGGGTTTACAGGGTTTACAGGGTTTATAGGGTTTATAGAGTTTATAGGTTGCGGGGTTGTATGGGCGGTCTGTTTACGTTCCGCCACAACTATTCATCACTCATTACTCATCACTCATCACTAAAAAAACATGCTCAACCGCAATGAAATCTGGGCCGGCCTGGTATTTGGCATCCTGTTGCCCGTATTTAGTTTTGTTCTGCTTTATCAGGTGTTCTCGCTGCTTGAAGTAAAAGGCGCTGCCAGCGGAGCGGGGTTTTCACCGAATTTCCGGGAGCGCACGTTGGCCATTGTGGCGATTGCGCTCAACATGATTCCCCTGAACATCTTCCGCCGCCGCCGATGGGATCTCAGCATGCGTGGTGTCGTGATTGCCACGGGCGTTTTGGCGTTTGTTTGGCTGTTCAAATACGGAATCGGGCTGTTTTAACGGCCTACCGCTCAAACCCGTAGTCTCTTTCTACCAGGCATATACGGGTTTTGTATGCGCTGTACCAATCGGCCCTGCCGAGTTCCTGGGCCAACCGATGTTCGGCAACCAATTTCCATTGCCGGATGTTTTCCAGGCTGTCCCAATAAGAAACGGAAATGCCCAGGCTGTCTCTTGCCGATTCAATGCCTAAAAAGCCGGGTTGCAGGGCCGCCAATTCGACCATTCTGTTTGCCATTTCTTCATAACCTTTATCCACTTCGGTGCGAATGGAAGTAAAGATGACAGCGTAATAAGGAGGAGCAGGCGTGTTGGCGATCATTTTTTTGTGGCAAAATTGGACTTTAAATCATTCAAACTTCACATCAATTCCTTCAATATCTTCAAATAATATGGAATACCGCAAACTCGGCAAGTCCGGCCTACAGGTAAGCGCTTTGTCACTCGGCTCCTGGCTCACGTTTGGCAAACAAATCAGCGACGACGTCGCCGAAAAACTCATGATCCTGGCCTACGAAAACGGCATCAATTTTTTTGATAACGCCGAAATTTATGCCCGGGGACAAAGCGAGGTCGTCATGGGTAATATTTTGAAAAAAATGAACTGGCAGCGCAGCAGTTGGCTGGTTTCGTCCAAAGTGTTCTGGGGCGACGGCGGAAAGCTACCCAACCAGACAGGCCTTAGCCGCAAACACATTTTCGAAGCGTGTCACGCCAGCTTGAAGCGGCTGCAGGTAGATTATATAGACCTGTACTTCTGCCACCGACCCGACAAAAACACGCCTATGGAGGAAACTGTCTGGGCGATGAACCATCTCATCGCTCAGGGAAAAATACTGTACTGGGGTACTTCGGAATGGAGCGCCCAGGAAATTATGGCGGCGCACATGGTGGCCCGCGACAACCGCCTGATCGGCCCCGTCATGGAGCAGCCCCAGTATAATATGTTCGTACGCGACAAGGTGGAAGTCGAGTTTTCCCAGATCTACAAAACCGTGGGGCTCGGTACCACCATTTGGTCGCCGCTTTTTTCGGGTATTCTCACGGATAAATACCTGAGCCAGTTTCCTGCAAACACCCGTCTCAGCATCGAAGGGATGGAATGGCTCAAAGAAAGAAACCTCACGCCCGACCACATCGAAAAGGTGCGGGCACTCGATACGCTCGCCAAAGAACTGGGCACTACGCTGGCCAAACTGGCGATTGCCTGGTGCGCGCACAACCCGAATGTCAGCACGGTCATTCTGGGCGCCTCTAAAACAGCACAACTGGAAGAAACGCTGGGCGCGCTCGACCTCATTCCCCGGCTGACGCCCGAGGTGATGGAAAAAATCGAAATCATACTCGCCAATAAACCCGTGGCGCCGGCGTTCTGAACCGCGCAACAAAAAAAGCCCGGCCACCTCAAACGTGTGGCCGGGCTTTTGTTTTTATCCCGTCGATGGCTCGGATCAGGCCGGAATGCCTACCTCTTCGCCACCCTGAACAAGTTCCCAAACACCGGAATTGTCGCAGGAATGCAGCCAACCGTGTTTGTCTTCTTCAAGACCCATACGAAGGCGGTTGATGTACGTTTTCAGGCGCGTACCGATCGGACGGTGTTGCGCATCCACAGGAGGCAGTTCCAGTTTGCGGTCGCGCCAGGTGATGTCGCTCACGTGGCTGACGACGGCGGCCGTACCTGCGCCAAAACACTCCTGCAAGGCGCCGCGCCAGTAGGCGTCGGCAATCTCGGCAATACTGAGCAGACGGTCTTCTACAACGTAACCCCAGTCTTTCAGCAAGGCGACAAAGGCGTCGCGCGTTACGCCGCGGAGAATAGTGCCGGTCGTAGCAGGCGTCACCACTTTGCCGTCGATCACGAAAAAGAGGTTCATGGTGCCTACTTCCTGTACATATTTTTTCTCCGTTGCGTCCATCCACATGACCTGGTCGTAGCCGGCTTTTTTGGCGCGCATGGCGGGCAACAGTGAGGCGCCGTAGTTGCCAGCGCATTTGGCTTCTCCTACACCGCCCTGTGCAGCGCGGGTAAATACCTCTTCTACCCAGAGTTTGACGGGTTTGGGGTAGTACGGACCGACCGGGCCGGTGAAAATGAGGAATCGATATTTTTCGGAAGCATGCACACCGAAGTATTCGTCGGTGGCAAACATCAGCGGCCGGATGTAGAGCGAGTGGTCTTCTTTTTCGGGAATCCAGTCGCGATCGAGATCAACAAGCATTTGCAGGCCTTGCATGAAGAGTTCTTCGGGCAGTTGCGGCATACACATGCGTTCGGCGGAAACGTTGAGTCGGCGTGCGTGCAGTTCGGGACGGAACAAGACAGGTTCGCCGTTGCGTTTGGAGGCTTTCATACCTTCAAAGATGCTCTGACCGTAGTGCAAGGCCAGGTTGGCGGGCGAAATGTCGAAACGCTGGAATGGTTCGATTCGAGGGTTTACCCACTGTGTACCGTCATAATCAACGATAAACATGTGGTCGGAAATCACCTTCCCAAACGGGATGTTGGAAAAATCAACATCGTGCAGCCTGGTTTGAGTTGTGGTGGTGACTGTAATGGGAAATTTGACAGCCATGTGCGGAGTGGTGGTTATGCGGTGAAAACCTGAGTGATTGGTGAGGCAAAGATAAGGAGGTTTTTAGCAAATGATGAAAATAAAATTTTACAAGGCAAATTCTTTTTTCAAATATTCAGAACTAAATTTTACGGACCTTAGCTTTCTTTTAAAAAAATACTTTGCGGGCGAAAGTTCCGTCTGTATCCGATTATTTACTTTTACCCTATGTTTTCTCCCGACGATCTGATTTTTCTCAGCCCTGAAAACAGTCTGCCCGAACACATCGAGGGCAGTTTTGCGCGCAGGGTTATGGTTATCCTGAGTTCGGATGAAAACCTGCCCGACAACCGCGCTTTTCTCACCAAGGTGCTCGCTGCCGCTCAGTTGAATTTATTACAAGACTGCTTACTAGTCGAAGTGCCTGCATCCGGCAGCATAGCGCTCTCGGGCATTTTGAAAGTTAAACAGCCGACACAGGTACTTGTTTTTGGAATAAGTCCCGAACAACTCGGCTTTCGCATTCAGGTCAATTTGTACCAGCCTTTCCATTTTCAACACACGAGTTTTTTATTTGCCGAAAAACTCGGTCTGGTAGAGCCTGACAAAAACCGGAAAGGTCAGTTGTGGCGCGCGCTCCAGACGCTTTTTCTCTAAATATCCATTGATTTGAACGTTTATTACTGTTTATGAAAGCTTACGTATTTCCCGGACAGGGATCGCAATTCGAAGGCATGGGCAAAGAATTATACGCCGAAAATGCCCAGGCGCGCGAACTGTTTGAAGCGGCCAACGACATACTCGGCTGGCGCCTTACCGACGTCATGTTTGAAGGGTCGAAAGAAGACCTCACGCAAACCAGGGTCACTCAACCCGCCGTGTTCCTCGAAAGTATCGTACGCGCCAACATCGCCGGCGATCAATTCCGCCCCGACGCCGTGGCCGGCCATTCGCTCGGCGAGTTTACCGCGCTGGCCGCTGCCGGCGCACTTTCATTCGAAAGCGCGCTACGGCTTGTGAGCCAACGCGCCTTCGCCATGCAAAAAGCCTGCGAACTGGCCGACAGTACCATGGCGGCGGTGCTGGGTATGGACGACGCCGTTGTCGAAGAGATTTGCGCCGCCATCAAAGAGGAAATCGTTGTGCCGGCCAATTACAATTCGCCCGGCCAACTCGTCATTTCCGGGTCGCGGAAAGGTATCGAACTGGCCGTGGCCAAATTGCAGGAAGCCGGCGCCCGCAGGGTCGTGGTATTGGCCGTTGGCGGTGCATTCCACTCGCCTCTAATGCAGCCCGCGCAAGACGAACTCGCTGCTGCGATCAATGCCACGGCATTTGCCCAACCGATTTGTCCGGTGTATCAAAATGTTCACGCTCAGCCGGTTACCGATCCGGAGGAAATCCGCCGCAACCTCGTAGCCCAGCTAACCTCACCGGTGCGATGGACGCAAACCGTTGAAAACATGATCGCCAACGGAATTAACGAATTCGTTGAAGTGGGCGGATCCGGGGCAGTTCTGCGGGGAATGATCAGAAAAATCAACAAGGAAATCGCAACGGATGCGTTATGATCCCCTAAATTCGTGTCGTACCTGAATTTTTTCCCAACATGGCAGCGCAGCAAGAAGTGAAAAGCGGCCAGATTTTGCTGGCAGAACCATTCATGCAGGATCCCTATTTCCGGCGTGCAGTCGTTTTATTGTGCGAACATCACGATGAAGGAAGTGTCGGTTTTATTTTGAACAAGAGCATCGACATGGGCCTGAACGACCTGATGACCGAATTTCCAAAATTCGAAACGGAGGTTTTTTACGGCGGACCGGTGCAGACGGATACCCTGCACTACGTTCACAATGTGGGGGATTTGCTGGAGGAAAGTGTAAAAGTAGCCGACGGTGTGTGGTGGGGCGGCGATTTTGAACAACTCAAGTTTCTCATCAGCTCGCAACTCATCGAACCGCACAACATCCGCTTTTTCGTGGGGTATTCCGGCTGGTCGTCGGGCCAACTCAGCGAAGAACTCGGCTACGGTTCCTGGGTGCAGGCAGACATGGATGCCAATTATCTTTTCAAAACCAAGCCCCGCGAACTGTGGAGCCAGGTCATGTATAACAAGGGCAACGTCTTCGAAATTCTGGCCGATATGCCGGAGCACATCAGCTTGAACTGAGTTCTCCTCGATTGATAATTTTCGTTTCAAACGGCCGGAGTTCTTCCCGGCCGTTTGACATTAAAGGCACCCGGACGACGCGACTGTTGAGATTGACTAACCCCCAAAAATCTTCCTCGCCAAGACGAAACCCGATCCTGTACACATCGGGCATTAATTCCGTGACCTGCTCTACCCTGCTTTTGCCCAAATGCAAAGCCGCGGTTATTTTTTCGCTTTGTAGCTCCGAATATTCGCCAGGATGGTCGGAGGTGAACAGCAATGCGCCTAACAACGCATTGACTGTCAGTAATGTATTCTGCTGATCGGGATTCAGTCGCTGATGATCATTCCGTAAAATAAACACGTCCGGATCATTGCCGAATGCCCGCCCGTCCAGGGCCCAGCGCGAGAGCGTCGAGCGCAGCGAGGCCAGGGTGCTGACGCGCTCGCGGTGCCGAAGCCAGTTGAGCAGCCGATGCTCCCAGCGCATGTGCACATCGCCGCCGATACGGCAGAATTCCGCACGACCCATCACCGAACCTAGCGGTACGCCGCAGGCCAGAAACTGGTCGTCGCCCAGTTGGTGGCGCAGAAAATCAATGGCGTCGGCCATCACTTGTCCCCGGGTTTTGGAGCGGGGCGGCGCCAGACAGGCGGCAAATAGGAAATCCAGCTTGAACAGCCGGTAGCCCCATTTTTCTCGCACCAGGTGAAATACGCCGCTCAGGTACTCCTGTACTTTGGGGTGGTAAATATCGAGCGCATGATACCAACCGCCCCATAAGGGGTTCCAGCCGGCCCGCAAGGGTTTGCCCTTCCCGTCCTTCAAGAGCCAGTCGGGGTGTTTTCGAGCCAGTTCGGAATGTGCCGATGCCACAAAGGGCGCCATCCATATACCTGGAACAAGGCCGGCACTCCGAATTTCAGCAGCCATTTTGGCCATCCCTCCCGGGAATTCGGGTCGAACGGAAAACCAGTCGCCAACGGCGGATTGCCACCCGTCGTCGATCTGAAAATAGCGGAACGGCAACCCGCTTTCCACCACACCGCGCAGGTTGTCGAGCAGGATTTCCTCAGAAATTTTGTTGAAATGGCGGTACCAACTGGTCCAGCCAAGTATACCGCGTTCCCGGTCGGGAGCCCGATAATGATAAACTACATTGTCGCGGAGCAGGGCGAAGTACCTGTCATAGACTTCTTTTTCCGTCCCCTCCCCCATCCAGATATCCATTGCCGGGAACGAATGAGTCAAAGCCAGACCGTCCAGATCTTTCCTGACGGTGAGTACGGCGTTGTGGTGATCGTAGATAAAAGCCGTAAAACCCGTGCTTTCATTCAATGAGCCCATCAGGCGAAAAAGGCCGCTTTCCGCCAGTACCGTGTAGGTCCAGGCATGCAGATAACCTTTTCCTCTTGGAATGCCGGCGATGTGTTCGTCTCCGTAAATACCCATTCTCGACCGGGCCAGCCCGCGAAGACGGGGTATTTGGTCGTTCGGATGCAAAAAGCGGGTTTCACTCCACGATTGGAATCCGTTGGCCAGAAACCGCGCCGCGGGCGAGAGTTGAAGGTTGAACTGCAGTTCAAGTCCCCCGACGTTCAGGTCTTGTTTGGGGTGAAGGTAGATGGTATATCGCTGGCCGTATTTTTCAGTATTTTGTTGAAAATCAACATACAACTCGGCAAATGAGTTAGACCGCTCCGGCAGAATTTGATAGGATTGACGGTCGATTCGGAGTATTGCTTGTCGAAGGGTCAGCATATTTTCGATATAGAAAAATTTCGAGTGCAAGTTAGGTATCGTTGGACGGAAGGCCGGGGCGCAGACGACAGAATTTGGCCGCAGGCTTTTGTTGTCTTTGAAAAGTGTTACGAAAAACTACCTTTGCCCGGTTTTTTTGAAAATGTTGTGAAATCCACGTCTGATCGTCTCCATCCGCTCCTGGTTCGCGCCGTAGCCCAAGGGTTGCAATCTATCTTCCGCGACAACCGTCACGCCGACAAAGTAATTGAAAACACCCTTCGCCAGAATACCAAAGCGGGCAGCCGCGACCGGGCTTTTATTGCCGAAACAACCTACGAAATCGTACGGTATTACCGGCTTTATACCGAGATTCTGGGCATTACGCCACACAACGAGGCAGATTTCTGGCTGCTCGTAGGGGTGCATTTTTTGGTAAAGGAAAATCCGGTACCGTTGCCCAACTGGATTGAATTCAAGTCGCTCAATCCGCCTTTTATCCTGAAAAAAGCAACGGAACTGCGCAATATTCGCAAGTTCCGTGAAAGTATCCCCGACTGGCTCGACGAACTCGGGGCTGCCGAACTGGGCGATCGCTGGGATGAAACCCTGGCCTGGCTCAACAAACCTGCACAAGTAGTGCTGCGCGCCAACCGGCTCCGCACCGACCGCATGGCTTTGCGTCAGGCCCTTCGCACAGAAGGCATTGAGACCGAGCCGTATGGCGAAGACAGCGACGCGCTGGTGTTGCAACGCCGCCAGAATGTGTTCCAGACAAAAGCCTTTCAGGATGGCTGGTTCGAAGTACAGGATTACAGCAGTCAGCAAGTAGCGCCGCTACTCATGCCCTGGCCCGGGCAGCGTGTCGTGGATGCCTGTGCCGGAGGCGGCGGCAAGTCGCTGCACCTGGCCGCGCTGATGCAAAACCGGGGTACGCTCATCGCGCTCGATACCCTCAACTGGAAACTCGAAGAATTGCGCACCCGCGCGCGCCGGGCCGGCGTTGCCAATATCGAGACCCGCGTCATTGAGAACAACAAGGTCATCAAACGTTTGTACGATTCGGCCGACCGCCTGCTGCTCGATGTGCCTTGCAGCGGCCTGGGCGTCATCCGGCGCAATCCTGATTCCAAATGGAAAATGACCCTGGATTCGATCGAAAAACTCAAAAAAACACAACAGGAGATCCTGCAGTCGTATAGCCCCATTCTCAAGGCAGGCGGGCGAATGGTATATGCCACCTGCAGCATCCTGCCCTCCGAAAACGAACAACAAGTGGCTGCTTTCCTGGCCAGTGAAGCCGGACGCGATTTCAGCCTGGTAAAAGACCTTAAAATCCTGCCGCAAGACGAAGGTTTCGACGGTTTTTACATGGCCGTGCTTCAGAAAAAACGCGGCGAAATTGCCGCTGAAGAAGGAGAAAACCCGATATTCGCTATCGGATAAAGCAACCTTGTCATGACGCTTCAATCATTGCTCCGCGACTACGCCGTGTACAACCACTGGGCCAACCAGCGTATCATCGACTGGATGTCCGATCAGCCCCTCGAACTGATGGATCGCCAGACGCCATCGAGTTTTCCAACCCTTCGGATGACCTTTTTGCACATTTGGGATGCCCAATACCTGTGGTTCGAACGTCTGCAGGGCGTCTCGCCGGATGCATTTCCTTCCAAACAATACGACGGCCTTATTCAGGACGTTTTTGAAGGCGTGTTACGTTCTTCGGAAAAACTCGCGCAGTTTCTGGTGCAGCAATCCGATGATTTTATTGCCGGAAACGTCGTTTACAAAACCACTTCGGGTAAGGAATTTACCCACATGGCTTCCGAAATCATCCTGACGGTATTGCAGCACAGCACCTACCACCGGGGCCAGATCGTGACCATGGGCCGCAGCCTCGGCATCGCCAACCCGCCGCAAACGGATTATATCGCCTACGTCCGGCTGAAATCCGATCCGGTAAACTAGAACGGCTTCGTACTTTTGGCGGTGACGCGTTACCTGCGCCGCTACCATGAAAATCATTCATTTCTCGGATACTCACCTCGGCTATCAAGCCTACGACGTCGTCAACACACGCGGGATCAATGCGCGCGAACAGGATTTGTACGATGCTTTCGAGGCAGTGATCGACCAGATTCTTGTCATTCGTCCCGATGTCGTGGTGCATTCGGGCGATTTTTTCCACCGCCCCAGCCCCAGCAATCGCGCCCTGACGCTCGGCCTGGAACAACTGCGGCGATTGTGCGACGCCAGAATCCCAGTCGTCATTATTGCTGGCAACCATGAAACGCCCAAAACCATTTATACCAGTCCGATTCTCCGCGCTTTGCGGAGCCTGGAATGTGTGGTTCCCGTTTTTGGAGAGCAATACGAAGTGCACGAATTTGGCGAACTGGCCGTCCACGGCGTGCCGCACATCAACGACGATCGTTTGCTTCAGCAGGAACTCGCCCGTCTTCAACCCTTGTCCAACAGGTGGAATTTGCTGCTTTTACACACCTCGCTGGGCAAAACCTACCTGATGGAGGAATATGGCGAGCAGATTTATCCGCCCGAATTCATCGAAAAACTGGCAGGATTCCAGTACGTCGCCCTTGGCCACTGGCACAATTTCCAGCAGACCAGCGTCGTTCCGCAGGCCTGGTACGCCGGCTCCACGGAACGAATGAGCGATACGGAAATCGGGGCGGAAAAGGGCTTTGTCGAACTGGATGCCCTGCCCGATGGAGGGTTCAAGATGCAGTTCCATCCGATCAAAACCCGTCCGTGGCTGAAACTCGATCTGGTCAACTGTCAAAACAAAATTATTGCCGAATTGCAGGAAGAACTGCTGGCTTTCCGCTCCGCCAACAACACAAGCCAGGCTATTATCAGCATCAATTTCAACGAAATCAAAGCGGAGCAGGCCATGGAGTTGTCCAATATCCGCCTGCGGCAAATTTTCCCCGACAGTTTCCAGATTTTGCCCAAACGCAGGCTTGTGGCTGACCGGAACTTTGCGCACCAAATCGAAGCCAACCAGTTCGACCGCCTCGATGGCATTTTTGCCGATTATTTGCGCAGCCGATACCCCGACAACCTGGTCCTGGCAGAAAAACTCGTCGAACGCGCCCGGCACTATTTCAATCCCCATCAAACCTGAAAACCTATGATTCTCAACACACTTCATCTGGAAAATTTCAAGCAGTACGGTCTGCTCGATCTCGAGTTTCGGGAAGGACTGGTGGGGGTGGTGGGCCGCAACGGGGCGGGCAAATCCACACTGTTCGACGCTATCCTTTTTTGTCTTTTCGGCCAGGGACTGGAGAAAGAAATGGTGCGTTCTTCCTTTGCCGAGCCCAAAGCCACGGTGGCCCTGCACCTCGGTTTTACCCTCGGACTCGAACGTTTTCTGGTCAAACGCGAATTCCGGGGCAAAATCCTGACCGCCGGTGCGGAGTTGTTCAAAAACGACGAACTGATCGCCAAAGGCGTTTTGCCCGTCAACGAAGAAATCGCCCGGCTGCTCAACATGGAGCGCGACGGTTTCCGGCGATCTGTATTTTCCGGGCAAAAAGAACTGGCGGAACTCTCCGAAGCCACTGGCGCCGAACGCCAGCGTATGGTCCGAAAAATGCTCGGCCTCGACAACCTCGACGAGATCAAAAAACGCATCAACGACGATACCCGCGCGCTTCGTCAGCAGATCAGCGGGCAAGCCCAACTGCTGTTGAGCGAAGAAACTGTCCGTACGCTCGAAGAAGAGATCAAACAGCGCCTTGCGGAATCCCTTTCCCTAGGCGAACAAACAAGCCGGGAGCAAAAAGCGCTCGATGAAGTGGCGGTGCGGCAACGGCAGGCTCACCAGGAATTTGATACGCAGGAGCAATTATACCGGCAGTTTAACGAACTTAGGCGTGAAATCGATCGCGGTCAGGAGCGGCAAGCCAACCTTCGGCAACAAAAACAGGAACTGGCTCAGCGACAAAGTGATCTCCTCGCTACACAAAAAGAACTTGAATCGCGCCGCGAGCAATTTGCCAACCGTTTGCGCGACAAATCGCGACTGGCCGCGATGGACGAAGACCGGCAGCGCAAAACGAATTTTGACGTCAATACCGGGAATCTGGCCCTCATTCAGGAACAGATAGTCGCTTTGAATCGCCAAAACCCGGTGCCGGCCGACGCCGCTTCACGACTGCAATCGCTGGAAAATTCATTGGCGGAGCAGGAGCAGATTTTGAAGGAAACTTCTGCCCGGATTGAATCCCAACTGGAGCAATTCCGCCGTATCGAGCGGGAAATCAGCACCCTTCACGAACGAATCCGCGACCGCGAGGCCAAGGTGAACAACCTGAAAGCCATCGGTAAAGACGGAGCCTGCCCCACCTGTTTTCAGCCGGTGCGTGATGCCTACGATAGTGTGATACAACAACTGGACACGGAGATAGCCGATATTCAGCAAGTGCAACTCGGCGCACTGGAAAAGGAAAAAGAACAGGCCAAACAAACCGGGCTGTCGCTCCGCGAGCAGGAATCGGACGCCCGGTCTCGACTTGAGCAATCAAAACAGGCCAAAAACCTGCTGGAAGAACAAATCCGGCAGCAAAATCAGCTGGCCGAACAAAAACAACACCTCGAAGCGCAAGCCACCCGTTACCGGCAAGTGCTGCACCAGATCGGCGAAGTAAATTTTAATGAAGCCGAATACCAATCGCTGAAACAGCATGTGGATGCATTGGAAACAGCTTACCTCGAATTCGCTAAAACCGAGGCTTACATCGCCCGCGAATTGCCGTTGTTGCTCAAAGCGCAGGAACAGAACGAAATCAATTTTCAGGCTGAACTGGCCGGATTTCAGGAAAAAACCAGTCAGTTGGAAGCAATCGGGTTTCATGCCGATGCCTATGAAGCCGCCAAAACCCGGCTGGCTGGTTTTGACGAAGCCTATGCCCGCCAGTCGGCTATTGCAGCCGAACTAGTGCGAAAACGCCAGGAGATCGACAACGACATTGAGCGGAAGCGGGAAAAATTGCAGAACGATGCCCGTATCCGCGGACTAATCGGCGACAAACAGGCGGAAACCGAATTACTCGACAAACTGGCGCTTTCGCTGGATGGTTTTCGCAACGAAATTCTGGAAAAGGTAAGCCCTTCCATCTCCCGCGAAGCCAGCGCTCTGTTCAGCCGGATCACCCGGGGCAAATACGAGAATATCCTCGTCGACGAAAATTTCGACTTCAAGATCGCCGACGGCGGCGAGTACTACCCTATCCGCCGTTTTTCAGGCGGCGAGATCGACCTGGCCAACTTTTGCCTTCGCATCGCCATTACCAAGGCGATTGTGGAACTCAGCGGGTCGGGGCAGGGAATCGAATTTTTGGCTTTTGATGAAATTTTCGGGAGTCAGGATGAAGAACGCCGTATGGAAATCATGCTGGCGCTCAATTTTTTACAAGAACAATTCAGGCAGATCTACATCGTTTCGCACAATGAAAGTTTGCGGGATTATTTTCCGAATATTCTGGAAGTGCGTTCCTTGCAGGAAGGAGGCAGTACGGCTTCCTGGGTCTGAAAACCGCCAGCCATGCATGTAACCGACAAAGACGAGCCGATTGCCCTCTCCGGATTAACCGAGGAGGAAGTGCAGAAAAGCCGCGAAACCCACGGCCCCAATACGCTTTACCTCCAGCCCAAACGGCAATTGGGCAAGCTGTTGTTCGAAGTAGCCGGCGAGCCCATGTTCCTGCTTCTGGTGCTGGGTTGCGGTCTGTATTTTTTTCTGGGCGACCAGACGGAGGCCTGGCTAATGGCTGTTTCCATCCTTTTTGTCATCACCATCGAGATCGTGCAGGAACTGCGCAGTGAAAAGGCATTGCGCGCTTTGCGGGAATATGCGCAGCCCAAGGTGACGGTTATTCGCAACGGTTTTCGGGTCGAAATCCCCTCTTCCGATATGGTCGTCGGCGACCTGATGGTTTTTTCCGAAGGCGAGCGCCTGGCTGCCGACGGTCGAGTGGTGCAATACAACGATCTGAGCATCGACGAGTCAGTGCTGACCGGCGAGTCTCTGCCGGTCAGTAAAACGCAGGCGGAGGGTGAAAACCAGTTGTATCAGGGCACAGTCGTCGCTTCGGGCCAGGGCGTGGGCGTAGTGACCGCCGTAGGGCACCAAACCGCGTTTGGAAAACTGGGCAAGTCGATCGAATCCATCGAATCGGAGCCCACCCCGCTGCAAAACCAGATCAACCGATTTGTCAAATTGATGATGCTGATTGGCCTGGTCGCTTTTGTACTGGTTTTTATCGTCAATTACCTGTACGTCAATTCAGTCGTGGCGGCCTTGTTGTTCTCCCTTTCGTTCGGCCTGGCGCTGATCCCGGAGGAAATTCCGGTGGCATTTACCACTTTTATGGCTTTGGGAGCATATCGTATGACTCGCAGGAACGTGCTCGTCAAACAGCCAAAAACAGTCGAAAGCCTGGGGTCGGCCACCGTGATTTGTCTGGATAAAACCGGCACCATCACGGAGAATCAAATGAGCGTTGCGGATGTCGTGGATGTCGCCGGCGACGGGAAAGTACTGGAATACGCCATGTGGGCCAGCGAGCCGGAGCCGTTCGACGCCATGGAAAAAGCCATTCACGTCGCCTATGGCGAGCAGACCATGCGCGACAAACGCCCCGATTTTCAGCTTTTTCACGAATATCCGCTAAGTGGAAAGCCGCCCATGATGACCCATTTGCACCGCAATACGACGGGCGACAGGGTCATTGCGACCAAAGGTGCAGTGGAGCGAATCATGCGGGTGTGCGGCCTCGACCACAAAAAACAGGAAGAAATACACGACCGCGTCGGAAAACTGACGGCCAACGGCTACCGCGTTCTGGGGGTGGCCAGCGCCGTTTGGCCCGATGATGAATTTCCAAACGAACAGGATGAGTTCCCCTGGGTGTTTCAGGGGCTTGTCGCCTTGTTCGACCCGCCCAAACAAAACATCAACGAGGTATTCAAGCAATTCTATCAGGCTGGTATTCAGGTCAAAATGATCACCGGCGACCATGCCGGCACTGCGCTTAATATTGCTCGCGAAAGTGGTCTGCGCATCGGTCATGCGGCGCCGCTGACCGGTGAAGCCGTTATGAACCTGCCGGAGGCCGTGCTCCGCGAAAAAGTCGGAGAAACGGTAGTTTTCGCCCGCATGTTTCCCGAAGCGAAACTGCGCGTCGTGGAAGCGCTCAAAGCCAACGGCGAAGTAGTGGCGATGACGGGCGACGGCGTCAACGACGGCCCAGCCCTGAAAGCCGCCCAGATAGGCGTTGCCATGGGTCGCCGGGGCACCGAGGTCGCCAAAGGCGCCGCCTCCATGGTATTGCTCAACGACGACCTGGGCGGTATGGTCGTGGCTATTGAAAACGGCCGCCGCATTTACGCCAACCTGCGCAAAGCAATCCGTTACATCATATCCATCCACATCCCGATTGTACTGACCGTCGTATTGCCCCTGGTATTCGGCTGGACCTACCTGCACATGCTGACCCCGATCCATGTTATTTTTCTCGAACTGATTATGGACCCGACCTGTGCCGTTGCATTTGAAAACGAACCGACCGAGCCCCAGTTGATGCGGAACAAACCGCGCAAGGCTAACAGCCCTTTGTTTACCAACAAAGAGTTGCTGTTCAGTGTGTTGCAGGGGATTGTTCTGACGGCGGGCGTTTTGGGTATGTATCATTATGCCGTCTGGCAAGGCGCCAGTGAGGCCGAAACGCGCACTTTTGTTTTTACGACCATGCTGGCAGGTAATATTTTTCTCACATTCGCCAATCGCTCTTTTGAGCATACCATTGTCAAAACCATTTTTTATAAAAATCCCAATATTCCGGTCATTGCGCTGATCACCGTGGCGCTTATGGCGGCTGTTCTTTTTATCCCCTGGGTCAATGGTCTGTTCAAACTCGCCCCGGTGTCGATGGGCAATATTGCGATTTGTCTGCTGACGGCACTGGTATCGGTAGCCTGGTTCGAGGCTTGGAAGGCGTTGAAGTTCAAGGGCGTCGCTCGACAAGTTGCCGAACCCAGAATTTGAATTCCTCCCAGCCTTTTGCGCGATCCAGTTTTTCTTTCAGTGCCGCCAATGCCGAGCGTTTGCCCGTTTTGATCGACAGATGCAGCGCCTCAACAATGCTTGTTTCGATTGATTCAGGTTTTCGATTTTTACGCACATATTGCCGGATGACGGGCAGCATATTTTCGACCAGTATTTCGTTGCCTTTTTCATAATGCAGGGCAAGGTGAAAAAGGCGGGCCAGAAACTGCACGTCCTGCCGCATTTCCTTTTTGCCGTCTTGCACAATGGCGGTAATCCGGTCGAGCGCCATATCGGGTTGGCGTTCAAGGTAGTAAGCGACAGCCAGGTTGTAACGGAAAACGATCTGGCGGCTTTGAGGAATATTGGCGGCGTAGGTTTTCAAACCTTTTTCAATCTCCGGTTCTTCATTTACGATAGCGGCGTAATTTTCCTTTTGCGCCAAAAGGAGCATGTTGCAATAATGCATTGTGTGAAACACGGCCGCTTTCAATCTGGCGCTGGCGGCTTCAATCCTGCCGATTTTTTCAACAACAGCCACGCATTCGTCAAACAAACCCAATGCGTTGCACCCGCTGAAATAGTTGTTGAGGGTATTCAGGTAACGCTCCTGATACTCACTCTCCCGAAGCAGTTCGGGGTGTTTTTCAAAATGTTGAATGAGCAGACTCCAGTGGTGGACGACCTCTTCCGGCCGGCTGTTGAGGCGGTTGACCAAACTTCTCAACAAGTGGAAATACGCCACGCCGTCGAAGGAAAAATCTGGCTCCTCGGGCTGATTCCCGACCGTGCGCCAGATTTCCTGGTTGAGTTCTGTCAATTGTTTTTCGGGATAATTTTTGTTTCTCGACTGTAAAAACACTTTTTCGTACAGCCCCAGTACATTCAATTCACGCTCGTACCGGTCGAGAATACGGCGATTGGCTTCGGCAATGGCTTCGAGTTCTTCTTCGGCGTCTTTTGTGGCGTACTGCCGCACAACTTTCCTTTGCTGAGCAATCAGGTCCAGCTCGATGGCGTGGTGATTGTACTGCCCGGCGATCGATCGCGCTTTTTCAAGTAAAACGCGGGCAGGTTTGATCAAAGCCTTTTCCTGTAAAATGGCGATATCGATCATGGTTTCCAGAAGACTGATCCGGGCTGATCGCTTGGCGTGATAATTACGCAGGCACTTCAGCAACAGGTCGTAGAGGTAGCGCTTGTTGAAGGACAGATTGGAGGCAAAACTTTTTTCGCCAGCCTTTTCCAGGCTTTGTCTTACCTCCTTTTCATCATACGTCTGCTGTGCGTCAATCAGGTCGAACAATCGGATATACCTGTTGCGATCTTTCTCCGTATGCATCTGGGCAAATACCTTGAAGTAGCGCTTTTCAGAGCCATCCAGTGATTTTATCAGAGAAAATAATTCGTCATTCAGCATTTTGAAACCACGATATTAAATCAGCTATAATTAATTTAATTAATTGAATATCTTTTGTTTGTAAATTTTTTAATCTCTTTTTGAATCCTCAAAATTAAATAATATTTGATTTTTTTGAGCACGCGCCGCTACCCTACATTTGAGGCATCAAGTGAAAAGCAAGCGTTTTTAGAATTTCTCATCAACTTCTCCTTAGCCATGAAAAAATTCGTGTTTTATTTTTTGCTTCTCTCCGTCGTGCTTGGTCTGGCTGGCTGTCCGTTGAGTTCGTCCGACAACAAAACCGATGGTCATAAGTCGGGTGATTGCGCCTATGTGATCGACAAGATCGATACCACCGGTGCCGCTTCGAGAATGAGGCCTCTGTCGATTATCGGCGACGACATCCTCGATACAGCTTTTCAAAACAGGCAGTTGATGAATGTGCAAGTGCAGGACTCGGATGCCCCTCTGGTTCAGGACTTTTATTTCATCGGTCCTGACGGGAAGGTCGTACAGGGCAACTCGTCCCTGACCGCCACCGGTGTTGCTACGTCCTCGGGTTCAGATTGGCAAATTGGAACCCGTACAGTCACCAGTGGCGAAACGGGCGACTACCTGCCGCTCCGCCTGACGATCGAAGGGCGCAACTGCACGCTGCTGGTGCGCAAGAGCCAATTGGTCGACGCCTATCTTCTGGTAAAATAATTCCACCGTCAGCATAAACCCCACCAGGCTTCGTGGCGATACGCCCCAAGGTGTCGCTATGGCGGAGCCATGCCCTCGCCCCGGCTAAACCCTGTATTCCCAAACCAAATGATTATTAACCATTAACCGTTCACTCATTTAACTTTCAACCATGGCTCAAACAACTGAAAAAGCCGCCCTCGGTCTGAACGACCTCTCCACTTTCGGCAAACTGCGCCCCGGCGCCGTTCGGGTAAGCGTAAAGCGCGACATCAAAAGCGACGAACTGCATGCTGCGCTCGACCGCATCCTCGAACTCCACGGCTGCACCGGCTGCGGCATGAACGGCCTCGACATCATGTTTCGCCAGTTGCCGCCGATCAACGAACTCTTTCGCGATTTCAAAAACATCGCCGGAGTGGAAAGCATCGGCATGTAAGCCCCAAACCAATGAATGAGCCGTAGCCGGCAGGGGTTTCCCTGCCGGCCCTCATTCAGCGTCCAATTCAGGTTCTTCTCAACCCTTCTGCCTTATGAATCCATATCCTTTTATCCATCCGAAAGGGCCCTCGCTTTCAACTACTTACGATGCGCATGACACCTATTTGCTCGAAGGGGTTTTGCCCTACGTCGACTTCATTGAGATCACACCCGATTCCATTTTCCGCCGCCGAAACGGCATCAGTGAAATACAGCCCGACATCCTGAAAGACCTGCTGAGCGTGAGTCGAGACGTCCGATTTCTGGTCCACGGCGTCGGCCTCTCAATCGGTTCCTGGGAAGGATTCGATGCGTCCTATCTGGACAACCTGGACCTTTTGCTCCCGCATATCGACTGTGCCTGGCACAGTGAACACCTCGGCTACGTGAAAGTGGGCGGCGACAACCTCAATACCATGCTGGCTGTGCCGCGCACCGATGCCATGCTCGAACTGCTCATCCCGAGGATAAAAACCATCCAGTCGAAGTACGGCATGCCGTTTTTACTGGAACACATCGTGCATCTTTTGCCTGATTATCAACCTGAGTACAGCGATGCCGGTTTTTTGAATCTCCTGACAGCCGAAACAGGTTGCGGCCTCATCCTCGACCTGTACAATCTGGAATGCGATGCGCACAATTACGGGTTTGATATCGAGTCTTTTCTCGCCGAGCTCGATCTGGGCGCCGTTCGGGAGATTCACATTGCTGGGGGCGCCGAATACCTGGGATACAAACTCGACATCCATTCCGGTAAAGTGGCCGATAGTACGCTGAATTGGACCCGTCAGGCACTCGCCCATACCCCCAATGCGGAAGCCGTCACGTATGAAATTTTGCCTGAAGCGGTTCGGCTGCACGGGGCGCAATTTGTGATCGACGAGGTCGCGCGTATTTCTTCCTATTTCAATTTCACAAAACATGGACATCAGAACACTTCAGGAAATCCAGCAGCGGCTGATCAAAACGCCGCGGTTTTGTGTGCAGGCTGACAGCAGCTCCTACGAACGAGAACTGGCGCAATCGCCATCGCTGGCGGTCGTTCGCGATATTGCCCGCTGGTGGCGTGCTTATCAACTTGAACGGTATTGCCTGATTACCTCGGGCCTGCTACAGGTACAAGGCGATTTTGAAGCCGCGGTCGCCGATTTTTATGAAACAACACAAAACGTGCCGGCCTGGATTGAAGATGCGGGAGATGCATTTCTCCGTTTTATCGCCCGGCGACCCGATCCTGTTGCAGCCTCTCTGGCCGAGTTTGAAGCGGCACTGATTGCGGCCAGGAAGGGAGAACTTATGAGCGGCAGAGTGATTGACTGGAACGTTCATCCGTACGAAGTTTTGCGTACGGCCTTGTCGCAGAAAATGGCAAACGAATGGACGCCAGGGCGCTTTCAGACCCTCGTGTCGTCCAATATCGACGGATATTTCACCGTATTTGAGATGAATTAACCCCGACAACCGACCCCAATAACTACCCCATTCGACCCAGCCCCCAAAATTGACCGGAGCCTCGACCGCTACTTAGCGGCGGGGCTTTTTTCATCATTACAGCCCTTTTACATCGAGGTTAAGTTTGCCTTTTGAAAATAAATTGACCCGAATACTTGTCGGCGTCAGCCGGGTATCTTGCACCACCACGCTGTCGATCGTGCCTTTCAGCACGACGCCCGGTTGCAGTTCGTAATTGTCGAGCGAGCTTTGCACTTCGGTGCGAAGGGTTCGGATGTTCTCTTCAAGCGGAAACACCATGGCGTCTTTCATTTGTTTTTTGATGGTTCCTTTAAACATCCAGGCGGCTGATTTATGCAAAAAATTGCGGGTATCGACGTGAAAATCGAGATCCGCGACCTCCACCTGATTTTTGACCGGGTTGAAGACCGGTTTTCCGATAAAGTAAATATTGCCGTTAAACGAGCCGGAAAGACGGGAATTCACCACCAGTTTGTCGTTGTTGCCCCAAAGCTGGATGTCGTCGACCCTGACCTTTTTTCTGCCCGATTGAAAAACCTGCCCGACCATAATCGTACGCGCCATACGCTCCGCCTCGGGGAATGGGATATCCGTAGCAATGCGGATTTGATAATCGCCCGGTGTGTCTTCGCTGACGTAGCGCAGGTTGGGCAAAGTGGAATTGGGCCGGAAATAAGGCTTTTCACCGAAGGTGACGTCGTTCTGGCACTCCACCGCGATAGTAGCATAGATGTTGTTCCAGTCGGTCCGAAGCGGGGTAATGCCGATGCTCAGCGGGGTGGTTTTGACCCAGGTTTTGTATTCTTCCGACAGGAGTACCGGCTCCTGCAAGGCCGTCCAGGCATCCTGTACGTAGGGGCGCAGGCTGAATTGCTGGGCGATCAGCCGGTCGAGCGTTGCCGTCATGGTTTTGCGGCTTCGGTTGATGGCGAGATTGGAAATTGTTTCAATGCTGATGTCGCCGATGCCGGTTTTCAGAACAGGTTTGTTGATCCACTCGTAATATTCGAGTTCTGTGACGGTTCCGATGGTCCAGTCGGGGTTGAGGCTGAACGTGGTTTTCATGTTCAGCGCCAATTCGCCTTCGGCTTCGGCAGAACCGATAAAAAGGCTTTTGCGCATCCATATTTTCAGGGGCACCCGGTATTTGATGGTTTGCCCGCTCAGGTAGAGCGAAAGCGGCTGGGTTTTGGTTGCCCGGAACATGAGTCCGTCGTTGTCGTTGTCGTAATACGACAGGTCTTCATACACTACGCCATTGACCCGTTTGTTGAGGCTGGCGGTCAGGTCGTTGATGGAAATCGTGACAGGAATAGCGATCGTGGAGATCAGCGGGGGCTCCTGGTTGTAGTCATATTGCTCCGGCGGACGCGGCGCATCGGCATACTGGGTCGTTTTACAAAAAGAAAAAAGGCTCATGGCGAGCAACATTAGGGTACGGGCGACTGCTTTCATGGTGAAGTTCTTGTACGGCAAAGGTAGGGCGTCGTATTTTTACGGATTACCAAATTTGATCCCAGTGTTATCAACCGCACCTCTTGCCGAACGCATGCGCCCCCAAACCCTGGCCGAATATGTTGGTCAGCAACATCTCGTCGGCGAAGGCGCCGTATTGCGGCAGGCTATTGAAAGCGGGCGTTTGCCATCTTTTATTTTATGGGGACCTCCCGGAGTGGGGAAAACGACTCTGGCCCAATTGATCGCTACCATGCTGAACAAGCCGTTTTTTCAACTGTCGGCGATCAATTCAGGCGTGAAAGACATCAGAGAGGCCATTGAAAGCGCTGAAAAACAAACGCTTTTTCAGCAAAAAGGCGCCATTCTTTTTATCGACGAAATTCACCGTTTTTCAAAAAGCCAGCAGGATGCCCTGCTGGGCGCCGTGGAAAAAGGCGTCGTGACCCTCATCGGGGCTACCACCGAGAATCCTTCTTTTGAAGTCATCCCGGCTTTGTTGTCACGATGCCAGGTGTACGTGTTGCAGCATTTGAGCAAAGACGAGCTGGTCGGCCTCGTTCAGCGCGCTTTGCTCGACGATGAGCAGATCAAAGCAGCTGACATAGAAATGGTGGAATACGATGCGCTCTTGTTGTATTCGGGTGGAGATGCGCGCCGTTTGCTCAATGCCCTCGAACTGATCGCCAATTATCGCAAACCAGGCGAACCATTTCGGGTAACCAATGAACTGGTGCGCGAACTCATTCAGCAAAATGCCGCCTTGTACGATAAAACGGGTGAGCAGCACTACGACATTATTTCCGCCTTTATTAAAAGTATGCGCGGCTCCGACCCCAATGCAGCCGTGTACTGGCTCGCGCGCATGCTCGACGGCGGCGAGGATATCGAATTCATTGCCCGGAGAATGGTCATTCTGGCCGCAGAAGATGTCGGGCTGGCCAACCCCAATGCCCTTTTGCTCGCCACAACGACCATGGACGCAATCCGGATGATTGGCATGCCGGAAGCGAGGATCATCCTGTCGCAGTGCGCTATCTACCTGGCGACCTCGCCCAAGAGCAATTCGGCTTATATGGCCATTGAAAATGCCGGGGCGCTGGTGCGCCAGACGGGCAGTTTGCCCGTGCCCCTGCATTTGCGCAATGCGCCGACCAAACTGATGAAGGAACTCAATTACGGCTCGGGCTACCAGTACGCCCATGATTTTGCCGGTAACTTTGTGCAGCAGGACAATTTGCCGGCCGAAATCGATGGAAAAATACTGTACGAGCCAGGCGCCAACCCTGCCGAAGAAAAAACGCGACAAAAACTACGGGAGGACTGGAAGCGTAAATATGATTATTAAAGCGATGATTTTTAGTGTTAATTGGTTTTGTTAAATATTTAATTTATTCGTGTTAAAATCCTGCAAGGGTTAAATCGATGCTAAACCCGATCGGGTTCCTTGTCAACGAATCAAAAGGCCGGTACGTTTGTTGGCAAAACGATCCATATGAAGCAATTTCTGTTTTTAAGTGCATTTGCGCTCCTGCTCTCTTCCTGCCAGCGCGACCCTTTTCCGCTCGAACTTTCACGCTTTGCCGTCACCTGGTCCGACCTTGATCAATCCGGCACACAAAGCCTGGACGACAAACTTAATTTCGACATACAGGTTAGTATCACGGCGCCGGATTCCGACGATCAGTTTATCACGCAGTGGGAGTTTGCCTACTTCGTCAATGGTGTTTTTGGCGGGGTGTTGCTGGGCGATAACCACGCCAATGCCAACAGCATTTCGGCCGAACTGGAAATTATACCGCGTTTTCTGGGCAGCCCTACTTCCGAACCTATTCAGGCCGGCGACGTGGTGTCGTTCCGTCTGTGGGCCATCGATAATTATGGTACGCAACTGGAGCAATTCCACACGATTTCCCTTCAACCCTGAATAAGGCGGCTACCTTTTTTACCTTTTCCCGTGTGTTAATTCAACTTTTTGCGTGAACCGTCGCCCGAATACAGCGTTTGGGCGAATCAGCGCAAGAGTGGCCATACTTTTGCCGTACTATTGCAGTCGCCAGGCCAACCACCACTTTGCGGGCTTGTGCACGATCAATTGACCTGACCAATAAATTAGAACCATGGTGAGTACTGCCCAGCACACGGACAATCATCAACTTATTCGCGAGAGTGCGCGCGATTTTGCTGAAACGCATATTCGGCCTTATGTCATGGAATGGGATGAGGCGCAACATTTTCCCGTAGATCTTTTTCATCAAATGGGCGAGCATGGCTTCATGGGTGTTTTGGTACCCGAAGCATACGGTGGAGCAGGCCTGGGTTATCAGGAATACATCACCGTAATCGAGGAAATTGCCAAAGTCTGCGGCTCGATCGGCCTGAGCGTGGCGGCGCACAACTCTCTGTGTACCAACCACATTCTGACGTTCGGCACGGAGGAACAAAAACACAAATACCTGCCCAAACTCGCCAGCGGCCAATGGATCGGCGCCTGGGGACTGACCGAAGCCAATACCGGTTCCGACGCCGGCCGAATGCAGTGTGTGGCGGTGCGCGACGGTGATCATTACGTCATCAACGGTACAAAAAACTGGATCACGCACGGTAAATCCGGCGACGTAGCCGTGGTCATTGTCCGGACGGGCGAGTTGCTTGACAGCCGGGGCATGACGGCCTTTGTCGTCGAACGCGGCACGCCAGGATTTCATGCCGGCAAAAAAGAAAACAAACTAGGCATGCGCGCCAGCGAAACGGCCGAATTGATTTTTGACAACTGTCGTTTGCATAAAAGCCAAATACTCGGCCAGGAAGGGGAAGGGTTTATTCAGTCAATGAAAATCCTGGACGGTGGCCGTATTTCCATCGCCGCGCTTTCCCTGGGTATCGCGAAGGGCGCCTACGAAGCCTCTGTTCGTTACGCCAAGGAGCGCCACCAGTTTGGGCAACCGATCGCCAATTTCCAGGCCATCAGTTTCAAACTGGCTGATATGGCCACCAGTATCGAAGCAGCCGAATTGCTGACCCGCAATGCCGCCGACTTAAAAAACCACAAACAAACCCATACGAGAGAGGCCGCCATGGCCAAATACTACGCCTCCGAAGTCGCTGTGCGGGTAAGTACCGATGCCGTACAGGTACACGGCGGATACGGCTATACCAAAGATTTTCCGGTGGAAAAATTCTACCGCGATTCCAAACTCTGTACCATCGGGGAAGGTACATCCGAAATTCAGAAACTGGTGATAGCCAGGGAAGTGCTGAAAGGCTGACCCGAGCTTTCCCATAGTTTGTTTTGTTTTGCTGCCCTTGCCGTCTCCCGGCAAGGGCAATTTTTATTATTTTTTATGCGAAGCTTCTCACCTTTGCAGCCACAAATTTCTGCATGAAGATCCATACGCTCGACCTGGAATTTCAGGGCCTCGACCACGCTATCGCAGTATTTCTGCTCGAACACCCCGCCGGGCTGGCGCTGGTGGAATGCGGCCCCGCCTCTACCCTGCCCCATCTGGATGATGCCATCCGGCAAAAAGGTTTTAATCCCGATGATATTCGGATTGTTTTTCTGAGCCATATACATTTCGACCATGCCGGCGCCGCCTGGGTGTGGGCCGAACGCGGCGCCGACATCTGGGTGCACCCCAAGGGGTTGCCGCATTTGGCAGCGCCGGAAAGGCTGTACAATTCGGCACGTCAGATCTATGGCGATGCGATGGACCGGCTCTGGGGTGAAATGCGGCCGATCCCGACGGATCGGCTTCATGCGCCGGAACACGGCCAATCGGTCGATTTATTCGGGTTGCCGATGGTTGCGCATTACACTCCTGGCCATGCCATTCATCATATTGCCTGGCAGTTGGGAGAAGGAACCGGGTCGGTGGTATTTACCGGCGACGTTGCAGGTGTTCGCATTGGCAATGGCCCTGTACAGCCTCCTTGTCCACCGCCCGATATTGATGTGGAAGCCTGGCAGCAATCCATTCAATTGTTGCGCGAACTACCCTCGGAAACGTTGTATTTGACGCATTACGACGCTGTTTATGAAAAAAACAGGCATTTGGACGTGCTGGAAACCAATCTTTTGTCGTGGGCAAACTGGATGAAGCCATACGCCGAAATGCCTGAGCCGCCGACCGATCTGGTTGAGCAATTCAAGGCTTTTGTTGCCGCTCAACTAAAAGAAGCAGGTGCGGACGAATATTTGATTCAACGCTATGAAGCCGCCAATCCGGCCTTTATGTCTGTCGCCGGCCTGATGCGTTATTGGAAAAAGAAAATGACCCGGTAGACTTGCCGGTCGCAAAAAAACAGGACCATTGAACGCAAAAGAAATTCTACAACAAATTGAAGGCCAGCACATACTCGTCGTTGGCGACGTGATGCTCGACCGCTATCTGACCGGCACGGTGAGCCGTATTTCACCAGAGGCTCCGGTACCGGTCGTGCTGCAGCGCGGCATGGAAGACCGGCTGGGCGGGGCGGCCAATGTTGCGCTCAATATTCGCGCCCTGGGCGGTCATCCGATTTTGTGCAGCGTCGTAGGAAATGACGCCGACGGCGGAATTTTTCAGGCACTGTTACCACAGCATGGCATCAGTCCGGAAGGTTTGCTGCGCTCCTCTCAGCGCCGAACAACCGTCAAAACGCGCGTTTTGGGCAATAACCAGCAAATGTTGCGGATCGACCAGGAAGATACCGGTGATATTACACCGGAAGAAACCGGAGCCTTGGTCCAAATCGTACGGAATTTGCTGGATTCGGGAAAAATAAAAGCTGTTATTTTTCAAGACTACAACAAAGGCGTGCTGACGCCGGACCTGATTGAATCCCTCATCAATTTGGCTCGCGAACGGCGCGTTTTAACCACTGTTGATCCCAAAAAAGCCAATTTTTTTGCCTATCGGAATGTCGATTTGTTCAAACCCAATTTGAAAGAAATACGCGACAGCGCACCGTTTCCGGTACAAACCGATCCGGATTCTCTCGCAAATGCATCCGATTATCTGCGCAATCGCCTGAATAACCGACTGACCATGATCACCTTGTCTGAAAAAGGCTTATATTTGGATGCCGGGGATGGGGATGGGCGTATTTACCCGACAGTTGCGCGAAACATTGCCGACGTCAGCGGAGCAGGTGATACTGTGATTAGCGTGGCAACCTTGGGACTTGCGGCAGGGCTTTCGCTGGAAACGATCGCCGTATTGTCCAATTTATCGGGGGGGCAGGTTTGTGAGTTTCCCGGTGTGGTGCCTGTGGATCGCGCGATTCTCGAACGTGAATTTGATCGTTGGTTATACCAAACAACATAAATCATGAAAGCCTTTTTCGCCTCCGTCATTGGTCTTGGATGCTCCTTCCAGGCTGTTAGTCAGGCTTTTTTTTCGCCAGACACCGTATTTGTTCAAAATTTCCAGGAAGATCCGTCAGATGTAATGCTGACGCTCCCCACGGGCTACGATTTGGACTGGGTTAATTTTAACCAGGATGGCACCCATTCCACCTGCGCTCAAAATTTTGGCGTCACCCCTGGCGAGTGGTACCATGAAAGTGATTTGGGCACCAATGAGCCCTCCAACAACAGTTGTTTTACCAGTTGTTCTTTCCGAGCCGGCATCTTTCTTCAAAATCGCAACTGGTTGATTACTCCGCCGATATACGTGGCAAATGGCAGTTACCAGTTGTCGTGGAAGTCGCTCGCATTGCAGGGGCCCTTGTACTGCGACGGCTACAAAGTGTTGGTGTCAGCCGGCTCGAACGACCCTCTTGCCGATGTCTATGAATACGATACGGTGTTTATCGCGGCGCAAATGGTGAGTACCGACTCTGCAGGTTCGCTCAATATGGCTCATTACACCTTTTCGCCCGGGTACATACACGCCAATGGCTTTACCGACACCAATTATTACTTTGTCGATACCACGGAATTGCCGGAGGGCGGGCTGGCGCCTTACTTCCATGGCCGGCTGGAGCCGCATTCGGTTAGCCTGGCGCAGTATGCCGGCCAGTCTGTTTACATTGCTTTTTTACACGACTCACGGGATGATTACATTCTCCAGATTGATGACATTGCAATTGTATCGGAATCCGTTGGCGTCGACGATACATACTCTGGGCTCACGCGTTTTGATGCTGCCCCGAACCCCACAACCGGGCTTGTCAGGATAAACTGGTCGGCCGACCGACCACAAAACGTTCTGCTCGAACTGCTCAACAGCGCGGGGCAAACTGTACAAAAGCACAATACTCCTGCTGAAAGTTTCGACCTGCAACTCGACAACGAGGCGCCGGGCATCTATTTTCTCCGATTGCAAACCGAACAGGGGTACTCTGTATGCCGTTTGGTGAAAATTTGAACGCGTGACGAATTTGGGAAAGATTTCGTTTCTTTGCGGCGGAAAATTTCTATTTACCACTTAAACGTTTTTTGACAGTTTTATGCTTAGCCGTCGTAGCGTCCGCATTAAAGTAATGCAGTTGCTGTACATGCTTAACCGGGATGAACAAATCAGTTTCCCCGATCTCCTGAAAGAATACAACGACGGCATCTGGAAGGCCTTCGAGATTTATGTATTCCAACTGAATTTACTGCTGAAAGTAACTCAGCAGGCAGAAAAAGACGCGGAAACCCGCGCTGCGAAGTTGCTTCCCAGTGATGAGGACAAAACGTTTACGCCACGCTTGTACGACAATCCGCTCGTTAAAAGCCTCGCCAATCACATTGATTTTCTGCATATCGTAGAGAAATTCAAGTCAAACGAGAATCTGGACGAGGATCTCATTCGCCGCATCTATCAGATGTTTGCCGATACGCCCGAATACAAGGCGTATCTCGACTTGCCGGAACCCACGGAGCAGGATCACAACAAAATTCTGCTGGAACTTTACCGCTTTTTGGTCAACAACGACCTTTTTACCGAAATGACCGAAGACCGGTACAACAACTGGCAGGACGACGAGTCACTGGTGGTTGGCGCCATGAAAAAAACCATGAAAGCCATGCCGCTCCAGGGCGATTTTTATAAAGAATTTGAGCCTTCGGATGAAACCGTTCGCGATTTTGGTGAGCAACTCCTGCGCAAAACCTGCCAGGAAGACCAGGCGCTGCTGGCTCAGATTGAACCTATGTTGAAAAACTGGGATTCCGATCGCGTAGCCATCCTGGACATGATTATGCTGAAAATGGCGCTTTGCGAACTGCTGCACTTCCCGACCATTCCGACAAAAGTTACGTTGAACGAATTTGTCGAAATCTCCAAGATTTACTCCACGGACAAAAGCAAAGACTTTATCAACGGCATTCTCGATCGGCTGATGAAGAAACTGGTCAAAGAAGACAAAATCGTAAAAGAGGGTCGGGGCTTGGTGGAATAAGTCTTTCACTTTTCATACCGAATATAAAAGGGCTCGCAGATTCGAATCTGCGAGCCCTTTTTCATTTTTAGCCGGAGCGTGCGCGTTTTATTTCAATAGCGTCACATTTCCCTGGTTTTCGTACACAGCGCCGTTGCCACAGGTGGCTCGCAGGTACCAGCCATACGAATCCGGTGTGAGTTCTTTCCCGTTATACGTACCGTCCCAACCGGTGTGTTTGGGGTCGGATGTTTCGTACATCTTTTCACCCCAGCGGTTGAACACAACAAAATAGATCTCAGTGATATTTACCCCTCTCACCAGGAACAAGTCGTTGTTGCCGTCGTAATTGGGCGTAAATGCCTTGGGTACGAAAATATACGGTTCCACACATTCTCCCGTCATCAATTCCACCGATACCTCGGCCGTTGCCGTGCACTCCGTGTTCAGGGCTGTGACGGTCACGAAGTAAGTCGTCGTTTCGGTCGGAAATGCATACGTGAGCGAATCAAACGGATTGGACAAAGAGCTGGCAGGCTCCCATTCGTAAGAATATGAGGTTCCGCCGGCAGGCGTTACGACGAGTATCGTGGAGTCGCCCGGGCAAATCACTGCTTTTCCTGTAATCTGTGCTTCTGCAGCGATCAGCAACACGTTTACCTGGAAGGAAAGCGTATCCACGCAACCAAATTGATTGGTCACGATTGCTGTATAAATCGTGGTATCCTGCGGCTCCACGGTCGGATTACCTACCGAAGGCAGGTCGGGAATCCAGTGGTATGTCAGGTTGTCGTTTGGATTTAAATTGTTGATCATGAGATCTGCAGTACTTCCAAGGCAAATGTCGATCTGATGTTGATCTGCTTCGACCTCAACCGCTGCGTTGGCTACCCAAACGGAATCAAGCCCAGGACAGAAGGCATCCAGCGTTCGTACGTAGTAGTATTTTCCATCGCCGGGAATCACGGTCAAACTGTCGCCGGTAGCCAGCACGGGATTGAAATCCGGCGATTCCGACCACTGAAACTGAGCGCCGTTGCTGTTCAACACCTCGATGATTATCGGTGTGGAATCGCAAACAATCCTGTCGTCCGATGCTTCCAAAGCGCCGCCAGGATAAGGGGTCACAACTGCCGTATCCTGATAGATACACGTACCATTGGTAATTGTTACAAAATAGGAAGTGGCTTGCGACGGAGCAACGAGCGGATTCGGGCTATTGCCGATAAGCCCAGGATCGAGCGGGTCGGAAGACCATTGGTAGTTGTAATCGGCGTTATATACCAAATTGATTTGGACCGAATCGCCGGGGCAGAAGTTGCCGGAATTGACCTCAATGTCATCAATAAGGTAATAATTGATGGAAATAGTAGCGGTATCTGTGCAACCGGCTGCATTCGTAACAATCAAAGTGCCCGTTACCGAGCCGTCTTCATTAAAGGTCAGAACTGGATTTTCTTCGATCGAAGTCTGGTTGCCAGGCGTGAAAGACCATTGCCATGAAACCGGATTGCCGAGGCTTTGGTCGGTGAACTGAACAACCGCGTTGCCGAGGCAATTTTGTTGTCCTGCTGCTGCGATTGCCTGTGGCGCAGCTAAAACGGTGACATTGGCAGTGTCCAGTACCACACACACGCCATTGGTGATCGTCACGTAGTAGTTTGTACTGCCCGAAGGCGAAACATTCGGATTCGGGCTGGTCGGGTCGAGATTCGGATCGACTGGATCGGCGCCCCACTGATAACCGTAAGCCGGATTGCCGTCGGGGTTTAAATCAATCGAATTGCCCTCACAAATTGCTGCGGGGTCGTCAACCTGGTCGTTTACTATGTTGATCACTACCTCCTGTGTGGTCGTATCAGCGCAGATACCATTGAATGCAATCAATGTTGCGGTTACGGTGCCGTCCTGGCTGAATGTCACCAGCGGATTTTGTTCCGTGGAAGTTGCAGGCGTGCCGCCGGGTAAGGTCCACAACCAGCCGGTCGGGTTGCCTGTCGATTGGTCCGTAAATTGGACCGTGGCTTCGCCGACACATTTTTCAAAAGCATAAATCATCGCCGCATCCGGTACCGGCGTGACCGTGGCCTGGGCAGTGTCCAGTACCACACAAACGCCATTGGTGATGGTCACGTAATAATTGGTTGTTTCGGAGGGCGAAACGGTCGGGTTCGGATTGTCGGGGTCGAGATTGGGGTCGGCTGGGTCGGCAGACCATTGATAAGTGTAGTCGAGGTTGCCATCCGGATTCAGTTCGACGGCGCCACCTGCGCAGATTGCCGGCGGGTTGTCGACCAGGTCATTTACAATATTAATGGTTACTTCTTGCGTAGTCGTATCGGCGCAATCACCATTTGATGCAATCAAAGTGGCTGTGAATGTGCCGTTTTGGTTATAAGTCACCGCCGGGTTTTGATCGTTGGATGTCGACGGAACGCCACCCGGGAAATTCCATTGCCAACTTGTCGGATTGCCGGCACTCTGGTCGCCAAATTGCACCAATGCTTCAACTGCGCATTTCTCGACGGTGATTGCCATAGCCGCTTCTGGCGTAGGAATAACATCTAATACGGCCGAATCCACCACGACGCAAGCGCCGTTGGTGATCGTAACGTAGTAGGTCGTTGTCACCATCGGCGACACCGTCGGGTTCGGGCTGTTTGGATCGAGACTCGGATCGGCCGGGATGGATGCCCACTGGTAGGTGTAGGCTGCGTTGCCGTCGGGGTTCAGTGCAACCGAACCGCCGGCGCAAACGCCCGCAGGGTTGCTGATTTCGTCATCGATGATATCGATCTCCACGTTCAGCGTGGTCGTGTCGGTACATACGCCGTTGAAAACCACCAAAGTAGCCGTCACCGTGCCGTCCTGATTGAACGTCACCACCGGATTTTGTTCCGTGGAAGTTGCAGGCGTACCGCCGGGGAAGGTCCACGACCAGCCGGTCGGG